>JAHQYM010000083.1 GCA_024421095.1 Acidimicrobiia bacterium
CGCAATGCTCAAAGCCCTCAAAGACAAAGCCGAGTTGCATGTCATCGCAGCATCAAGCGGAGTTGCCGAGGCCGACAACGTAGTGAAAAATACGGTGCAACAACTCGGCGGAACCTGGTCACCGTCAGCGTCAACGTCACCGTCACCTGCCCGACCCGATGGAGGTGCCCACATCGCTCAACCACCGCCACCATCACCGTCACCGTCAACATCAGCGTCCCGTACCCGACCCGATGGAGGTACCTACATCGCTCAACCACCGCCACCGCCACCGTCAACGTCTGCGTCACCATCAACGTCATCATCAACGTCACCGTCAACATCAGCGTCCCTTACCCGACCCGATGCAGGTACCCACATCGCTCAACCACCACCAACGCCACCGTCACCGTCTGCGTCACCATCAACGTCATCATCAGCGTCACCGTCAGCGTCAGCGTCAATCGAAGTTCCAATCGCTAGCAGCGCGATAAGCGTTTCCGATGCGGATGACGAAGTCCGCCAAGCACTACGCAAGATCATCGAAGCCGCACGACAAGGCACACCTTTGGCGCGCTGCGCAGTGTTGTACGGTAGCCACGAACCATACAGCGCCACCATCGCGGACGCGTTCGCTGCCGCCGGCATCGAGTGGTGCGGCAGATCAACGCAAACCAGTGCTTCGTCACTTATGGGACGTTTCGTGCTCAACATGTTGGCACTAGACCCAGAAGACTTGTCGCGCCTCGGTGTGTTTGCGTGGTTGGCTGGAGCGCCGGTGCGCACTCAGGATCGGCGCTTGGCACCGACCGCGGCCTGGGAGCGAGTGGCGCGAGCCGCCGGGGTGGTGCGAGGTCGCGAGCAATGGAAATCTCGTCTTGATCGCTTCCACGAAGACCGCCTGCATGAGGCCGAGAGTTTTCGCAACGACCCCGAACAGCAATGGCGGGTGCGTCGGCTTGAAACCGAAGCGCAACGCGCTGAGCAGTTAGTTGAGTTTGTAACCAGGCTCTCAGACGATTTATCTACTGGGTCGCACAAAAGAACTTGGCGTGAGTTGGCCAACTGGTGTAAAGGGTTAGTCACCAACTATCTCGGCAACGACACCGCCCGCCAAGGTTGGCCTGAGCCCGAACAAAGTTTCGCCGAACGAGTCCTTGACGCCATCAACAAGATCGGTGAACTTGATGGGATAGACCCCAACCCAGGTGTAACAGCGTTCAGAAATGCGCTCGCACTGCAACTCGGAGACGACCTCAAAAACCATGGGACATTTGGGACAGGTGTCTTGGTCTCGCCGGTCACCGATGCTGTAGGACTAGAACTAGATTTAGCAATCGTCTTGGGGTTAGCGGAGGGGACGATGCCGTCGAGGCAACGTGACGACCCACTACTACCAGACAATGTGCGTGGCGCTGGGAGCTTCGGTCTGGCAACCCAAGCAGACCGCACCAACAATCAACATCGCTGCTTACTAGCAGTGATGGCCGCCGCGAAACACACCCTGGTTCTTTTTCCTCGCGGAGATCTACGCAAAAGCGCACAACGGTCTCCTAGCCGTTGGTTGCTTGACACTTGCCAAGCGCGCGACGCGGTGCGCCCGTCAGCCGAAGAGTTGGCACGAGAAACCGGTGATTGGTTGGTTGAGGTTCCTTCTTTCGTTGCTGGCCTACGATCAACCAGCTTTCCCGCCCACGCACAAGAATACGACATGCGCGCACTTCTCGACTGGACAGACGACGACAAACCCGTCAACCAAGCTCCACCATTGCTGCAACGCCGAGAAATACGCCTTGGAGTTGATTTGATAACCAACCGGTCATCTTCACGCTTGACGCGTTTCGACGGAAACCTGCAAGGCCGACTTAGCGCCGAGAGCAAAGCCGCGTTACGAAAACAATCCGAACTAACCTCCGCCAGCAGGCTCGAAAAATGGGCGCAATGTCCACACGCTTACTTCGTACGGCATGTCCTCGGGGTGGATGCGGTCGAAGACCCCAGCGAACAACATCGCATCACTGCTCTGGATTTCGGCACATTGGTGCATCGAGTACTTGAACACTGGATTTCTGAAGCGCAAACCAACGGCACCTTGCCATCGCCGAACCAAGCGTGGAGTGAAACTCAAGTCGAGCGATTGACCGCTATCGGCAACGCAGAAGCGGCGCGCCTTGAGGAACGTGGACTGGTCGGACATAGCGTCTACTGGCAGCGCCACAAGCGGATTTTCTTGCACGACTTACTCACCTTCAGCGCAGCCGATTCCGCCGCACGCAAACATAACCAGACCACCCCGTATGCGCTTGAACTGCGCTTCGGTATGCCCGCTAGTCAACGAGCTGCGGTGCCACTCATTTTGCCAAACGGCCAGCGCATCAGCCTGCGCGGAGCGATCGACCGATTAGACGTTGGGGCCGATGGGCACTTGTTAGTACTCGACTACAAAACCGGCTCCACCAGAAAATACAACAACCTCGATGCCGACCCGCTGCGTGGCGGAACTGTCTTGCAGCTTGTGCTCTATGCAGTCGCTGCTCGACAGTTGCTCAATGCCAACAGCCGCCAGCGCGAATGCCCGCAAGAAAACCCTATCGACGGCATGTACTGGTTCGTCACCCGCAAAAGCGGCTTCGAATTCTGTGGTTATCGCGTCACCGAGGCCCTTGAAACTGAAGGTTTGCAAACCGTAGCCAACATTATTGAAGGGATCGAATCTGGGCTTTTCCCCGCACACCCAGCAGCCCCGGGTTTCCGAACGTGGGTTGATTGCGATTCTTGCGAACCCGACGGTTTGGGGCTCTCTCATCAACACTCAGACTGGCTAAGGAAACAAAATGACCCTGATTTAGCACCCTACATCGCCATCATCGGAGACGACAATGCCTGAACCCGATACCTCCACTCGTCTGCCCTCCGATAGCGTTCAACGCCAACGAATACTCACCGAACGTTCCAAAAGCATTTTTGTCGAAGCGGGTGCCGGCACAGGCAAAACCCGCGCTCTAGTAGACCGGGTTGCTGCATTGGTCACCGAAGACGGCGTGCCTATGGATTCGATCGCCATGATTACTTTCACCGACAAAGCGGCTGTGGAACTTCGGGATCGCATTCGGGAACGCTTCGAACGATCGCCCTCTCCCCGAGCACGCCTAGCGTTACAACAATTGGATGCCGCGGCTGTGGGCACATTGCATTCCTTCGCTCAACGCATTCTCGCTGAACATCCCGTTGAAGCTGGGCTCCCGCCGGGTATTGAAGTGCTTGACGAAATCGGTTCACAAATCGAATTTGAGCAGCAATGGCAGGAGTTCTGCAATGATCTCCTTGAAGATCACTCCGCAGCCCAAGCCCTACTCTCGCTCGAAGCGATAGGTGTGGGTCTCGATCCGTTGCGGGCATTGGCTCGGCAAATGTCCAACAATTGGGACTTGATTGAACAGCGGCTCGACTTGAACCCTAGCGAGATGCGTCCGCTTGATAGCAGCGCATTGCTAGCGCAGTTCGACCGCGTGTTGGCACTCAGAGTACATTGCAGCGACCCAACCGACAAATTGTTCCTGCATCTTGAAAAAGTTGCCAAAAACCGTGCGGAATTAGCCAACGCCTTCGACCACATTGAGGCCCTGTATTTAGTGGACCACATGGCGATTGGCAAAAACGGCGCTAGCAAAGCGGTAAAACCCGGCATTTCAGGTAAACAACGCAACTGGGCAATCGAAGTCGATGAAGTGCGCGATGAAATACGAGCGTTGGGGCAACAATGCGACCAAGTTGTGCGCCAGATCAGCGCTGCGGCGCTCGCTCAACTCGGCGCTCGAATTGGCAAGTTCGTGTTGTCCACGGCAGAAGCACGGCGCGTCGCCGGGTCTTTACAATTTCACGACTTGTTGGTGCGGGCTCGTCAGTTGCTGCGTCACGAAACGACTGGGGATGAGGTCCGTGCCGCTCTCAACCGCCAATACACCCACCTGCTCCTCGACGAGTTTCAAGACACCGACCCAATCCAGATTGAGATCGCGGTGTTGATAGCCACCAACAGCGTTGCGGTAGGAAACCGCGACTGGCGTGAGTTGCCAGTGGAACCGGGACGACTGTTTTTTGTTGGCGACCCGAAGCAATCGATTTATCGATTCCGTCGAGCCGATATCAGCCTTTACTTGACCGCACGAGACCATTACACCGACCGCGCTTCGCTCACCGTCAACTTCCGCACTGTGCAACCGATTATCGGTTTCATCAACGATGTTTTCTCGGCGTTGATAAAACCCGCCGAAGGAAGTCAACCGAACTACGAAGCACTCTCGGCGTTTCGTCTCGGCCACGACACCCAAAATCCCGCGGTAGCAATATTGGGTAGCGATCCCATTACCGAACCGTTGCGCGCAGCCGAACTACGAGAACGAGAAACCGCTGATGTGGCAGCAGCTTTGCGAGATGTGCTCGCAGCTGAGAGTTCGTGGCAAGTTGAAGACCCGGAGACTGGCTGGCGTAAAGCACGCCCCAGCGACGTGTGCATTTTGTTGCCCACACGCAACAGTTTAACGAGTCTGCAACGCGCCCTTGAAGCCAGCGCGATTCCCTATCGAGCCGAAACATCAAGCCTCGTTTACAACAGCCGTGAGGTTCGCGAACTGATGCTCACCTTGCGTGCCATTTCTGATCCGACTGACGAATTGGCAACCGTCTCCGCGTTGCGGTCATTTGTGTATGGTTGCGGCGATGACGACCTCGCCAACTGGCGACACGCACACAACGGTAGATTTTCGTTTATCAGGCCCTTGCCAGATGGTTACGAGCATCACGTTGTCGGCGAAGCGCTCGAACACCTCCAACGACTACATCAAGAACACCACTGGTATACCCCAGCGAGTGTGCTGGATCGGCTCATCCGTGAACGAGCCGTGCTCGAAAGTGCGGCTGCAACCGGCGCCGGGCGCGACGTATGGCGACGTTTGCGCTTCGTGGTCGACCAAGCTAGAGCTTGGAGTAGCGCCGGGGGAACGGGTCTGCGCGCCTATCTTGAATGGGCGCGCCGTCAAGGCGACGAAAGCGCCAGAGTGTCTGAAAATGTACTACCCGAAACGGACGACGACAGCGTCAGAATAATGACAATCCACGGTTCCAAAGGGCTCGAATTTCCAATCACCGTGCTGGCCGGCATGACTGATCGGTTCACCAAACGTGAACGCGGGCCGGTAGTGCATTACCCACCAAACCAACCCCCCATATTGAAGATTTCAAGTCGGATAGCGTCTCAAGAATACGAAAATTGGAAGCCCCTCAATGAAGCGATGGAAGACCACGAGCGGTTGCGATTGCTGTATGTGGCCGCAACGCGCGCCCGCGATCATCTAATCCTCTGCTTGCATCGCCTTGATGCTGGCCGCAAAGAGCGCACTAACGCAACCGTGTTGGCTGAGCCCGCTCTAGGTTCAAAATACGGCGAACCGTTTGTGCCTAGTGGAAATACGTTGGCCCCATTCAAGAAAGTTCCCCGCCGACCCCTTCTGGAAAGAAGTGATTGGCAAACGCAGCGCACCAAGGCGATCGGCCAGGCAAGCCGGCCTCAGGTGGTTACCGCCACCGCATTAGCACGAAGCGTAGCCGCCGAAACCAGCCCTGGGTTAGAAAAAGATGGCGCGAACCTGGATTGGTCGCCGTGGCGAAAAGGTCGCTATGGAACGGCGGTTGGACGAGCCGTTCATGGAGTATTGCAAGAAATTGATTTGGCTAGCGGCGCGGGATTAGAAGAAGCCGTGGCCACCCAAGTCGCAGCAGAAGGGGTGCGCCCCCAAAGATCGGTTGTGGAGCGCATGACCCGCACGGCTCTCGCGTCAAACGTTGCGCAACAAGCGTCGATAGCCGAGCATTGGCGTGAGGTCTGGGTCGGCGCGCATGTTGGTGGGCGCCTAGTAGAGGGATACATTGACTTGCTCTATCGTCAAGGTTCGGATTTGGTTGTGGTCGATTGGAAAACAGACCATGTGGGCAACGAGGAAGACCTGTCCGACAAACTTGACCGCTACCGGTTGCAGGGAGCAAGTTACGTGGCGGCTTTGGAAGCAGCCACTCGGTTAAACGTCAAACGAATGGTATTCGTGTTCTTGAGCGACGACGATCCGATTGAACGCGAGATTGACAACCTTCGCGGAGCCGTAGCCGAAGTGAAGCAGCGCACCAGCGAACTCTAGGTATTGCTATCGGCGGCGGACGCGTTCACCTAATTCTTCAGAAAGTCGTGCTATCCGTGCACCTAGTTCCGTGCGTTCCGCCACATCTAACTCGCCGATATCAAGGTCGAAAGTATCAAGCGCGAGTTCCAAAGATGATCGAGCTAATTCGGCTCCGGCTTTGGTCATTTCGATCACCACGCGGCGTTTGTCGTCTGGGTCGTCAACACGTTGTACAAGCCCGCGGACTTCTAATCGGCGAACTGTTTTGGTTGTTCCGCCTGTAGTTTGCACTAGGCGATCGGCGATGTCACCAGCGGCTAGGCGATGGGGTGGGCCTTGCACGAGCAGAGCGCACAAGACCGTGAACTCTGAGGTGTCAAGACCTTCTTCTAGCAAGGTGTCCGACAATAGCGCTTCAAGTTGGCGACCCGTTCTAAACGTCCAGAGCAAGACTTCAAAGGTGGCACGATTACGTTCACCTACAAGCAACGTCAAGGAATCGCGAGCGGTACTCCAACTATGATCGCCTGCACCTGGGTTGCCGGTGTGCTCTTCTGCCACGTTCGCAGACTAGCCCGTTTTGTTGAGTGCTCAACATTCGTTCGACCATGCCCAAGCCCCCAAAAAAAAGTGTCGCTTCGCGTTTTGGGTCGGGCGTTGATCTGCTGGGCGGGTTGGGGGTTCACGCACCGGAACGTTCGGAATTTCATGCGGCCCGCTGGTCGAGGACCCATCTGACGAGGCCTTCGTCGACTCGTCCGGCAAAACGATTAGGTGTTGACCCGATTGGCGGGTCAAGGGTTCATCGATTGAGGCAACCCGGGGTTTATCTGTTGAGTTGGTCGGGCGTTCAGCCGATGGGAGGGTTGGGAGTTCACGCACCGGAACGTCCGGAAATTGACCCGGCCCGCTGGTCGAGCACCCATCTGACGAGGTCTTCGTCGACTCGTCCGCCAAAACGATTAGGTGTTGACCCGATGGGCGGGTCAAGGGTTCATCTGTTGAGGCAACCCGCGGTTTATCTGCTGAGTTGGTCGGGCGTTGACCTGCTGGGCGGGTTGGGAGTTCACGCACCGGAACGTCCGGAAATTGACCCGGCCCGCTGATCGAGCACCCATCTGACGAGACCTTCGTCGACTCGTCCGACAGAACAGTTGGGCGTTGACCCGATTGGCGGGTCAAGGGTTCATCGTTCGAGGCAACCCGGGGCTGATCTGCTGGCTGGGTCAAGGGTTCATCTGCTGAGTTGGTCGGGCGTTCAGCCGATGGGCGGGTTGGGGGTTCACGCACCGGAACGTCCGGAAATTGACCCGGCCGGCTGGTCGAGGACCCATCTGACGAGACCTTCGTCGACTCGTCCGGCAAAACGATGAGGTGTTGACCCGATGGGCGGGTCAAGGGTTCATCTGTTGAGGCAACCCGCGGTTTATCTGCTGAGTTGGTCGGGCGTTCAGCCGATGGGAGGGTTGGGAGTTCACGCACCGGAACGTCCGGAAATTGACCCGGCCCGCTGATCGAGCACCCATCTGACGAGGTTCTCGCTGACTTGCCCGACAGAACAGTTGGGCGTTGACCCGATTGGCGGGTCAAGGGTTCATCCTTCGAGGCAACCCGGGGCTGATCTGCTGGCTGGGTCAAGGGTTTTTCTGTTGCGTCGGTCGGGCGTTGGTCTGCTGGGCGGGTTGGGGGTTCACGCACCGGAACGTTCGGGAATTGACCCGGCCGGTTGGTCGAGGGAACGGTTGGGCGTTGACCCGATTGTTGGGTCAAGGGTTCATCTGTTGGGTCGGTCGGGCGTTGATCTGCTGGGCGGGTTGAGGGCTTGTCCGCGTAAAGGGCGGGACGTTGTTCGTTTGGGCGGGTCAAGGGCTTGTCCGTTGAGTCGGTCGGGTGCTTATCTGATGGGTCGCTCAAGGGCTCACCGACCGAACCGGTGGGGAACTCTCCGGACCCTCGAGTTGATGGTTCACCTGACGAGGTACTCGCCGGTTTGTCCACCGAAACGGTTGGGCGCTCGTCTGATTGGTGGGTTGGAGGTTCGCTCGACAGGGCGGCTGGGCGATTGTCTGTTGGGGGTTTGAGGTAGTATTTGCCGGTGTCGGGGTGTTTGTGGACTTGCCAGCCATCGTCGTGGATTTTGTGGTGGCAGTCGTTGCACACTAACACGAGGTTTTCTAGGTCGGTGGGTCCATTCTTTGACCACCAAATAATGTGATGCGCTTGACACCACAAAGGGTTAGCGCCGCAACCAATGCAGCATTGGTCTCGGGCGATCAACGCGATTCGTTGAGCTTCGGTGGCGGTGCGCACCCGCCGGCCGAGCCACATGTCTTGTGTTTTCGTGTCGAAGATTGATGGCAGTAGGTTCGCTTCTAACGCCAACTTGTGCAGTTCGGTGATTGGTATTGGTGACCCGTCAACCAACCGTGGGTTTTCGAGTTGTTGTTTGAGCACATCGAAATCAGCGATTACTAACAAGTCAGTACCCACAGACCGGCTATCACCGGTGGGTTCGCTAATCAACTCGGCTAACGCGTCAGCCATGCGTTGTTGTGGTGTGGCACGGTTGTTGGGGTCCTCGCGATTCCAGAGTTGTCGTTCTTTGGCGGTCAACGCGGTGGCGATACGCGCCCCGGTGATCTGGTCGAACTCACCTGTCAACACAAACATACCAGAATCAGAAGACTCGAAGATACGGGCTTTGCGCTTCTTGCGTTGACGATCCAACAAAGACTGCCCGTCATCGACAGCAACATCGCGTTGATGAAGTTTCACAGTCAGCATGAACTCATCAAACGGTTCATTGTTCGCTGCTTCAACAAGTAACCGCTCATCTATCGGGCTTTCACCAGCAGCGCGGGCGATCAACTGCGCGTGACCAACAGGAATGTCACCAGAATCCAACGCACCACTAGTTGCCGGTAACTCGGCTAACCGGGTTGCGATTTCGACGTCGCGTTTAGCGT
>JAHQYM010000229.1 GCA_024421095.1 Acidimicrobiia bacterium
CCGAGAGTCCGAGCCGACCATGCAGTCGAAACGATCAGCTACTTGCAATGCCGGAGTGATTACAGCTTCCACTATCTCGTCATCGGGACACCGCCAGGTTGGTTTGCGATCATCTAGAAACCTTAGCCGTGACATGTCTGGTGCTTTACTTGCCATTTCACTCGGGGATTAGGGTTTTGGCGCGGGTGGTTCTTGCGAACTCTAGTGCTTTGTCTAGGGGGGTGGTGCGTAGTTCGGGGTCTTGGAGTTTCTTTAGGAGTTCGGGGCTGCCAGCGCCGGCTAGGCAGTTGCCGAGGTCAATGATTTGTTTGGGGTCGTCAACGCCTTCGTGGTTGGGGCCGAAAGTGGCTACTGCTACGACTGCTAACAGCTCACATAAGCCGTCTGGTAGTTGCACGGCGCGCGTGTCTACGACTTTGGCTCCCCACTTTGACGGGGGGGAGTCGAGGGGTGGTAGGTCATGGGCGATTGCTACCGCTACGGCTAGAGCCCAGAAGTCCAGTTGACGGCGAAATGGAGCCCGCTCGTGAGTTGTCGATACTTTTTGGTGCTGAAGCACATAGCGTTCAATGTCGTCCTTGAGGTCTCGGGGTAGGTAGAGGCTAAAAGCCCTAGACGACAACAGCGTTGTAAAGTAGTTCATGATTTCCTTCCTAATCTCGTTTGTTCCAGCCGGGTGAATCATCCCAACCGACTCGTTCGCACACTTGGCAATACTCGCGAGGCCCACATTCGCACACCAGCGAAACCTGTCTTTGCTCAGTCCAATGCACCACATCGCCTCCGCCGCCGGCATCAATTGCGTCCCACTGCCCGGTTAGTGTGTAGGTAGCGCCGGCGTGCTTTTCCACGGTTTCTACTTCTGAAGATGCCGCAAGGTCCGACCCCGTCAGCATGAGAATCGGTTGGCTTGAGTTTTCCGCTGTGACTCGCAGAGTGTTCCGCCGCACCGTACCCGACATGAAGTTCAAAAGAGAATCGGCGATTAGCGGAGCGTGGGTTTTGGATTCGATGCATAGCGCGAGTACGAAGGAAAGCGCCAATACTCGCCGCGAAGCACCGTTGATCTCGATTGGCGGCATTGAGCGACCTCGGCTGTTGAGCGCGTAGATTTCAAATTCGCCTGGTTTGGTTTCGACTGGACGGATACCGACTTCAGCGATCATTTTTAGCGATGCTTTGTCGGTTTGGACCTGTTCCAACTCTTCGTCAGAAACGTTGGCGGCCATTTGTGCGAATAACCGGTTCATTCGTGATT
>JAHQYM010000084.1 GCA_024421095.1 Acidimicrobiia bacterium
GCGCGTATCGCCACCGCGTTGACCGCCAAAGAACGACAACTCTGGCATCGCGAGGACCCCAACAACCGTGCAACACCACAACAACGCATGGCTGACGCGTTAGCCGAACTGATTAGCGAACCCACTAATGACAGCCGGTCTGTGGCTACTGACTTGTTGGTAATCGCCGATTTCGATGTGCTCAAACAACAACTCGAAAACCCACGGTTGGTTGACGGGTCACCAATACCAATCACCGAACTACACAAGTTAGCGTTAGAAGCGAACCTGCTGCCATCAATCTTCGACACCAAAACCCAAGACATGTGGCTCGGCCGTCGGGTGCGCACCGCCACCGAAGCTCAACGCATCGCGTTAATCGCAAGAGACAAACACTGCATTGGATGTGGCGCTAACCCGTTGTGGTGTCAAGCGCATCACATTATTTGGTGGTCACACAACGGACCCACCAACCTAGAAAACCTCGTATTAGTATGCAACGACTGCCACCACAAAATCCACGACGACGGCTGGCAAGTCCACAAACACCCCGACACCGGCAAATACCAACTCAAACCCCCAACCCAACCCACAACCCGCCCAACAGAGAATCCCTTGAGCGACCCGTCGGGTGAGCGCTCGCTTGTCTCATCGAATGAGCCCTCAACACACCAACCGAGCGACCACCCGACCGCCTCAATGAATAAGCCGATCAGAAACACGCTCGACGAACCGCCAACACACCAACCGAGTAAGCACCCGACCGCCTCAATGGATAAATCGGCGAGAAACTCGTCGGGTGAGCGCTCGGCCGTTTCGTCAGGGGAGGTCTTGACAATCTCGACGGATCGGGCAGACCGCGATCGAACCCGTGCAGACTCGGGTCAACCGGTTGCCGGCGACGGAACAGAGTCGACTGTTCAGAACGCTCGCGGGCACGCGCATGACAAGCAGGCTCAGCGAAAAAACCAGACAACCTCGCACACCGAACAACAACACCCTGCCGCCAGAACCACCGGCCACGACCCGGTCGACGGCATCGACACCTCCTAAAGGCCGCCGCCGCACAGGTGGATGACCATCCACCTGTCGTCGAACCGAAGACATCTCGGAGAGGTTTGCCCTCCGACAGATTCTGCAAAGGCCCTCGCACGGTCGATGGCTTGTTCTTCTGGACGGAGCCAGATCTCCCACCAATGTCGGCCAGTCATCGGTGGTTGGTCGTCAGACTGCCAGAGATCACGCAACAGTGCGGAGCGAACTTGGGCGATGTTCGAGACAAGCCTACGGTTCTTTGGCTTCCCGTTACGTTTGTCGTCTTCGTTAGCGAACCTGTCAAACGCCTCTAGGAATGCCGATCGGTACTCGTCACTGACCCAGACCTGTGCGACCTCTCGGTCGTCCTCGACGTTCAATTTCACACTCAGAAGAATCCACTTTGGTATCGGCGATTTATGTCTGCTCCGCTGATCGAGAGCCTCTAGGTGCAACGAGAATCCGGGAGCGCCTTCGATGGCAAGAAGCACACCAAGCGACTCCAGTTCCGCGGTGTCATAGGAAGCCTTGTGCTCATCGTGGCTCTCAAACGCCCGCGTCGTTTCGTTCGCAAGGCGCATACCGTGGGCAAGTCGGTCCTCTACATCTCGAATTTTGAAGTCACCTCGACCCGGCCGTTTGAACTCGCGGTTGTCCACATGCCCGCTGACTAACAGGTGTGGACGGTTCCGTTGAAGTTCAACCACCCGCTGTGCCTCTTCGCACTTTTAGCGCTTCCACCAGCGTTGCCGTCGCGACTCGCTCGTCGCCAGCGAGCAAAGTTCGCTTTGCAGCGGTCTCAGCGACTTTGACCAGTTCGGCATGACTCAATCCGTCGGTGTGCTTGGCAACGGTCTTCCACCCCACACGTTGTCCGAGTGTACCCAGCCGGCCTTTTAGAACGGCAAGTGACTCATCGACTGTCGGAAGCGCGTAGGTGAGTACTAGGTCGAAGCGGCGGAAGAGGGCCCGATCAAGAATAGAGCGGTGGTTCGTGGCAGCGATGACAATGCTTTCAGGCCCGAGGTTCTCGATGAAAAGGAGGAACGAGTTGAGGATGCGTCTCGCCTCACCCACATCGTTACCTGCGCGATCTCCGCCAAGTGCGTCGAACTCGTCGAACAGATACACGGCCCTCTGGGAATCCACAGCTTCAAAAATGGTCCTTAGTTTGCTAGCAGTTTCACCAAGGTATTTGGAGAGGAGCGCATCTAGACGGATTGTCAACAGGGCAAGATCGAGTTCGTGAGCAAGTACCGCAGCTGTCATAGTTTTGCCAGTCCCGGGTGGCCCCTCAAGTAGGAGACGATGAACCGGGTTGAACCCTCGATCCATCAAGGAGTGCCGCTGACGCTGTTCCGCGATGACGTGGCGCAGAGCAGCAATCAAATCTCTTGGCGCTATGAGATCGTGGAGTTGATCGTCGGCGTACCTAGCCACGACTAGGTCTGCTAGTTCCCCTCGGGGTTGCGCTAGTGCAGTGACTGTGCCCTGTCTCGATTCCGCCTTCCCCTCGTCAACGAGGCTTTTTAGATCCGTTGCAAACCGATGGTGACCTTGACGGGCGGCTTTCGCGGCGACTTGGAGAGCAACAGAATAGAACGCCTGGTGATCTCCTGAACCGTGGCTTCGCACTAGTGCCTTGACGTGGTCAGCAGTCGCAGACATCAGTTTCACCTCCTAATGCTTCAATCTACGCATCACCAATCTAACGCAGGGTAGTGACTGCGGTGGGTCGCGGAGCGCTATTTAGGCGGATGTCTCCTTGCCGGTTCGGCGTAGAAACTCGTCGAATAGTGGAACTGTGAAGGCTGTGGTGCCGTGGCTGGGGCTGTAGATCATTCCCTTGGTGATCAGAGCCGACCTTCTCGGTGCCACCGACTCAACCTTCGCGCCGAGACATGCGGCGATTTCACCTGATCGGTGAGGCCCTGGGCCAAGTTTGGCCATCACCTGCAAATACTTCTTCTCCTTTGGTGTCAGGCGGTTCAGCCGCACCAGAAAGAAGTTGCGGTCGAGCGTAGCGGCGACACCCGCACGCACCGATTTTACGTCTTCGACCGTGATCGGACTGCGTGGTGACCCGTCCCACACGTGATATCCCCATTCCTGCAAAAAATACGGGTAACCGTGCGACTCTTCGACAAGCCGGTCGAGCGCCGTGGCCTCGTACTCGACCCCCAACTCAGCCGCTGGAAGCGCTAAGGCTTGCCTTGCTTGTTGGGGTGACAGTGAACCGATCTCGGGGAACTCGAAGAGGCGTTCGGCGTAGCTTTTGGCGTCACCTGCGAGGCCGGGAAGTTGAGGAAGGCCCGCACCGACGAGCAGCACCGGCAATTCGAGTTGTGTGGTTCGGTGGACCGCGGCGATCAAAGCCCCTAGTTCTTCGGATGTCAGGTACTGGATTTCGTCGATTCCCAACAGTAGGCCGGTGTTTTGCTGGGCTGCTGCTTCGCCGACCGATACGAGGACATCCGTCAGGTCTTCCGAGAGGATTCCAGAATCGCCGTAGCCTGCAAGCGAGTCCACGCCCAAGGCGATGCTCGACCCGTCGGGTAACTGCAAAGTGAAGGAACGCAACGCACTCAACGCCTTCGACACGGCTGCCTTGAATGCTCCTGCACTCATCTCGAGCAGGATCCTGCGGAGGCGAATCGCCAGCAGACTGGCAAAGTCGGCCGACTCTGGGGACTCGATGAACGCTGTCTTGATGCCTTCATCGCTCGCAATCGAGACGAACCTGTTCAACAGGACCGTCTTGCCGACACCGCGAAGGCCAATCGGAATGAAGCCTTTGCCTGGTCGTCCAGCGAGCGTACGCCTGAGTGTGACACCGAAGCGGTCGATGATGTCGTCCCGTCCGATCAACGCGGGTGGTGGCGTACCCGCGCCGGGACGGTATGGGTTGGTCAACTGGTCCATAGTTTGATAGAGCTTACCGGACCTTATGGTTCTTATGCGTTCAAAGGATAAGATTTGTCAATATCAAGATGTGTCTCCTAGTCGCCGACTGCGCCGGTTTGTGAGCACCGAGACTTTGCCGGAATGCAAGAAAGCAAGAAAGCAAGAAAGCCGATTTGCGGCCAACCAACAGCGTTTCTGTGTCGAGCAGTCGTGTTACTCCATCTTAGACTGAGCGTAGACTTCCGGCGGCGAGTCTGAAGCCAAGCCACCAACCTCAATAACCAATACTCTCCTAACCATTCGATGAAAGGGATGCACAGCGCGTCTTACGTCAATGTCTCAGCTCCTTGAGCATTGTGTAACGGAAACAACCAAGTCGAATCTGAAGACTAGTTGTTTATTACTTTTGGGTGGTCAGCGTCAGTCAGTTGTTTGAGGGATTTGCGACAGTTGGGTCGCTAGGGTTGCGAAGCCGGTCAACAAGGTTGGGGGCAGCAACGAAGCGTATCAAGCGACCATCTTGGGTCCGGACTAGCAACCCGTGGTTTTCCAACTGTATTAGGTCGGTTCGCGCCGACAAATAGGAAACATCGTGTCGGCGCGCATGTGTCCCGATGTAGAAGGCAGCGAAAGGGTCTCGGATGGCCACAATGATCACACTGCGCTGACGATGGTTGAACGGAAACTGCCCATGTAGGTGGGCTTCCGCTTCTCGCACCTCCCTCCGCTTGCGATTGAGATATTGTTCAAGCCTCTTGATGGCATCCTCAATTACCTGCAGTTGGTAGAGCACAAAGTAGGTCAGATCGTTGTTGTCTCTTTCGGTCCGAAGGAAGGCCTCGGGATACCCGATCGGATCGTCGCGCAGGATTGCCGAGATCGCAAGGTACTCCGTCAACCAGTACTTTGACCGAAGCATCGACCAATAGAACAACGACCTAGCCAACCGACCGTTTCCGTCGACGAACGGGTGATCGTAAGCAAGCCAGAAATGCAGGATGAGAGCTCGGATCACTGGATGCATGAAACCGCTTTCTACTTCGCCGTTGGCGAATGTACACAGCGCCTGCATTCGTTCGGGCAACTGCTCCGCTGGGGGTGGTGTGTGGAGGGTTCTCTCGAAACCCATGTGCCGGAATACCACTGTGACCCGCTGGTCGTGCGGTTCTTGGAAGCGACCGGCATCGCTTCGATCCCCTAGCGTGTCATGCGTAATGATCCGGTGCAATTGTTTTAGAGCTTCCACCGAAAATGGGGCCTCGTCTTTGACGAGGCGTCGCACGTCGTTTATCGCCGCGTAATTGTTGAAGATCATGCGTTCGTCAAGGTCGCGCGGGTCTCGTCCGTCTAGCAACATCTCCTTTGCGATGGCGCGGGTCGTGCTCGCTCCTTCGAGTTGACTGGAAGCAATGGCTTCCTCAATGAGCGACCGGACAATGTAGTAATCGCCACTGCCCGGGGAAGCGACAGGATCGTCTACAAGTATCTGTCCTGCGACGGCTTGGTCGATGCGGTGCAGGGATTCCCAGATTCTGTCGACCATGCATAGACCGAAGGGTGCACCGTTGCTGTCGTCCATCGGTTGGTTGCGTCGTAGTCTGTCACGCGCTAACCCTGTACCCGTCCACCATTGCTCCGCAGTTAGTCCGTCCGGTGGGGTGCGGTAACGCATGTCTTGCCAGTGGAGATAGTCACCTTGCTCGTCCACGGCATCTAAACGAAGTACCTTGCTTAACAAATCCTCGTTACTGGACGTGATAAGATCGCCGAGGAGATGATGCACGTCAGGTGGAGCTTCTGGTATGGTGATTGTCCTACGCTGAAAATCGTGTTCTCCTGACATCTCAATTCTCTCCATTCTTGTTTGGTTTATAATTGGTTTATAATTTAACATTAATTATAAACCAATTATAAACCAATTTTCGTTCATTGCACAAGAACGTTTACTATCGTGTCCTCTTCGCTTGGCGGTGGTGGGTGCGGCCAACCAACAATGCTTGTCTAGGTTTGATGAACTCTGGTTGTGCAGCGGTCTTCCCGAGTCTGTGTTGTCCCCGAACGTAATGGGAACATGCGAGATCGCCACAGTAATCCACTGGGTTATGCACACTATGTATAACTTATTAAGTTTTCGGCACCGTTTTCAAATAGTGCATAACGGATGTATATAATCGTTGGGTGGACCCACGAACAGTTTCTGACCTTGCTAGCGCAGGCGAAACACTAACCGTCGAGTTCAAGGGAGACGGGATCGGTCACGACGACCTCGCTGAAGCCGTTGCCTGCTTAGCCAATGCCAACGGAGGACTACTGCTGATGGGCGTGACCGACCGGGGCACGATTGAGGGAATTAACCCAGACAGGAAGGACTACACCGATCCACGCCGCCTCAAAGCAATAATCGCAACCCGCGCGGAACCGCCGATCATTGTGACGGCCCAATCCGTAATGGTCGACGGCAAGCTAGTTGTTGTCATTGAGGTGCCCGCTTCAGTTGCGGTTCACGCCACATCCAAGGGCCGCTACGTTCGCCGAACTCTCGATGTGAAAGGTCGCCCGCAGTGCCTTCCGATGCGTCCGCATGAGGTTTTGGGATCGGCGGCTGTGGAGCACGACTTCTCTCGGCGGGTACTCCACGGGCTCTCGCTGGCAGATCTCGATGGGAACGAGTTGACCCGAATGCGCGAACTCGCCCGTCAAGGTGATGGCGACAGCGCACTCGGTTCGTTGTCGGACACCGACCTACTGCGAGCACTCAACCTAGTTGATCTTGACGACCGTCTGACCGTCGGCGCTGTTCTGGTGTTCGGCACGACCAAGACCATCAGCGAACACATGCCAACCTACGAGATCGGATTCCAAGAACTCGACGGCACGGCGATTCGAGCGAATGAGATCAACCGCAACCCTCTACTGCGCGCTATGTCTCTACTAGCCGACCGTGTCGAGGCTCGCAACACAGAAGAGGACATCGAGATTGGGTTGTTCCGTATTCCGCTCCCGCAATACGCCGAAATCACGGTTCGGGAGTTGATCGCCAATTCGTTGGTTCACCGTGACTACACCAAATTGGGGTTGACGCTCGTCCAGATGAGCGAAGATTCGCTGACAGTTTCAAACCCTGGCGGGTTCCCACCAGGTGTCAAAACGAGCAATTTGATGTCGGTTATGCCGCGCCCTCGTAATCCCGCTCTGGCCGATACTTTCAAACGAGCTGGTCTCGTAGACCGGGTCGGACGCGGGATCAGTCGGGTCTTCGAACAGCAGTTGTCGTTAGGCAGACCACCACCAGACTACAGCGGCAGCACAACCGACTCGGTGATCGTGCGCGTGCGTTCTGGCCCCGCTGATTCTGATCTCGCAGGCTTCATCGCCCAATTCCGACGTTCTGGGGAGGAGTTGAATCTGCGGGATCTGCTCACCTTGCATGAGGTTCGGGCTGAACGCAGAATCGCCACCGCTCGGGCTGCCGAGTTATTCCAAATTGATACCTCTTCAGCTCGGGCCGCACTCAATGCACTCGTTGAACGGGGGTTGCTTGAGGCTCGGGGTGAGAGCAGGGCACGCACCTATCAGATGTCGGCGGCGTTGTATCGGCAACTCGGGGAACGGGCACAGTATGTCCGCACTAAAGGGTTCGACCAGATTCAGCAGCGGGAGATGGTGCTAAGCTTCGTTGAGAAGCACGGTTCCATCAACCGAGCCGAAGCCGCAGAATTGTGCCAAACAGCACCACAGCAAGCCGGGCACCTTCTGCGTGGCTTACGAGACCAGGGGGAGCTTTTGATGACCGGCGACCGACGAACTGCTAGATACACCGCAACCCCGAAACACTCCTGAACTCTGAGCCGCCGGGAGCCAGTTATGTACGTTATGTATAACTCACAAAATTTTCAGCACCGATTTCAAATGGTACATAACGCATGTACTAAACGCTTTTTCTGGGGTGGGCGTGGAGTCGTACGAGCCTACCAACTCTCATCAATCTTACGCGACCAAGGTTGGCTACTGTTCTGGCGTTGTTCGCTAGCGTGTTTCTTGGCTGGCACTCTTGCGTTGAGGCGGGTGGTTGGGCTGATCTAATTTAGGCAATTGTGTTGATGTGGTTGCGGGAGCGTTTCGGGTTTGCTATGCTGCCGGGGTTATGACTACAAATGGAAAGGTCAACTACGACATGAGTCCCCTTGATGTGTTTAGTGTGGGTGGTAAACCACCGCAAGCAGCTTTTGCTGTCACCCCCCCCCCCCCCCCGCAAGTTGTGGGGTGCGGTGCGGCCGTTTTGCTCGGTGGGGTGTTGAGATGAGGCAGGCGTTTGGGTGGCGACGCAGCGGTTCGGGTGACCGGCGTGTTGTAGGCAGCGACAGGGCTGGGGCGGGCGTTGCCGATGTCGGCGTACGTGACCGGCGTGTTGTAGGCGGACGGCGTGCTGGGTTCGGCGTTGCCGGTGCGCGTGGCCGGCGTGTTGTCGGTGGCGACCGGGCTGGGTTGGGGGTTGCCGGTGTTGGTGCTGTTGACGGGCGTGTTGTCGGTGGACGGAGTGCTGGGTTGGGGGTTGCTGGTGTTGGTGACCGGCGTGGAGACCGGGTTGGGTTGGGCGTTGCCGGTGTTGGCGACCGGCGTGGTGACCGTGCTGGGTTGGGCGGTGCCGGTGGTGGTGGTGACCGGCGTGGTGGGCGTGCTGGGTTGGGCGGTGCCGGTGGTGGTGGGCGGCATCGTACCGGGCGTTCGGGGCGGTCTTGGGGTGGGTGGTCGCGGGGTGGGTTGGGGGTTTTGGCGGTTTTGGTGGTGGTGGGTTCGGTGTTGGGGGTGGTGCCGCAAGTTGAGGTGCCGCCGGCTGTGGCGTCGCATGGTGCGGGCGGTGGTGTGACGTTGGTGAGCAATTTGGGTCAGGGCGAGGAGACTCCGGCCGATTTTTCTGGGGATTCGTATGCTCAGGGGTTCACGACCGGCAATTTCGCGGGTGGTTACGCGTTGTCGGGCGTGGAGTTGAGGCTGGAGGTGACGGGTACTGTGTCGGCGGCGGATGTGGCGAAGGTCAAGGTCGAGTTGTGGAGCAACGATTCTGAAGACTATCCGTATGAGAAGTTGGCGGATTTGGTGGTGCCGTCGAGTCTTGCGTCGGGGGTGGTGTCTTTTGA
>JAHQYM010000085.1 GCA_024421095.1 Acidimicrobiia bacterium
CAAGTTGACGGCGGATCGTTTCCACTTCGGGCAGTTCAGGCACCTACACATCCTAAACGCGCCAGCGTCTACTCGCTTCGTTGTAATGCCCGTAGGCGTGTCGGTAGGCGTGTCGGTAGGCGTGTCGGTAGGCGTGTCGGTAGGCGTGTCGGTAGGCGTGTCGCTACGTGCGGCTAAGCTAACGAACGTTCGTTCGTAACCCAAACCGCTGAGAGGTTTCATCGTGCCCCGACAACTCCAATTCGATCACACCGAAGCTTTCGACAACACCTACGCCAAAGAAGTCTTGAATGTTCCCGTTTCCGAGGAATTAAGCGAATCTTTTCTTGCCTACTCGTTGAGCGTGATCACCGCGCGTGCGATACCCGATGTGCGAGATGGGCTCAAGCCGGTGCAGCGCCGCATCTTTTGGTCGATGCTGCAGATGGGTGTGCGCCCTGGCACGCCATTTCGCAAATCCGCCCGCATCGTTGGCGACACCATGGGGCGTTACCACCCGCACGGCGATGCCGCCATCTACGACACCCTCGTACGCATGGGGCAAGACTTCTCTCGAATGCTTCCCTTCATCGAACCGCAAGGAAATTTCGGCTCACTTGACGACCCGCCAGCGGCCTCTCGCTACACCGAATGCCGCCTCGCCGCGCCAGCCATGGATATGGTGCGGGAACTTGATGAAGACACCGTCGACTTTCGCCCTACCTACGACGGGGAAGGAGAAGAACCAACCGTTTTGCCGGCTGCTGTGCCCAATATCATCGTCAACGGAAGCAGCGGCATCGCCGTCGGCATGGCGACCAACATGGCCCCACACAACCTGCGCGAAACCGCCGCGCTAATCAGGCTAGTGATGACCAAGAGGCGCCCCAAACCAACAATTGAACAAATCATGGCGGTACTCCCCGGCCCCGACTTTCCAAGCGGTGCCACGGTGGTCAACGATGGTCTACGCGAAGCATATGCAACTGGGCGAGGCTCGTTTCGTATTCGCGCCACAGCCCATCACGAGCAAGTCACGCGCAGCCGCTATGCGCTGATTGTTACCGAACTGCCGTATCTCGTGGGGCCCGAAAGGGTCATTAGCAAAGTGCAAGAACTAACCAACAACGGCAAACTCACTGGTGTCGCCGACATCACAGACCTCAGCGATATTAGTGGCTTACGGATCCAGATCGACCTGAAACCCGGGATCGATCCCCAAAGCGCATTGCGGCAGCTGTATCGGCTCACCCCACTTGAAGAAACCTTCGGGATCAACAATGTGGTCCTCGTTGACGGGGTACCAACCACGCTCGGTATCTACGAACTGTGCCTGCAATACATCAAACATCGCCTTGAAGTAATTGTGCGGCGCACGCGGCACCGTCTCGCCAAAGCCCAAGATCGACTGCACATCCTTGAAGGACTGCTCATCGCACTCGATGCGATAGACGAAGTCGTGGCCATCATCCGATCATCTAAAGACGCTGCTCAAGCACGAGTTGCGCTAATCGAGCGTTTCCTATTAACCGACATCCAAGCGGCACACATCCTAGACATGCCACTGCGCCGCCTCACGGCCTTAGCCAAACTCGAACTCAACGAAGAGGCCACCCAACTACGAATCGACATAGAGCAATACCACAAACTGCTTGGTTCAGAAACCGCGCGGCGCAGCCTGCTTCTCAAAGAACTTGACGAGTTGACCGCCGCGCACGGCACCCCGAGACGAACCGAAATTGTCACCGCCGACAGTATCGAAACCTCTCAACCCGCTGAACCGGTAGCCCCCAAAGCCACCAACATCGCGACACCTTGTGTGGTCACCCTGTCCACCTCAGGCAACATTGGCCGCGCCCCCACAGATACAGCAAAACGGGCAAAACTAGGGCGACACGACCTGATTGCGGCACGGGCCATGACCCAAACCAACGCAAGCATCACAGCTCTCAGCTCTTCTGGGCGAGCGTTCAGCATTTCAGTTTATGAACTGCCCGAAGCCACCAACCGCACCCGAGGTACCCCGCTAGGCGCGTTGCTTGGTCTCCCAAAAGGCGAGCGGGTGCTGACCTTGCTCACCGAAAGCGAAGAACGCCTTATGCTAGTGACCGCCGCGGGTATCACCAAACGAATGACCCTCAGCGAAACGTTAGCCACCGAATCAGGCGCAACATTAATTCCCTTGAATGCTGACGACTATTTGGTAGCAGCGTTTCGTGCGCCGGTCGAAGCCGACATCGCAATCGTGGCCTCAGATGGCCAAGTGTTGCGCACTAGCGTCGAGCAGTTCAGCGACAAGGGGCGGGTTGCTCCAGGCGTTGCCGGGATGCGCCTTTTGGGGGATTCCAAAGTAGTGGGTGCGGATGCCTTGTTGGGTGACGGTGTGTTGCTAACCGCAACCAGCGGTGCGGGAGTGAAGGCGACACAATATAGCGAGTTGCGCAGCAAAGGTCGTGGTGGGCAAGGCGTGCGCCTCGTCAAGCTCGCAAGTGGAGAGTCGGTAAGCGCTACTTGGTTCGGGCCGGCGACGATGACCGATGTGTATGCCCTGATGGCCGACTATGACGACCCTCGCAAACAAGACCCCAATCCGCTCCCGCTGAGCGTTGAGGCGACTGCACGTGGTTTAGTGGCAAGGCGTGGTGACCGGCAAGTTTTGGTGGTGGCTGATAGCCGTTGGTAACTGATAGCCACTGGTAACTGCGGCTAAGAGAAGTTTTCTAGTTGGTCAAGGATTTCCTGCTGGTCGGCGGCGCTAAAACCGAGCATCGGATTGGAGCCCTTGGTGAGTTGACCGTTCAACAAAATCAGTGAACTATTTGAACGAACCTCGTATTTTTGCCAGGTGGTACCTGAACGATCCCACAGCATGGTCGGGGTGCTAACTCCTGTCTCGTTGACGAAACGTACCGCAAAAGCAAAGTCGTCTTGAGCACCCATGCCGATTACTTGGATCTTGTCTCTGTGAGTTCGAGCGAACTGCTCGATATGCGGCGCTTCGCGCCGACAGGTCGGTCAATGAGGTGCCCAGAACCAAACCAACACGGGAAGGTCGCCTCTGACCACGTTCGCCAAGGTTGTGATCTCTCCGTTTGCCACATTCAGAACTTCAACGCGTCGCCTGTCGTCGTTTGGTTGCAGCAAAGCGAGGTTGTTTTCGCCGATTTGGGTGACGCTTAGTCCAGTGGTGGTGGTTGGTGGAACAGTGGTTGGGGGAACGGTGGTAGGCGCAACAGTAGTTGTGGTGGATGTGGTGGTGGTGGGTGGAACGGTAGTAGTGGTGGTAGTAGTGGTAGAAGTGGTGGTGGTAGAAGTGGTGGTGCTAGTTGTTGTCGTCGGTTCGCTGTCAACCGCGGGTTCGGTATCAGTTTGAGCGGTTTCGGTGGTAGTTGAATCGGTTTCGGTGGTGGCGGTCTCGGACGTGGTTGCGGTAGTGGTTGCGGTGTCGTCGGTCACGGTGGTTTCGTCTGCGGGTGCTGCGTCAATGGGTGTGTCTTGGTCCGTTTGGGTTGCGTCCGTTGGTGTGGCATCTGTTGGTGTTTCGGCGGTGGTGGTTGTGTCGGTTGGGATGGCCGTTGTCGGTGTTTCGACCGTGTTGGAATCGTCGGATTGGGTTGCGTCTATGGGGGTTTCGTTCACGGTGGTCGGCGTGTCGGTTGGTTCGCTTATCGTGGTTGTCGGTTGCCCCTCAAGCGGCGGTAATGTGGTTGTGGCGAACGCTCCGTCGGCGTTGCTGGTCGTCGTTGGCGAACCAGAATCGCTGCAGGCAGCAACAATGCAAGCAAAACAAAGCGCAATGGCTAGGGTGACAAAAAGGGATCGGCGCCGACTCACGAAGCACATATTATCACCACCAAACTGATCTTGCAATTTCAAACGTCACCAACACCTAGTATCGTTTTACGAACACCTGTTCGCTAGCTAACCAAACCTGGATCTCACCGTTATGTCTGCAACCGAAACAACCTACGATGCTGCCGCGATTGAAACGCTTGAAGGCCTTGAAGCGGTGCGTAAAAGGCCAGGAATGTATATCGGCGGCACGGGTAGTGCGGGGTTAATGCACTTAGTGTGGGAACTGATCGATAACGCCGTTGATGAAGCCGCCGCAGGCCATGCCACCAAGGTGGAGGTGATTTTGCACCGCAACAAGTCGGTGGAAGTGCGAGACAACGGGCGTGGTATACCAATCGACCGTCACGCCAAACGCAAGGTCTCGGCGCTAGAAGTCGTGTTCACCGAATTGCACGCCGGTGGCAAGTTCGGCGGTGGTGCATATAGCGCATCGGGTGGTTTGCATGGTGTTGGCGCATCGGTGGTCAACGCTTTGGCCACGAGACTAACCGTTGAGGTCGACCGTGACGGCGCTACCCATGTTTTGAGCTTCAAAGAGCGTGTCGCGGGCCAGTTCAATGGTGCTTCAATGAGTGACTTTGAGAAGGGTCACCAACTCCGCACAACCAAGCGCATCTCCAAGAACAAGACCGGCACCCGGGTGCGCTTTTGGCCTGATTATGAAATTTTCAAAGAGCAGGCCGAAGTCGATTACGAAGAGGTGTGTGATCGATTGACCCAAGCCTGCTTTCTGGTGCCGACCATGCGTGTTTCGGTTATCGACAAACGCCCTGGTGCTACTAATGAAGAGTTCACGTTTCAGAGCCGCGGGGGTCTTGCTGATCTAGTTGAACATCTATCTGTTGGGGAAGCGGTGTCGGGTGTGATCAGCGGCAACGGCATAGGCAGCTTCGTTGAAAAAGTTCCCGTCAACAAAAAAATGACCGAGGTGACTAGAGAATGTGTGGTGGATTTAGCGCTGCGCTGGGTTGACGGTTACAACACCAAGGTGGTGTCCTTTGTGAACACCATCCCTACCTCAGCGGGTGGTACCCACCTCGCCGGGTTCGACAAAGCGCTTACCCGCGTGGTCAACAATGTGTTGCTTAACGGCCATCACAAACTGGCCAAGCTAGCCAAAAACAATCAACACAAGGCGGCGAAAGATGATGTGCAAGAAGGTTTGGTGGCAGCTCTCAAAGTGACTTTCCCAGAGCCGCAATTTCGGGGGCAGACCAAGCAGGAACTGGGCACACCGGCGATTGACGGGATAGTCAGCCGAGTTGTTTATGAACAGCTAAAAGAATGGTTTGAGCCTGGTGGTGGTCCACGCACTCACGTCAAAGCCATCGCCGATAAGTTGGCCAACGCGGTGCAGAACCGTGTTGCTTCCAAGACTTTGTTAGAGAACCAGCGCAAAGCGGCGAGCCTAGGCACCACACCGATGCCCCAAAAGCTTGCTGATTGCCGAGTGCATAACCAAGATTCGGAACTGATTTTGGTTGAGGGGGATTCGGCGGCGGGTCCCGCCAAAAGAGGGCGCAACTCTGAGACGATGGCCATTTTGCCACTGCGCGGCAAGGTCGTGAATGCACACAAGGCAAGCGACAAGCAAGTGCTTGATAACGCCGAAGCGCGTGCTTTGTTTACCGCCATGGGCGCTGGCGCGGGAAGCAAGTTCAACTTGGATGATGTTCGATACGGTCGTATTGTGATCCTATGCGACGCTGATGTGGACGGTAGCCATATTCGCTGTTTGCTTTTGACTTTGATTTACAAGTACATGCGGCCGATGTTGGAAGCGGGTCGGGTTTTTGCAGCGCAACCACCTTTGTTCACCACCAAAGTTGGCGAAGTGATTTATCGGGTTTATTCCGAGGAAGAAAAAGAAGCGCTGACGGCTCGCCTTTGTAAAGGTAATCGCCGGCCTGAAAACGTGAAATGGCAGCGGTTTAAGGGACTTGGTGAAATGAATGTGGAAGAGTTGCGCCATTGCGCTTTAGACCCAGCCACGCGCACGCTGCGTCGTCTGACCATGAAAGATGGTGCTCAAGCCGCAGCAGCAACCGAAATGTTTGAGGTGTTGATGGGCACAGATGTTTCAAGCCGGCGCGATTTCCTGGTTCGTAATAGTGCGTTAGTTGACCGCGCTACCTTAGATATTTAAGCTCATTGCGAGCATCTGTCACACCTATGTTGTAGAACTACAGATATGCAAGCTGAGCCTCCGTCAACTGGTCCATCACGTCTATCCCCGTCGGGGGCTAGCACCTTTGTGCAATGCCCACGCCGTTGGAAGTTTCGCTACATAGATCGATTGGCCGACCCACCGGGTGAAGATGCATTAGTTGGCAACTTCGCGCACCGAGTCTTGGAGCTGTTGCTGCAACGCCCTGCTGAGCTGCGCACTGTGGCCGAGGCGCGCACCATCGCACGCAGCGTTTGGCAAGAAACAAAAGAACAGAGCGATTACCAAGATTTGCAGCTAGACGATGAGCAGGCGCGGCACTTCCGGTGGAAAGCCTGGAAGGCGATTGAGGGGCTTTGGCAGCTAGAAGACCCGACCAAGATAGATGTGCGAGCCACCGAGCAGGATGTGCAAGCCGAGCTTGCTGGTGTTCCCTTCAGGGGTATTGTTGACCGTCTTGAACAAGACGCAGACGGGGTGATTGTCACCGACTACAAGTCGGGCAAAGCGCCAGGGCCGCGCTATAGCCGTGCCCGGCTCGATCAAGTCTTGCTTTATGCGGCTGCCGTTGAGGCATCAACGGGTGAGTTGCCACGCTACGCGCAGTTGTTGTATTTGGGCCAGCGAACCGTTGGCATAGATGTGAACCGTCAAGAAATCACCGAAGTCACCGACAAACTAGCCAAGACTTGGCAAGACATCCACGAAGCGTGCCATCAAGGTTCCTTTGATGCGAGACCAGGACCGCTGTGCAGTTGGTGCCCATTTGTGGCTTTGTGTCCACAAGGAAACGCTGAAGTCGAGCGAAGAACTGAAGCCAAAGCCGCTCAGGAGGCTGCGTGGCTCACGATGGCTAGCTGATTTTGCTTCCAGCTATTTTTGACGGCTACGCCTTGAGCATCGTTGCCACAAATAGCGCAGCATCACGGCGCCGATGAGCGCTGCAGCTGCTCCCCCCAGCGCGCTAGACAACATCAACTTGTCTGCCGGTGGGTTAGCAGGTTCTGGTGTGACCGCTGGTGCTGCTGAAGGGTCTTCTGCGTTTGACGCGGTGGCGTTAGCATCGAAGAGTAAGGCATCCACTGGAGCAGAACCATCCGTTGCGGGTTTAGGTCTTTGACGTTTGGCTTGGGGGTCATAGGTCATGGGGCACCTCGTTTTTGCCGATGTCAGTAGTGCTGTCGTTGGCGTTGGAGCCGCCGACACGGGGATCAAATATATGGTCGAAAAGGGAGTCGAACTCGGTTGCGGCTGCGGCTGCACCCGGCCGTGAACCTAACGCATGGATCGGCATTGAACGAGCCGCAGCTTCAGCCACAGCCGCTCGAAGTTGGATGGTTCCCAACACCAAATCCCCGTGATTGGTGCATAGTTGCTGATGCCAATAGCGTGCATCACGGGTGCGCCCAAGGCGGTTGATGGCAATCCCGGCAACTGCCAGCGGTTCGCTGCGGCGAGCCGATATCCGATCCACCGTTCTAAGTATCTCGTTAACGCCGTCTGATGCCCAAGCGCCCGGTTCGGTTACGATCAAAGCCCGGTCCGCAGCGAACAATCCGTTGATGGTAAGCAAACCTAACGACGGCGGGCAATCAATAATCACAATGTCATGCGAGACACCGTTCAGGGCGGTCGCAAGCCGGTTGTTTGCGCCGATGGGGTCGGTCATTAGTTGTGGTTCACGTCCCGCGAGACTGGCCGTGGCCGCGACCACAGACGGTAAACGCCCGCGCTGTGTCGGCCAACCTGAGGTGACACGTAAACCCTTGATTGCTCCCGCGCGCTCCTCGGCGAGTGCATGGTCGACACTGAAACGCGGATTCCAGATGCCTAAACCGGTAGTGGCATTTCCTTGGGGGTCTATGTCGATAACTAAGCAGTCGAGTTCGCGAACCCAAGCCGTTGAAGCTAAACCCAACGCCACGGTGGTCTTGCCGACTCCACCCTTCTGATTAACCAAAGCGATTACTTGCACACCAAAACCGTAGTCAACAGATTACCAACTAGCTACATTTGCAGCGGCGTTCGTGAAAAGCCACACCTGAATACGCCGCTCACGCCGCTCGGAGGGCTCTAGTGGCACCGCTAAGGATGTCGTCAAGTGCGTCTACCAAATCGGGTCGGTTCCCAAAAAGCTGATCGACGCGAGGTCCACCCCAAGGCACAGACAAATGCGTGGGTTCGAGGCCAGCTTTGATCCAAGCCTCGGCGATGCGACGGATTGCTCCGTCTACTGCCGGGTCAGCAGCTGTGATAGATGCGATAGCTAATTCTTCAACGTTCCATTGGTCATCTTGCACGAGCGGGGCGCGCACGATTTTGAGTCGGTAACGTAACGCTTCGGCAGCGATCATGGCATGGTTCACCGCGGTGGACCTCCAGCGAAGTAAGCCCGTAGAGTTATCCACAGGCTATGTGGACAGATACGCAAACCACAGTATAACAAGAATGTCATTTGGTGGTGGATGGTCAGATTTTTACTAGTGGTTTGTCGTGGGTTTGGTTGCGGGGTTGGTGGTGGTGGGTTGAATTGTGGGAGCTGCGGTTGATGGTATGTGTTGAGGATCGCCGGGAGTTGAAGTGGTTGTCGCGTTGATTCATACTGGGTTTTGCGTAGGCTGAATGTTGTGGTTTTTTGTCTTGTTGTGGTCGGTTGTTGTTGTAGTGTAGGCGGTTTTGTACTCGTCGGGTGAGATGTCGTTGAGGCGGCTGTGGATACGCACTGTGTTGTACCAGTGCATGCAGCCGAGGGTGGCGAGTTCGATGTTGTCGATGGTCCGCCACGGTCCTTGTTGGGGACCGCGGATCAGTTCGGTTTTGTAGAGCGCGTTGACGGCTTCGGCCAGGGCGTTGTCATATGAGTCCCCGACAGATCCGATTGATGGCGTGGCTCAGAGTTCGTCGAGGCGTTCGCTGTAACCGATGCTGGTGAACTGGCTGCCGGCATCGGTGTGCGCGACGAGGCCTTCGAGGCGGGTCCCGCGGTTCCAGCGGGCCATCTCCAACGCGTCGAGCACCATCTGGGTTTTCATGTTCGACG
>JAHQYM010000086.1 GCA_024421095.1 Acidimicrobiia bacterium
GACGACAGGGTGCCGCTGGGAGACTCACCATACTGAACGGTATACCTGTTAGCACCCGTCACAGCATCCCAAGACAATCTCGCGTTCGGTGAGCTAATAATCGCGGTGCCTGGCGATGCCGCCGCCAGGTTCGACGGCGTCGCCAACGTATGGGCCGCCCCCGCCTGAGGCACAGAAACCAACAACGACCCCACCAACACCAAAACCAAAACAACAACAACGCGGCCAGCACCGCGACGCAGATCAACCCAACTCGAACAGAGACCTACCCCCCCCCCCCCCCCCCCCCAGAGCGGTGGGAACGGAAGCCGCACAGCCGACAGGCACACTCGCACCCCACAAGCGGCGCAGCCCGCCTCTGCGATCTCTATTGTCATATCTGTCGTGCCTCACGCCGAAACCTCCCGAGTTAGCTACCGCGAAACGTGCTTCGCGTCCAATGCATCACAACCTACACCAAATACCAAACACCTACAACACCACAACCAAAATACCCAAACAAATCTCACCGACCGAGACCCGATGGACAAGGTGGGTTCAGACAAATCGTCGAGAACCATCGCATGCATGTGCAACGCGACCGAGGCAACCAGTTCGCTCATCCAACAATGGGCAGCATTGCCGAGCACCTTCTGGTTCCACGCCTGACAATCCTGCGAATACGAAAACCCGGGCCGGCAATCATCAGAGCACCCAGAGCACCCAGAGCACCCAGAGCATCACGGCGAATGCGAGTGCGAGCCAGACCCAAATAGCTACGAGCGAAAAATATCCGGTTCAATATACATAGGCCGCGCTTCAGGCACCTCCCGGCGCACCTCTGCTTCAATCTGATTGATGAGATCACCGATTTGTTCGGTCGATAAACCCTCATCTAACGCCACTTTGGCACCAACCAACAATTCGTCTGGGCCAATGTGTTGCGTACGAATATGAATAATGCGATCAACGCCAGCAACACCGTTGATCGCTTTGACGATGGATTGCCGCTTGTTTTTGGTTGTGCCCTCACCAATCAACAAACTCTTCATTTCAATCGCCAACACAACCGCAATGACACCCAACAAAACACCAATCGACAATGTGCCAATCCCATCCCAAACAGGGGCCTCAAACACCACCGCGATCAACAAAGCACTAAGCGCCAAAACCAAACCAACCAAAGCACCCAAATCCTCAAGCAGCACCACCGGAAGTTCAGGAACCCGTGAACGGCGAATAAACGTTGTCCAACTCGCATCACCACGAATAGCATTGGACTCAACAATCGCCGTCCGAAAAGACCAACCCTCAAGCACAATCCCGATAGACAACACCGAAAAAGCCCAGATCGGCGCGTCTATAACGTGCGGATCACGAATCTTCTGGACACCCTCGTAGATAGCAAACATCGCACCCACACTAAAAAGCACCAAAGCAACCACAAAAGACCAAAAATACCGTTCGCGCCCGTAACCGAAAGGATGCGTCGGCGTGGCTTCACGTTTCGCAAGACGCCCACCCAACAACAACAAAGCCTGGTTGCTCGTGTCGGCGCACGAATGGATCGCTTCAGCGAGCATCGACGAAGCCCCCGTAAAAGCGAAAGCCACGAATTTGGCGATCGCAATCCCAAGATTCGCAAAGAAAGCGGCAAGGATCGCCTTAGTTCCGCCAGTTGCTGCCATTCCAACTCCTTATAGACACTCCAACCCGCAGCGCGAGTTCCACAAATTTTGCTTCCCTAGAAAACATCAAAACACTAGTCTACAAGCTCCCCAGAAACGTCGCACGAAGTCAGCTGAAACACGGGGGTTCACCCACCTTTGTCACACCCAAGCGTTACAGTTACCAAAGTAGCCAAAACGGCTGGGAGGGCTGATGCCGATTCTGGATTTCAAAGGGAAATCGCACATCTACGGGCATCATCTGGTGGTTCCGTGGCGGCCGCTGGTGCCGCACCCCGACCTTTCGGTCGGAGCAGGCATAGTCGACGACAACTTGATCATCCATGGCGACAATCTCCACGCGCTCAAAGCATTACTGCCCCGCTACGCCGGCCGAGTCAAGTGCGTGTACATTGACCCGCCGTACAACACCGGAAATGAGGGCTGGATATACAACGACAACGGCAACAGTTTGGCATTGCGCCACTGGCTCAGCGAAAACCGCCCAGTCGACGGCGAAGACCTCGAACGCCACGACAAATGGCTGACGATGATGTGGCCTCGCTTGCAGTTGCTGCACCAACTGCTCTCAGACGACGGTGTGATCTTTCTCTCAATCGACGACAACGAAGTTCATCACCTTCGCATGGTCATGGACGAAATCTTTGGCGAAGAGCACTTCGTTGGTTCGTTCGTGTGGGAAGGCACTGGCAAAAACGATGCGCGCTTCATCTCGGTCGGCCATGACTACGTCTTGAGTTACGCCAAAGATATCGCTGCAACTCGCGAGAACGGCAACAGGTGGCGCGCCTCCAAGGAAGGCATTGGCGACATAAACGCCGTTGCCACCAACGCTTGGGATGTGCATCACGGAGATGCTGCAACTGCATCTGGTGCCTTGCAAGAATGGTTGTCAAGTCTCGACAAACGGCACCGCGTATTTCCCCACCGACACTACCGCTGGGTAGACGAGCGGGGTGTTTACTTCGCCGGCGATATCTCATGGCCCGGCGGGGGCGGGCCAAAGTACGAAATCTTGCACCCCGTCACCAAGCAGCCCGTCTAAATCCCGGCCCGGGGTTGGCTCTATCCCGATCGAGAGCGTCTCGTGAAACTGATTGAAGAAGGTCGCGTGCATTTTGGGGAGGACGAAACTACTGTGCCGCAACTGAAGCGCTACCTGAATGAGACCAGCGCACAAGTCCTCACCAGCGTCTTCTATCAGGACAGGCGCGCCGCTCATCAAGATCTGGTCCGCATCCTCCCCGACGTTGCGTTCCAGTATCCAAAAGACGAGCGCGTCATTCGGAGATTGCTTGAGGTTGTCACATCAGACAACGACATCGTACTTGATTCTTTTGCAGGGTCGGGCACGACCGGCCACGCCGTGCTTGCCTTGAACAAAGCCGACGGTGGCAACCGGCGCTTCATCATGGTCGAATGCGAGGACTACGCCAACGAGATCACGGCGCAACGAATGCGGCGCGTGATCTCGGGAGTGGAAGACGCACGAGACGAATCGCTGCGCGAAGGCTTGGGGGGAACGTTCACGTACTGCACTCTAGGTGATCGCACCAGCGGATCAGGAATGCTCACCGGCGAATCGCTGCCAAGCTTTGATGACCTCGCAGCGTGGTTGCTACATTCTGCCACAGGCCGGTCGGTCAAGGCCGAAGAGTTGGTCTCTCACAACGAAAACTGGCTCATTTTCAGCGACGAATCCTGCGATTACCACCTTATCTACAAGCCCGACATTGACTTCTTGCAGACCAACGATTCTGTCCTCACCGCCCCGCGTGCCGATGCGATCGGAGAGAACTGCCGCAAGCGCGGTCGCCGCGCAGTGGTTTTCGCAACAGCACGCTACATACCCCAAGACGAATTGAAGGACATGGGGATCACCTTCGCTCAACTGCCGTTCACGATTCAACAGATCGACGAAGCCTGACCATGCCACCGCAGTTCTTGAACCCTGCGCCCGGGAGCCGCAATGCTTGAACTTAAGGGGTACCAGCGCCGGTCATTGCGGACCTTCTCAGAATGGGAACACGCCCTCTCCCGAGCCCGCCAAGAATACGAACAGCGTAAATCGGCGCTTCGCCAGGCTGGACTCGCCCCCAGTGCCGACGACACCAACTATCCAGCAAAAGCTTGGGCGGCATTGGCAGGTGGTGAAGACACGGACGCCGGGAAGCGCACCCACATCGATCGCTTCGACAGTGCCGGTCGCTCAATACCCCACATCTGCTTCAAGATTCCAACCGGTGGAGGAAAGACGTTGCTGGGAGCCGTTGCAATCGAACGCCTCGGAATGCAAACCGGGTTCGTGCTGTGGATCGTGCCCTCTCGGGCCATATATACACAAACCCGAAAGGCGTTGTGGGCCCGCGGGCATCCGTACCGTCAGTTGCTGGAATTCGCCAGTGGCGGCCGGGTGAAAGTAATGCAGAAAGACGACCGGCTCCAGCAAGGCGACCTCGACAACTACCTCTGCGTGATGTTGCTGATGCTGCCCGCTGCCAACCGGCGCAAGGGCAAAGAGTTCCTGCGGATGTTCCGCGACTCGGGCCGCTACTCGACCCTATTCCCCCGCGAAGACGACATGGCCGCGTCTGAGGCGCTCCTTGAAACACACCCCGATCTTGAAACAAACGCGAACGGGACTGTCAAACACAGCCTGTTCAACGTGCTGAAGATGCAGCGTCCCGTCGTGGTGCTCGACGAAGCCCACAAAGCGTACGGCGGCAAGGGTGCCGACGAGTTCGTCTCCGCCGTCAACCGCCTCAACCCCCGGCTGGTGATAGAACTGTCGGCCACACCCAACGCTGCGCTCAGCAACCTGCTCGTGGACATCTCCGGCACCGACCTAGCTCGCGAAGAAATGATTAAGCTACCCGTGGAGGTGAGCGCGGTTGATGGAAACTGGACCGAAACCTTGGCCCGCGCCCATGACCGCCTCATTGATCTCACAGCCACGGCGAAGCAACTTGAGGGCCACAGCGGACGCTACATACGTCCCATAGGAGTGATCCGCGTGGAACGCACCGGAAAAGACCAGCGAGGCAGCGGCTATCTCCACGCAGAAGATGTGCGCGAGCACCTCATCGGTCAGTTCGGCGAGAGGCCAGACTCGGTGCGAGTGAAGTCTTCGCAGAAAGATGAGATCGCGGGCGAAGATATCCTGTCGCCGTACTCACCAGTGCGATGGATCATCACCAAAGCAGCACTGATGGAAGGTTGGGACTGTCCTTTTGCATATATCTTAGTGATGCTCGACAACACTCGCTCCAACACCGCTATCACACAGTTCATGGGTCGAGTCATGCGCCAACCCGATGCTCGGCGCACGAGAGAGCCTGCGCTCAACCGTTGCTATGTGTACTGCTGGCAGGCCGGGGTGGACGAGTCTGTGAACGCAGTGAAAGCCGGCCTAGAGAACGAGGGGTTGACCGGCTTGGGGCAACAAGTGCAATCCACCGGTGTGCTTGCCATAGAACCACGCTTGATCGAGCGGCGTGACCAGTTCCGCGACCGCGACATTTTCCTGCCGAGAGTCTTAGTACGCCAAGGCGAAGGATGGGTCGACTTGAGCTACGAGCGCGACATCCTGCCCAAAATTGATTGGGCATCGCTACAGGTGCCTGACGTGGGAGACTATCGTGGCGAATCCCGCAAGACCCCAGAAAAGACGGTCAGCATCGAACTCGACGATGCGGGGATCTCAACCAAACTGACTAGGCGCCGAGCGATCGCGGACACCAAGTCCGTGTCGTTGGTTTGGTTTGTCCGTCAACTGATTGATGTTGTACCCAATCCTTGGCAGGCAGCCCGCCTAGTCACCGGTTACATTGAGTGCGTGCGCGCGGCAGGTTACGACGATGACCAGATCTACGTAGACCGTCGTCGGCACGTCGACAATCTCCGCGCAGGTCTGGCAAACGAGATCAACACCGCCGCACGCGAAATTTTCGTGTCGAAGTGACAAACGGGTCTGTTAACTCTAACATTTGGAGTCTGCGATGAAAAACATCTACACATTCGGACGGAAACCAGCGCAACGCAACTACACCCAAATGCACACTGAACGGGTCGCGGCGCTTGCAGCCTTCCAATCCGAGACCACAACTCGACGCTTCCCCTACCCCGAACAAGCGATCAACATGCACCCCGGCGAGGAAAGCAAACTACGCCAAGCACTCGACGCAACCTGATTCCCCCACTACCCAGACCCAAACGGAGTGTTGGCCACTGCGTCACCAAAGAACGAACGCGCACCGCTATTCCGCCTGAATCGTCAGCAATCAATCAAGCTCGCACTATTGAGGGGAAAAATATTTTACTGTCAGTTGACAAACACAGTTGAAACTGCTATTTTCGCTGCCACTGTCAAATGCGGGTCCACCCTGGACCAAAGCAGTCGGAGACGAATACCCAATCGCCTCCGAGGCAGAAAGCCCAAAAAATCGGAGGGATTTATGAACCGAATGAAAGTGACAGCCGTTGTCTTGATGGCTCTCGTGTTGATCGCAGCCGCATGCGGCAACGACGACAACTCTAGCGAGGTCGGCAACAACACCACCACTGCGCCCCAAACAGAGGCCATGTCAGAAGACGATGCAATGACAGACGACGATGCCATGGCCGAAGCGGACGACACCGCAGCCGTTGATTCCTCGGATCCGATCCGCATCCCGCTTCACAACTGGTCGAGCCAGCTCGTGGGTGCCGAAGTGGTCGGTGGCATCCTTGAGGATGCCGGGTTCTCCGTAGAGTACGTGCCATCCGACAGCCAAGTGGTGTATCAGTCGATGTGCGACGGCGACATCGAGTTGGTTCACGAAGTGTGGGAGGGAGCCTTCGGGGTCGCCTTCCAAGAACAGGTCGACAAAGGCTGCGTGCTTGACTTCTCGACACACAACGCGGTCACTCGCGAAGAGTGGTGGTACCCGGCATACGTTGAAGACCAGTGCCCCGGCTTGCCCGATTGGGAAGCCCTCAATGCCTGTGCAAGCATTTTTGCGACAGCTGAAACAGGCGACAAAGGACGCTTCCTCGGAGGGCCGGTCGACTGGTTGAAGGGTGACGCTGAGCGCGTCGAGGGTCTTGGCATGGACTTCGAGGTCGTCAACGCAGGGTCGGCTGCAACATTGTGGGCAGAACTCGATGCCGCGTCGGTTGACGAAACACCCATCGTACTCTTCAACTGGACACCAAACTTCATTGAGGCCGTCTATGAAGGCGACTTCATTGAGTTCCCCCTCTTTGAAGACGCCTGCCGGACAGACCCAGAGTGGGGCATCAACGCCGAACTCACTCACGACTGCGGCAATCCCGCCGACGGCTACTTGAAGACCGGGGTAGGTGAACACTTCCCAGAAACGTGGCCCACAGCAGCGGCGATCGTGAAACGCATGGACTTCACCAACCCCATGCTCGCCGCTATGGCCGCCGCGGTGGACGTGGACGGCAAAGAGCCTTCCGAAGCCGCCACTGAATGGCTCGCCGCCAACGAAAGCCTCTGGAAAGGGTGGATCAGCGGCTGATCGACTTCCGCAGATATTGGCCCAAAAATGCCTACTGTCGAATCCGCCCCGGTGAACTTCGTGGCTCGCCGGGGCGATTCGTCAGTAGCAAAGGCAAAGGCCGAGAAACCAAACATAGAGCGCCGGAGAAAGTAAACTGATCGGATCATGAGCGACGATGCAATGATTTCGTGCCGTGACGTCTGGAAACTGTACGGCCAGGAGCCGGCCAAGTTTCTGAAACGGCACAACGGTCATCCCACGATCCAAGCCGTAAAGGACGCTGGATACATTCCGGCGGTCGTAGCGGCCACTCTTAATGTCGCACCAGGTGAGATTCTTGTGTTGATGGGCTTGAGCGGTTCGGGGAAATCGACCTTAGTGCGCTGCCTCTCGCGCCTGATCGAACCTACGGCCGGGAGTGTCCAATTCGGTGGCATCGATCTGTTGGCAGCCTCCAACAAAGAACTGATCAACATTCGCCGACACCGCATGGGGATGGTCTTCCAACATTTTGCTTTGTTCCCCAATCGCACGGTGGCTGAAAACATTGTCTTTCCATTGGAGGTTCAAGGGGTAGACAGCAACACTCGCCGAGCACGCGCCGAGGAGATCATCTCCCTCGTCGGCCTTGAGGGGCGCGGCGAGTACTACCCGCGTGAACTGTCTGGAGGACAGCAACAACGGGTGGGTATCGGCCGATCCTTGGCTGTTGAACCCGATGTCTGGTTTCTCGACGAACCTTTCTCAGCCCTCGATCCTCTGATTCGGCGCGAGATGCAAGATGAGTTTCTCAGGCTGCAGTCAGTACTGCACAAGACGATCGTTTTCATTACCCATGACTTCAGCGAAGCGATCCGTCTCGCCGATCGGATTGCCATCCTTTTTGAAGGGCAAATCGTTCAGATCGGTAGAGCAGAGGAGCTAATCACCGACCCCGCTACCGACTATGTGCGGGCGTTCACCAAAGAGGTGCAACGAGACAAGATTCTCACCGTCAGCAGCATCATGGGAAAACTTGCGGAAGCCGACCCCAACGGAGCATCGGTTCGCAGAGAAGACATCTTGAGTGATGTCGCGGCCGCTGTGCTCAGAAGTCAGACATCATTGGTAGTCCGCGACAACAGCGGTACAGCCATCGGCAGCCTCGACCGGGATTCTTTGATACAAGCGGTCTGGGGCCCCGACAAAGCGGGCCCCAACACCGCAGACGCAGACGCAGACGCTGACGCAAACTAATGGCTCTGGTCGCCGATACCAAGATTTCTATCGGCGCGCAGGGTAGATTTCAGCGTGTTCGCGGCTTGCGCTTGGTGTTGTTGCTGCTCTCTCCATATCTGCTGATCCAATTCATCCACCAGGCCGCTCCGAAACTGTTCCCCGACTTCTTGTCGGTTGTCGGCGAAGGCCAAATCGTTCCGTTCAGGGATTGGGCGAACCGTTCTCTTTTGTACCTGAAGGACGAAGACATTCTGGGATTGTTCAACTTCAAGGACCTGACACGTAAGGTGTCGGGTTGGTTGGAGTATCCCCTTGATGTGAGCGAGCAGTTGCTCATTGCAGGTGACGGACCCTTCGGGCTCGGTGCGATTTCGTGGATCACGCTGGTCGGGGGTTTCGCAGTGATAGGGGCGTGGCTCGGGGGTTGGCGGCTTTCCCTTCTCGTAGGGGGTTGCTCGCTGTATCTGGCGATCTTTGACGTGTGGGAAGATTCGATGATCACCTTGTCGATTGTTGTGGTGGTGGCACCGCTGG
>JAHQYM010000087.1 GCA_024421095.1 Acidimicrobiia bacterium
TTGTTGTGACGACGACTCAACTCAGCCAACGCACGGGATTTCATCGCCGCCAAAGTCGACTCGGCACGACCCAACACCTTCAACCGCGACCGCAACCCCTCATCAGACAACCCCACCTCATCAACCAGACCCACGCAAACCGACCCGACGGTACCACAACCGCCAACCGCAGAGGAGGGTCGAACCGCTGAAGCGCTACCGGCCTGCAACGCTCCGGCGGTGCCATCACCTTTGGTTGTGTCCGCCTCAAAAAGCTCTGATCCTGAAAATAAACTCATAGATCACACCTTACCGACCCCGTGTGACAATGACACCGTGAATTACTAAAACAACATAAAATAATCCATAATATTTTTATCGCACTTAGCCCGTCAACCCACAAAATCCATCGGGCAGAGGAGCACCGGGTCCGCATCAACCCCACCAGAGACAACCGAAAAGCAAAACCGACCGTCACGGTGAAACTCAACGGTCTGTCAACCCGGCATCTCGCGTCGGGTTTTGCCTTGGGTGTGACGGTGTTGGGCGTAGGCGATGGTCCGCTCATCGACGCGGAGCGTGGTCAAATCCCGCAGCCCGCTCTCCACACCCGCCGTGGCAGCGACCCAGTAACGAATAAACCAACGGGCTGCTACGACGCTGGCTACCCAAAGGCACCAACCTCGATATAAACCCCATACACCTCGCGCTCATCCAAGATGCCCTCAACAACATGCCCCGCAAACTCCACAACTGGAAACCCGCATAATACATCTACACTACACTCAGTCGCAATCACCGGTAGGGCTTGCGGACCCTCACTCCACCCGAGTTTCCGAAGAACCGTCAATCATCGCTAGAACAGGACGGTGGTGTCGGTGATGGTGGTCGTGGGATGCCGACAATATCAAGGTGCGTCCATCATCGTTAGACGTGTCGGTCGCATTTGAATGATAAGGTTTGCGCTCGTGGGCGTTGATGTTCAACAGATCACCGGGACGGCTCGGTCGGTTCGGCAGTTGTTGTCGCAGAGTCGCTATGGCCTCGACTTCTACCAGCGAGAGTACAGTTGGAGGGAAGCTCAAGTCGGTGAACTGATCGACGACCTGACGGTTCGGTTCTTCGATGAGTACGACGAGGCACACGAACGTCAGGTTGTGGCTGCCTACCGCCCGTACTTCCTAGGGCCGATCGTTACCGCACTGCGCGACGGTGTGCGCTACCTCGTTGACGGCCAACAGCGGATCACGACTCTCAGCCTCCTGTTGATCTACGTCCGCCACAGACTCCTCGAGACTGATCCCGAGGAGGCACATGCGCTCGACTCGTTGATCTACTCTTCGGCGTTCGGCAAGAAGACCTTCAACCTTGATGTTGACGAGCGCGAGAAGTGCCTGCAAGCCATCTTCGATGGCGAGGAATACGATGCCGATGCGGAACCTGAATCAGTTCGCAACCTTTGGGACAGATACCAGACGATCGTAGATCGGTTCCCGGATGATCTTCACGGCGACCCGCTGCCGTACTTCGCTGATTGGCTCCAGCACGGGGTGATCCTCGTCGATATCGGAGCACCGGATCAAGATATGGCGCTTGAGATATTCGAGACCATGAATGACCGAGGTCTTCGGCTGAGTAGTACCGACATGCTCAAGAGCTTCCTGCTCGCGCGGGCGGGCGACGAGAACGTGATCAAGGACCTCAACAGCCGGTGGCGCAAGCGGGTCGGCAAACTCAAAAAATGGGACGCCGACGCGGACTTCTTTAAGGCTTGGCTTCGCGCCAAGTACGCGGAGACGCAACGGGAGCGCAAGAAAAAAGCAGCCCCGCGCGACTTCGAGATCATCGGCACCGCGTTCCACAAATGGGTGCGCGACAAGCAGACGGCGATCGGCCTAGAAGGTGGAAGCGACTATCGACGGTTTGTAGAGGACGATTTCCTGAAGCTCAGCAAACGCTATCTGGAGTTGCTGGATGCCACTTGGGAGTTGACTCCTGGCCTCGAAGCCGTCTTCTGCAACGATTGGAACGGTTTCCGCTTGCAACTTCCGGTGATCCTTGCGGCTGTGACCCCAGAGGATGACGACGAGACCTTCAAGAAGAAGTCTGCACTGGTGGCCGGTGCCCTTGATATCTTCATCGCCCGAAGAATGGTGAACCACCGAAATTTTGGTTACTCCACGGTCGTCTACACGATGTTCAACCTGATCAAAGAACTGCGTGACAAGCCAATTGAGGCTCTCCGGCAAGTCCTGACCCAGTTTCTTGAGAACGAATGGGAGGAACTGGAAGGATACTGGGTGTTCGTCCTCACGAAACGAAATCGCCGCCATGTCCACTACCTCCTCGCCCGCATCACCGCTTGGATTGACAGCGAATTGGGAACCGGAATGACAGTGGCCGACTACCTCAACTTCAACCGATCACGCAAACATCCTTTCGAAGTTGAACATATCTGGGCCGACAAGTTCGAACGACACGAGGATGATTTCCGTTCTCCCGACGAATTCGCGAACCACCGAAACAGGTTCGGCGACCTCCTCTTGCTGCCGAAGGACTTCAATGCCAGCTATGGTGCGATGCCCTACGATCAGAAAGTCAAACACTATTTGGGCCAGAATATCCTGGCGAAGTCGCTTCATCCGCGGGCATACCAGCACAACCCGAGCTTCAACAGGCTTCGTGAGACCTACAACCTCGCATTCAAGCCGTACGCGAAAGCGTTCACGAAAGACGACATCGTCGCCCGCCAAGCTCTCTACCTTGACTTGGCTGAGATCATTTGGGATCCGGCTCGTATCGGGCTGTCGTCTCAAGCATGACGATCTGACACAGATGCGGACTCGAGCGTCCTAGCGAGAGCCGAAGCGCTAGGGTTGGCGACTTCGTTAAGGTCGCCGTTTATCGGTTAGGGCGCGAGGCGTTCGAGGATCCACGAGTCGGTTTCTTTGCGGTAGCGAATGCGGTCGTGGAGGCGGTCGGGGCGACCTTGCCAAAATTCGACCCGATGCGGTGCGATTAGGTATCCGCCCCAGTGCGGAGGCCTCGGAACTTGGCTTGGATATTGTTTTTCTAATGCCGTGACACGAGCATTTAGTTCGGCGCGTGAATTCAGCACGGTGGATTGTTCGCTAGCCCAAGCGCCGATTTGCGCTCCGCGAGGTCGGCTCGCGAAATATTTGTCGGATTCGGTTTCGGGCACTTGGCTGACTTCACCCACAATACGAACTTGTCGTTCTATCTCGCGCCACACCATTGTGAGTGCAGCACGTCCGGAGTTTTCAAGTTGGCTGCCCTTAGCTGACCGTCTGTTGGTATAGAAGACGAAACCACGGTTATCGACACCTTTCAACAACACGGCACGGGCATCTGGCCAACCATCGGCATCAACGGTCGACAACACCATGGTGTCGGCAGCGTAGGGATTGAGGTTCGCCCACTGTTCAAACCATGCATGGAATTGCGATATGGGGTCACTGGTAACATCAGATACATCAAGCCCGATGCGCCCAAGTTCTTCACGAACCTGTGCCGTATCCATCATTGAATCCTACCGTTCAAGCAAGCGATCCGTGATTTCTGACATCACCGTCTGCCGCGCCCGCCAGTGTTGGGACGGCAGGCAGGCGGTTTCTGGTGTTGCAGGGATTGTTGACAGCAGGTTCGCTCAGTTGTCGGCATCGACGGCGTGAGTTCGAAGCATCTGCAAGGGAACTACTTCAAGCGCCCGCTCATGGGTCGCCGATAGTCGCACGGGAGCGGCGGCACCGGCGAGAGCTGCCTCAAGCCATCGAGCAGCGCAAACACACCAACTGTCGCCGGGTGAGAGTCCCTCGAAACCCCATCCAGGGCGCGGTGTCGACAAGTCGTTTCCAGCGGCTTTTGAGAACTCCAAGAATTCTCTGGTGACGATCGAACAGACAGTGTGCGAACCAGTATCTGCCTCTGAAGTGTTGCAGCAGCCGTCTCGAAAGAACCCGGTGACGGGATCAGTTCCGCACTCAACGAGGTCAGTTCCTAAAACGTTTTGAGCCATGTGTCACGAACTCACAAACTCACGGGTTCGAAAGCTGCAACGGTCGGTTGCGAAAGCGGCTGGGAAACTCGCCCCTACCGAACATATGGTCATTATCAATACGCATGTCTCGCCGAACCCTATCGGAAAAGAACACAAACCGGGAAGTTTGATGGTGGTGCGAATCATGTATGCCAACATGCCCTGACTGTGTCGGATTACGCTCCTGCATGTTGGCTTGGCTTGGTTGGGTTATGGAGAGAATCGGTAGACCACGTTGCCCCACGAGGCATCCGGGTCGCTGGGGTCCAAGTGTTCAATGATGGAAATCTTGCCTGATCCGCAATCTCCGAACTGGTCGCAGGCGATTTCGCCGATGATGCCTTGGTAGTCCTGAATTCCGTTGAGGTATTGGCGGATCCCTGCCCGGTCAACCACAAGATTGTTGCCATTCACCCGAGATGCGGCCGTGATGGCATCGAGTAGCAGTGTGGTCGCATCGTAGGCATGTGCCCAGAAGGCTCGAACGGGAACTGTGCCTGTGGTGTCGACAAACCGCTGCTGCACTTGCTCGGCGTTCATGTTTGTGGCCTGATTCGTGTTGTCGCCAAAGTCGAGGTCGGGGCCAGAGATGAACGTCCCACGAGACGAAGCTAGTTCCAAGAATGAATAGTGGAGCACCCCGTCGCCAGATAGCAGCGCGGTGTCGTCAAAGCCCTCATGCGCTCTCACGATCTCGGCGAATTCGGCCCCAGATTCTTGGGTGAGTGGGAAGAAGAGTCCGGCCGGTTCCTGTGCCGCGATCAGGTTTAGCGTATCAGCCAGATCGGTTGTGTTGCCCAGATTGATCTCAACGAAGTCGCTGACGGTGCCGCCCTGCTTCTCGAACGCGTCACTGAATGCCCGGGCCAGTCCTTTGGTGTAGGCATCGCCCTCGTGAACGACCGCCACCTTCTGCGGCCCCAGCGCGTCTTGCAGGAAAGCTGATACCGCCTCGCCTTGATACAGGTCGTTGTGTGCGGTTCGGTAATAACCCCGTTGGTAATGCACAGCCGCAGTACCAGCCAGATCCGAGGTGAGCAGCGGCGAGGTGTTCGACATGGATATCACCACCTGGCCCGCAGCGGTGATCATCGGCACCGCAGTAGTGGCGGTAGCAGAGCAGGATGGACCGATCACGCCCAAAACGCTCCCGTCGGCAAGAACGGCCTCGGCTACGGCTGGACCAGCTTCGGCCGAGCACGAGTCGTTGATAGGCTCACCGAACTCAACGGCGAACTTGCCGTGAATCGGCCCGTAGTCTTCAATGGCGAGTTTGACTGTATGGATGTAGTCTCGCGCTCCAGTATCGGGAAGGTCGAACGTGCTGACCGCCCGGACCTGAACCGTATCCCCCTCCTCGACGGTGACGACACCGAGCGTTCCGTCGCCCAGAGACGGCTCGCTGGTTGTGCCGCACGCCGATACCCAAAGGCTGAACCCCAACAACACGGCAACTATCAAGGCAATGTGTCGGCGGGCAATGTGTCGGCGGGCAATGTGTCGGCGTTGGGAGAAGCGAAACCACGCAGCCCGTGGGGATAGTCGGTCAGAAGATCTGCTCATAGAAAGACGTTTCGCGGTTGGACTTTGGATCACCAAAAGAGTGTAGCACAGTCATTTGACGGGCTGTTGGGCTACCACTGTTCTTGAGCGAACTCGTGCTAGGATGAAAGTGTCGAACACACCAACCTGTCATTGAAAATCCATCATGTTATGACTGATTTTCAATGATAACTTGTGTGGATGCGGATGATCGAGCGGAAAGTTGATGCTCAGAACTTGCGCGAGTCGGTGGCTCATGCGCCAGTGACGTTGCTGACTGGGCCTCGACAAGCAGGGAAGTCTACCCTGGCCCGTCAGACAGTTCGGTCAGCGCCCGCGGCGTTTTTCGACCTTGAGGACAACCGCGATCTTGCACGCCTAGCCGAGCCGACACTGGCGCTGCGTGACACAGGGGAGACGATCGTGATAGACGAAGCTCAGCGGATGCCCGAGTTGTTTCCAACGCTTCGTGTGCTCGTCGACGAGACCCGCCGTTCAGGCCGTTTCGTCGTGCTCGGCAGCGCATCTCCCGATTTGATTGGTTTGGGTTCAGAGTCATTGGCTGGTCGAGTCACCTTCGTCGGGTTGGGAGGTTTGCGGTTGTCTGATGTGGGTGGACACCGACTCGACGACCTCTGGTTGCGTGGTGCCCTGCCAGAGTCGTTCCTAGCAGAAACCGAAGAGGCATCAAACCGTTGGCGTGACGACTACATCTCCACGTTCCTTGAACGCGACTTGGCCAATCTCGGATTCCGCTTTCCTGCCACAACGATGCGCAGATTCTGGACGATGCTCGCCCACTACCACGGACAGACGTGGAACAGCGCCCGAATCGCTCAATCGATCGACGTGTCGGAGGCCACCGTGAGGCGTTACGTTGACGCACTAACTGATGCATTAGTTGTCCGTCAGGTTCCGCCGTGGTTCGCCAACATCTCCAAACGCCAAGTCAAATCGCCGCGGGTCTACATACGTGATTCAGGTCTGTTGCACCGGCTGCTAGGTATCAACACGATGGTCGACCTAGAGCGCTCGCCAGTGCTGGGTGCGAGTTGGGAAGGCATGATCATTGAGCAGCTCTCGGCAAGGTTCGCTCCCGCCCACCCCACCTACTGGTCGACCTACACAGGTGCCGAACTAGATTTGCGGCTCGAAATAGGCGGGCGGATTCTCGGGTTCGAGATTAAGCGTACCGCGCGCCCGACATTCACAAAGTCTATGCACAGCGCTTTAACCGACCTCCGCTTAGACCATCTGTTCCTCGTCCACGCCGGCCCCCACACCTTCGCTCTCAACGATCGTGTAACAGCCATCACCGCCACCGACCTGCTTGCAGGTGACGATCCGCTAGCCACTCCCCCTTGATGTTGGAGGTTTGTATGGGAGCAAAATAGACGTTGTGGGTAGTTGGTTGGATTGGGTAGAAGGTTATTCGGTGGCGACATTTGGCGGAAGGCCACCGCCCGTTTCGTCCGCGACGAAGCCGAACGGCCACCTGCCAATGCGGTGAGCACGTTTGTGGCCGGAACGACCTCTCACACATCGGGTCCCTTCGCTGCTGGGTAAGGTTTGGTGCGAACTGAATTGATGCTCGTTGTGCGGAGGGTCGGCTCGCAAGACCGCAACGGTTCGCGAGTGAGCCATCACGCCTGGATCAACCGGTGCGGTGAGCGTCCGGGGTCTGCGGCGAACTCAAACAAGATGTTGTTCGACACTCTGACACCGACCTGAAACGCGAAGCACCTGTTAACTCCAGGTCGCCAGAACGATCCCTATGACGCTCACCCGCAACATTCACACCGACAAGCGGGCACCTCGGTTAACTCCAGGTTGCCAGAACGATCCCTATGACGCTGTAAGAGATCAGTGGGTAGCCGCAGTTGATTGCGAACAGCCGCAGGCCGCGGCCCTCGAAGGCGTAGTTGATGGCGTTCGAGGTGAAGATGAACCCGACCGCGGCCAGAATCCCGACGAGGAGACCTTCGGCGGCACTCTGAGCGCCCAGTCCCTGCACCAGTAGTGCCAAACCGATCGTGAACACAACCCCGGCGACAACAGCGATCAGATACGGGTACCACTGTCGGGGTGTTCCCTTCATGGATTCCATGTCGTCAATGGTGAGGCCGACATCGGCCATCCAAGGCTTGGCCCAGACGGTGTACCAGGCGGCACCGAGCACTTGGTTGAAAACCACCGCGATCAGGATGGCCCAATAGTTCAAGCTCCCAAGATCGAGATTGTCCATATCCTGTCTGTCCTTTCTCTAGGTACTCGGGGGATTACCCGCCGAGCGTTTTCACCTCGTCACCTTACCTCGAGCGCGAGACCAAAGAAGCCGAACCCGTCTTCAGAGATTGTGTTCAACCAAGTAAGGGCCGTGCGGTGTTCGGGCCGGAAGCGATCGGCGAGGAGCACGACTAAGTGGGAATCGAGGCCAGCGCCGTAGGTGATTAGCTTGCCGACATGGTCATGATCTGTCTCTAATTGGGTGCCACGACCGTGCGGCATCTGGTTGAATAGACGGTTCATGCTTGTTTCGCTCACATCGACGACCCCTGAGGCAACCGATCTGGGGTTCCTGCTGCACAAGCACCCTGACCGGGTGCGGTCGGTCGATGTCGGCTTCGGACGCGCCCATGTCTTCTATCCCGAGGCGACACCGCAGCGCTGCACGGCGACGCTGTTGGTGGAGGTCGACCCGATCGATCTGGCGCGGGGGTCCAAGGCACGTCAACCCCAGGGCCTTGAGCCCTACGTGAACGATCGGCCCTACGTGTCGTCGTCAATGCTCAGCGTTGCTCTCGGTCGTCTTTTCGGCACCGCGTTGAGCGGCACCTGCGAAACCCGCCCTGAACTGGTCTCTGCACCTCTCGACCTGGAGATCGATTTGCCGGTCGTGTCGGTGCGGGGCGGCACAGAGGTGCTCGAAGCGCTGTTCGAGCCGTTGGGGTACGAGGTCGAGTCGGTGCCGATCCCGTTGGATGGGCAGTACCCGGGTTGGGGCGACAGCCAGTGCCTGTCGGTTCGGCTCGGTGGCTCGCACACTGTGCGCAGCGCGCTCGAGCACCTCTACGTCCTGCTCGGTGTGCTCGACGACCGCAAGCACTACTGGATCGGCCCCGCCGAGATCGACAAGCTGTTGCGGCGCGGCAGCGACTGGCTCGGGTCGCACCCGCAAGCGGAGCTGATCACCAACCGTTATCTGCGCCTCGGCAGCTTCACCCGGGAGGCTCTGGCTCGTCTCGCCGACGCCGGCGAGGACACCGACCTGATCGACGAACGCA
>JAHQYM010000006.1 GCA_024421095.1 Acidimicrobiia bacterium
ACGGCTTCACCCAACTCGTCGGGCGACAAACCGAGCCGCACATCAACAACATGGCCGGCGGCGCGCAGCAAGTTTAACCCCGCTTCGGCAATCGTTTCGGACACCAATACTCGCTTCATGGAATCACTTTCTTGTGACCAGGTCAGGCTAAAACAAAACTCTAAGCCTAGCTGAGTCATTTCTGTTGGCAGCTATCGGCGAGTACTATTAGTTGCTGGATTTTTTGTCAACGCGACGAATCAGTAATCCGAACCGGACGATAGCAATCAAGTACATAAAGAAGGCTATCCAAAACAAAGTGTCAGAAAGAGTTCTCCAAGAAGTTGCGATGATCGGCGCGCGATCTCCGAGTTGCACCGGGAAACCAACCTTCCCCGAAACCCAAATTAAACCCACTATTTGGATCCCCCACAAGGCGGATGCCACCGGAGGCAATCTAGAACCTGTAGTGTCAATATCACTAATTTTCGAAACGAAAAAACGTGTATACGGAGGCTTCAACATATCTAGGTCTTGCAAGATTATAGCCCGTTTAATCCACATCCAATTGTGGAACTCAACCGATACAACGGAAAAGATGCAAACAAACATAAGTTGTCGTAACGTAAGATTGAAATCTAGGAAATAACTGTTATGACCGGCAAGATATACAAAAAACATAATGCTTGTGGCAGCTGCCGCGAGCAGCCACTTTGTAATTGTGTCATCGGTAATGTGCAGACCGCGGTCATTCGCCCAGTTTCGCCTCAAGAAAAATAGACGCTTGCGAGGGAACGTCATGACGCATAAAATTGGACGCAGAAATTACGATGAACACGATGCCACACTCGACAGACTCTACGTGGAGGAGGTGGCGGTTTTGGCTCAGGTTTTTGAACCTCCACATAGGTTACCACGGCAATCGCCACCGCCGACCCGCAGACCACGACGTTTACAGGTGGCGTCGAACATGCTGCCGCTGCGACGGTCGCGGTTGCAGCGATTTTCACACAGTCCTTCAAACCTTTCCACCCCCACCCGCAGGGGTCGGCAACGACCGGGTAGACAGCTCCGTTGTGGTGAACCGTTTGAAGCAGGGTCGAGCCGTCCAAGGAAAAGCTTGTTGGGATCTTCATGCCTCTCGCGTCATAGGCCCAAGGTGCAGCTATCCCCGAGACGTGGTTGCCGAAGACATCCAAAATCTGCACAGATCCGTCTGGTTGCATTTTCGCCTTGTATCCATTGGGGACGGCATTATTGAATTTATATGTTGTCGGGTCATCGGCAGAGTCAATCTGCAACAGTACCAACAAGGTACCCTCCTCGCCGATGTAGTTCGTTTTGACACCGACTCCAGGAACGTTGGAAATGCCGTCGATTCCTATGGAACCGTCAGTCCAAGTCATGTCAAGGCTCAGAACATCCGTATTCCCGATAGGTTCTGTAAGGCTTATCGGTGGTTCCTTGCTCGCTTCATCGGCAGGTGTCTCGGGTGCGGGGCTTTCTCCCGTGTGCGACGTTTCATCGTTTTGCTGTGGAGCGTCAGGTTGAGTTGCGTTTGTTGCACTAACTGGCAGTAAGCTAGCAAACGTCAACACAGATATCATCACTACACCAAGCCTGCTATATGGTCTCGTTTAGTGATGATTTTGGTGGATGATCTCGTTTTGGTAAGGATTGGGTTGGTGATGAGTCCAAGATAGCACACAATTGCGAAATAGTCAAATCTATTCGGCGCGTAAACGCACATTGGAAGGGCGATTGAATATCAGTGATTTGGGGTGACAAAGCGGACGACGCAGGCACGTGGGCAACCGTAGTGCTGGCAGGTTTCGGCAAGGCGATTGACTCAGTGGCAGAATTCAGGCTCTTCGGAAATTAGTGGGGAGTGATGTGTTGAGTAGTCTCCAGTTGGGTTTCCCGGCGCAGAGCAGGGCGCGGATCCGCTAGTGATTGAATCGTCGGAATCCGAAGACGACGCGTTTGATCAAGTTGGCTGCGTTGGTTACCCGGACATGCTGCCAGTTGCTGATCTGTGTACGCCAGCGGCACTGGGTGCGGCCCAGCTTGGACAACTCCGGTGGACAGTCGCCGTCGATGAGGTTGTCGTGGGTTGCGTCTGACACGAGGCATCCTGATAACATGACCACCAACCCAGTTCCAGCAACCCAAATCCCACGTTTGCGCGCAGGGCCCACTTTGATGAGCGCATTTGTTCGCTACTTAACCGAAATTTGCCACGTATGGGATCCCCCAAACCTATGACCGACACCGGTGCTGATACACTTACCCACACTATGACCGACACCATGACCGACACTATGACCGACACCACTCAAACTGAGGTTTTGATCGTCTCTGACGCAGCCCGTGCCACCGTGAAAGAAATCCGTTCTCAAGAAGACGATGCTGAGGCATTGGGACTTCGCGTTGAGATCACCGGTGCGAAAGGGGTTGACTACACCTACGACCTCTCCCTTGAACCATTAGCCGAAACCGCCGCAGACGACCACCTGCATGAAAAAGACGGCCTCACCGTGATCGTGCCCGCGTTGAGCGTTCCGCTTTTGGCTGGTGCCACGCTAGACCTACCAGCCAACGCCGCGCAAGGTGGTCTAGTAATCCGTAATCCGAATCGTCCGAACCCGCTAGGCGACTTTGGTCAGCTAGAACTCTCTGGCGATGCTGCCGACAAGGTGCGCACCTTATTGGAGCAACGGATCAACCCGGCGCTTGCTTCACATGGTGGTTTCGCGGAGTTGGTTGGTGTTGAAGGCGAACGAGCTTTCGTGACGATGGGTGGGGGTTGTCAAGGATGTGCGATGAGTGCCGCCACACTGCGCGAAGGGATTTCCAAGGCGATCCGTGATGCTATCCCTGAAATAACCGAAGTGGTCGACACAACCGACCATGAACAAGGCGCAAATCCATACTACACCTAGGCCAACAGCGCCTCAACTTCAGCGCTTATGCCGGCCGCATCAAGGCCGAAGCGAGCGTGAATATCGTCTGGGTTGCCATGATCAACATAGGTTACGGGAATCCCCATTACCCGGATACGGCAGTTGGTGTCACGTTCGCTAAGCATGTCACGCAGCGCGGCTCCGGCACCACCAATACGCAACCCGTCCTCAACCGAGACCACAACCTCGTGGCGGGCAATGTCGTCAATCATCGCCGTGTCTAAAGGCACCACCACACGAGGGTCGTAAACCGTGGCATTGATCTGGCGTGCAGCCAACAATTCAGCCGCAGCCATCGTTGCGCCATGCATCTGCCCGAACCCAAGCAAAGCCACCGTGCCATCACCAAGGCGAGTCTTGCGGGCGTTGAGGCCCGTACCAACCTCATGATCGCTCACATGCGGCGCTTTGCCGCGAGACCAGCGAATCGCTACTGGCCCGGCGTTTAGCGACATCGCATCTTCAAGCATTTGTTGCAGTTCTTGATAACTAGAAGGCGCAAACACGGTCATTCCTGGAACCTTCGTGAATAGCACCATGTCTAACAAACCATGATGCGAAGCTCCGTCTGGGCCAGTCACGCCAGCGCGATCCACACAGAAGATCACTGGTAGACGATGCAAACCAACATCCAGGTTGATTTGGTCAAAAGCCCTGCTCAGAAAGGTCGAATAAACCGCAACTAGGGGACGCAGGCCTCCCATAGCCATGCCCGCAGCAGCAGTAACGGCATGCTGTTCGGCGATCCCCACATCGAAACAACGCTCGGGAAAACGCTCCCGGAAGGGCAACAAACCCGTCGAATCAGGCATCGCTGCGGTAATCGCTACCAACTCTGGGTGCTGATCGCCTAGCTTCACCAGAGTCTCAGAAAATGCCGCGGTGTATGATCCTTCCTTGACGGAACCGATGTCGTGCATGTTTTTGATGCTGTCGTTCTCCGCTGGCGCATAACCACGGCCCTTTTGGGTTAACACATGCACCAAAACCGGCCCGTCAAACTCAACGGCGTTATGCAAGGCTTCCTCTAGCGAAGCAATATCATGGCCGTCGAACGGGCCGATATAGCGGATACCCAAGTTCTCAAAAAAAGCTGGTGGCTCCCACATCTCCCGGATCGCGGCTTTCGACATTTTCACGCCACGTTTTATCTGTTCCCCAACCCAACCAATACGTTCAGCGATCTCTTCTATTTTGGCTTGGCGGCGCATGTATGTTGGATTGCTGCGAATCTTTACCAAACTTTCGCTCAACCGAGATACTGTCGGGGCATAAGAACGGCCGTTGTCGTTGAGCACGATCACCACATCACGCCCACTGTGCCCCAAATTGTTGAGTCCCTCGAACGCCATCCCGCCAGTAAGCGCACCATCGCCAATCACGGCTACCACGCGGCGCCGGTCGTCATTGGTATAGAACGCGGTAGCAAGACCGTGAGCATATGACAACACCGTTGAAGCGTGACTATTCTCAATCCAATCATGTTCCGATTCGGCACGCGAAGGATAACCAGAAAGCCCACCCTCTTGGCGCAACTGTGCAAACCCGCTGAGCCGCCCAGTCAACATCTTATGGACGTATGCCTGGTGCCCAGTGTCCCAAAGGATGGCATCGTGAGGAGAACGAAAAACCCGATGCAAAGCAACGGTCAATTCCACAGCACCCAAGTTCGACCCCAGATGACCACTGTGTTGATTAACCGCGGCAATAACCTGCGCGCGTATCTGCTCGCAAAGATCATCAAGTTCTGCAAAGCTGCGGCCTTGCAAATCAAGTGGGTTGTTTAGTGCGTCAAGGCGCATCGGAATCCTCTCGTTTTGTAAAGACCGGTCGCGAACGCTGATTCAAGAATTGTTTTGCGGTAAATCTTAGCCAGTTTGTGTGGCGGGGCGGAACTTTCTTGAGCCACCCGGCAAAAACGGTGTGAGTTTAGGAGCCAACCGCAAACCAATTGCCACAATCACGATACCACCAATCGCATCAATCCAATAATGGTTAGCTGTCACAACTATTGAAAATAATGTAAATAGCGGATACATCACTGCCAATATTCGTGTTGCTCGGTGTTTCAGCAGCGGATACAAACCAATCGCGCACCACAACGCCCAAGCAATATGCAAACTCGGCATCGCCGCATACTGATTAGAGATAGCCGCCATCGTCCCCGATTCAAAAGACCACAATCCACCAGGATCAACTAACGTGTCGACATAATTGTGGCCCGCGGCACAAGCACCATACGGAGAAACGCAATTCGGCAATAAGCGTGGCGGCATCAGTGGGTAAAAAGCGAAACCGACAAGCGCAACGGCGGTGGTGACAGCCAAAGCGGAACGCATCAGAATATACCGGCTCGGAAAACGCCAAAACAGCCATACCATCACGAAGATCGTGACAATGAAATGAAACGACCCGTAAAAGACATTCCAAAACACGATGAACCAATCCCAGCCAACGAACAATTGTTGCAGCCATTCCTCAAAATAAAGCCCCATAGCCTTTTCAATATTGATGACATCAAGCGCATTTTCATAGGAACGGCGCCGCACCCTTCCCCCCAACGCCGAACCGAATTGGTTCCTGATTGCCGTATAAACACCGTAGAATATCAACGTCAACGCTGCTTCTTTCCACCATTTCAACACCGGCACAGCAAACGACATCTCGGTAACCGCGGTACTTTGCCCCGTTTCAGCGCGCACACGCGCTACCATAGCGACATTACACTTAGCATTGGCCCAGGAGTAGCAACGTGCTTGACCATGACCTCATTAACCGTACGCTGCAAACCGCGCTAAGCGCGGGAGCGGAATTTGCAGAAGTTTTCGTGGAAGACAAGAGATCGTCTTCGGCGCTGCTTGATGATGGTCGTGTTGAGGAGTTGACCAGCGGGCGTGATCGCGGTGCGGGCATCCGTGTGGTACACAAAGACACCACTGGTTTTGCACACACTGCCGACCTCAGTGCCTCGGGTTTAGCAAAAGCTGCCAGCACCGCAGCGGCTGTGGCTCAAAACAACGCACAATCTAGTAGCACAGATCGGCGTAGCGTAGCTGTTGACGCAGGTGGTGCCGTAGTTGGTACCAGCGCACGAATTGCCCCATCTGACGTGGCTAAGTCTGTCAAAGTTCAACTCCTCGCCAATGCCGACGCTGCGGCGCGTGCTAGCGGTTCACAAATATCGCAAGTATCGGCGCGTTACGGCGATAGTCGGCGGCGTATTCTTGTTGCCAACAGTGATGGCTTGTTTGCCCAAGACGATCAAGTGCGTACCTTATTTTCGGTTTCGTGTGTGGCCAGTGGCGACACTGGTCTGCAAACTGGGCGTGAATCTGTGGGGCGAACGATTGGTTTTGAACTCTTTGATGAAACCGATGTCACCGACTTGGCTCGGCGTGCCGCGCAGCGTGCCATCACCAAACTGAATGCCCGTCCGGCACCTTCGGGCACTATGCCGGTAGTGGTCGGGCCTGGTGGTGGCGGAGTGTTGTTCCATGAAGCGTGTGGCCATGGGTTAGAAGCCGACCTGGTTGCCAAGTCAGCGAGCGTTTTCGCTGGGCGTGTGGGTGACCAAGTAGCCACGCCGCTGGTGACCTTGATTGATGACGGCACCATGGCTGGCGAATGGGGGCATTACCGGATCGACGATGAGGGCCGTGCTGCGGCTCACAACGTTTTGATTGATAAGGGCGTGCTCACCGACTATATGTGGGACCATGTTCGGGCGCGCAAAGAGGGCCGCAACAGTTCTGGCAACGGCCGCCGCCAAAGTTACCAATACTTGCCGATGGTGCGCATGACCAACACTTACATCGAAAACGGTTCCGATCACCCCAGCGACATTATTGCGGGCACCGAATCCGGTGTCTACGTGGCTCAACTTGGCGGCGGGCAGGTCAACACCGCTACAGGTGACTATGTCTTTGGAATGACCGAAGCCTATCTGATTGAGAACGGTGAAATCAGTGAACCGATTCGCCAAGGCAACCTCATCGGTAACGGCCCAGAAACCCTGAAACTAATCGACGCAGTGGGCAACGACTTCGCCATGGGTTCACCAGGAACGTGCGGTAAAGACGGCCAAGGGGTGCCGGTGGGCGATGGCACACCAACGCTGCGAGTCACCGCACTCACCATTGGCGGCACCGCCGCTTGAGGTGCTGAAATGGGTGACAACGGGTCGGTTCAACCCGAACTGCTAGACATCGCCAAGCAAGTTGCTAGCTGGGCTAATCCCGGCGAGCAGTTGGAGGTCTACGTTGCCGATGCAACCGAAACGGAAGTACGTGCCTATCAAGGTGAGGTCGAATCTTTCACTTCCGCGCGTAGTCAAGGAATCGGTGTGCGCGCGGTGGCTAACGGTCGGCAAGGTTACGCCTACGCGGGCACGCTTGAGCGCTCCGCCCTTACCGAAACCTTGCAAGAAGCACGAGACAACGCGGCTTTCGCAGAAGCAGACGAGTTCAATGGGGTCGCCGTGCCTGACGGTGTGCCTGCTATCGACCTCAACCTCTGCGATGCGTCACTAGAGAGCTTTGCGACAGCAGACAAAATCTCCCTTACCATCGAACTTGAAAGAGCCACGCTTGGAGCAGACCCGCGAGTTTCAGGTATCGAATCAGCAGAATATGTAGACAGCCAACTGCAATCGGCTGTGGCCACGTCTACCGGTATCGCTATTGCTAGCCGCGAAACGGGTGCCTATCTCGCTAGCTACGCCATGGCTGAAGCTGAGGGTGAAACCCAGACTGGTTTTGGTTACTCAATCGCTAGGGGCCCAGCCGAACTTGATGTTGGCGCGGCCGCAACTCAAGCCGCCGACCGTGCTACCAGATTGCTTGGAGCTGTCAAACCGTCAACCAGCAAACTCACTGTGGTGCTTGACCCGTGGGTCTCGGCTCAACTCCTTGGCATTATCGGCGCCACGCTCAACGGCGACGCAGTACAGCGTGGTCGCTCATTTTTTGCAGATCGCATAGGCGAACAAGTTGCTGTAGCAGAGTTATGTCTCCTCGACGATGCGACCAACCCAGAAGCCTTCACAGCTGCTGCGGTTGACGCTGAGGGTCTTGCCACACGACCAAATACTTTGATCAACGAAGGCCGGCTGCAAGGATTTTTGCATAACTCATACACGGCCCGGCGCTCCGCCACAGCGTCAACTGGTTCAGCGGTGCGGCCCGGTTTCAAAGGCGCGCCCGGTGTGGGTGCTCAAGCGTTGGCGTTGCGCCCCGGCCAACACAGCCCTGAAGAACTGATCGCTGGCATTGATGATGGTTTCTTGGTGCAAGGCGTGAGTGGTTTGCATTCGGGCGTAAACCCGATTTCTGGCGATTTTTCGACGGGGGCCGAAGGTTTACGGATCCGTAATGGTGCGCTGGCCGAACCGCTGCGTGAGGTCACCATCGCTTCAACGTTGCAGAGGATACTGCTTGATATCACCGCAATCGGTAATGATCTGGTTTGGTTGCCGATGAGCGCCGCGGGCGTTTCGTTGGTAGTTGCTGACGTGATGATGTCTGGCACCTGACCTCAATGCCGATATACCATGCCATCATTCTCGGCATTGTGCAGGGGTTGACAGAGTTCTTTCCGGTTTCTTCAAGTGCTCATCTAGAGATAACCCGAGCTGCTTTTGGTTGGCAGCAACTTGATGGCGACTTGGAAACGTTTTTTGATGTTGCGGTGCATCTTGGTACCTTGCTCGGGGCGATAATCTATTTGCGCGCCGACATTGTGCGCTATGCAAAAGCGGCGCTTGCACCGTTGAGGCACCAGCCGCTTAATCAAGAGGGGAGGATTGGTTGGTTTCTCATGCTTTCAGCGGTGCCCGCGGGTTTAGTTGGGGTATTTTTCGCTTCAAGTATCAATAATGCCGACAATCTGACCGTGATTGCTTTGGCTTTGATCGTGTTTGGGTTGTTGCTGGCGTTTGCTGATGGTCGGCAGGCATCTCGCGGGCAGGGAGATTTTCGCCTGGCTGATTCTTTGTTGATCGGTTTGGGACAGGCTTTGGCGCTGCAACCAGGAGTTTCGCGTTCAGGAGCAACGCTTAGCGTGGCGCGGTTTTTGGGTTTTGAACGTGACGCGGCGGCTCGATTAGTGTTTTTGATGAGCTTGCCGGTTATTGCTGGTGCTGGGGTTTTTGCTTTTCTTGGATTGCTTGGTAGTGAGATTTCGCGGTCTTTTTGGGCAGTGTTTGTGAGTGGGGCGACTGCCGCTGCGATTACTGGCTTTTTTGCTGTTTGGGTGACGATGAGGCTTATCCAGGCGCGCAGTTTTATGGTGTTTGTGTGGTACCGGATTGTTTTGGGGTTCGCAATCTTGGGTCTTTTGCCTGCTGGTTGGCTCTAGTTGTGGTGAGTCTTAGCTAACCAGCACGGGCACCACACCTCCAGTGGTTAAAGAGATGATGACCGCACGGATCTCTGCTTCAGTGACGGCCACGGTTACGAATCCCTCTTGGACATTGATGACGGTGGCGGCGCTGGCCAAACGCCTGCCGTCTATTAGTGCGTAAAGGTCTACTAGGTCGTCGGCAATCAATGGTGCGCCGTCAGATGCGATGGTTATTGCGCCTGCGTTAGCACCGATTTGCGCCGCCAATTTGCCGCTCTTGGAGGTTAGTCGGCCGTCTCGCAGGATTTCACCGGCGGCTAGTGAGTCTGTCAGGGTGAGACCGTTGGGGTCGGTGAGCGTTGCGTCACGAGGTGTACCGCTAGCTAGCAATCGTGTTGCTGCCATGTCGCCGGCGGCGAGTGTGCTGCCAGCTTCCAGGTCTCGTGTGGCCGTCCAGCCAAATATTTCGGTTTGCCATTGTGCTTGAGCCGTTGTTGCATCGTTGTATATGCCGTTGAGCCACAACCCTATTGCTAACCCAACGACGATGGTCAGTAGCAGTCGTGGCCAACGGCTTCGACTGATGCTTACACGAACCCCGGTGATTGTGGCGCGTAACGTGGTGAGCCGCGGCCGTTCCAACTCGAACATTTGTGCCCCTTAAGGCTAGATTGTGTTGGGGGAAGGGTGTATGGGGGGAAGGCGTTATGGGGGAAGGCGTTATGGGGGAAGGCGTTATGGGGGAAGGCGTTTTGGCTAGCTGTGTGGCGGTGCGTTAGGCGGCGTTTGTGGCACTGTGTTTGGACGTTTTGGAATCGCTGCCGCCTCCGCTGTTGCTTTTAGAGGAAGCTGCGTCCTTTTTGGTGCCAGTTGAGTCGGTTTTGGTGTCGCTCTTTGAACCGCTTGTGGAATCGCTGTTTGATGTGTCTTTGCTGGATTTTTCTGTAGCTCTTGCCCGAGCGTTGGCACCGTGATCGTTTTTGTAAAAGCCATCGCCTTTGAAGGATATTCCAACTTTGGAAAACACCCTTTTGACGGGTGCTTCGCAGGGTTGATTTTCATTGTCGTGAACTAAAACGCAGACGTTGAGTGGCTTGTCGCCGAACGACTGCCACTGTTCAAACATCTCGCCGGTTCTTTGGCATCGGTAATCATAGGTTGGCACGAAAACTGAGGATACCCGCGTTGAGCGCAGATGCCACACTACGATGATGAGGTGATTGAAATTGTGGCACTAGCGGTGGCGGCATATTGCTTGGGAATGCTCCCGACAGCAACTTTGGTTGGGCGGCGTTTAGGTATCGATCCCACGAGGCAGGGTTCGGGTAACCCGGGTGCTTCCAACATGTATCGGCTTTGTAGTCGTAAAGCTGGGATCATTGTTGCTTTGATTGACATGGGCAAGGGTGCTCTGCCGACGGCTCTGGCCTTGTCGGTGTCGGGGCGCACGGCTGCTCATGTGGTCTGGGTGGCGGCTGTGGTGGGACATGTGTGGCCGATCTTGCGGGGTTTTCGTGGTGGGAAAGGTGTTGCCACTGCGGGCGGCGCGGGTTTGGTGATCAGTCCGATTATCGGCTTGTTGTGTGGGCTCAGCTTTCTGGTGGTGGTGAAGGTTGTGCGGGTGGCGGCGTTGGGGTCGCTCTCAATTGCGTTTTCGTATCCGTTGTTGGCTTTGATTTGGGGTTATCCGGCTTCAGAAATCCTTGCTTCGATCGGGGTTGCTGCAATTATGGTGCTGCGTCACCAGTCCAACATTCGTCAACTGCTTGCCAAGCGTTAACCATCTTCAGGGCGCGGTTGTGGATTGCAAAGGCAGTTGATCGCATTGTTGATGGTGGTAATCGCTCGGCAAGTGGGGCAGGATTAGGAGGTGATATTTCTCGAAGACGCTCATGATTATTTGCTCAACAAGATCCGGCCATTAGAAGCCTTGCCGGTTCCGCTCTCCGAAGCCGCCGGTCTGGTACTCTCAGAGACCGCGCATGCGTTGGAGTTGGTGCCGCCTTTCGCTAACACTGCGATGGATGGCTTCGCGGTGCGGGCGGCCGACACGGTCAACGCCCCGGTAACCCTCAAGGTCACTGGTGCCATCGCTGCTGGTGACTATGCAAGCAAGTCCCTAGCAACTGGGCAAGCGATGCAGATCATGACTGGCGCGCCGCTGCCACCAGGTGCCGATGCAGTGGTGATGGTGGAGCGCACAAATTTCGATCCGCTGAAGCAGGAGGTGGAAGTCCAAATCACCGTTGCTGAGGGCAACCATGTGCGCCAGGCTGGTGAGGATGTGCGACCTGGCGATCAGCTTTGTGCAGCGGGTACCCTTTTGGGTGCCGGTCATCTCGGTGTGCTTGCCAGCGTGGGGTTCGACACGGTGCGCGCATTCCGTCGGCCTCGAGTGGGGGTCATTTCAACTGGCGACGAACTTGTGGATGACGGCGCTCCGCTAAAACTTGGCCAGATCAGAGATTCCAACCGGCGCACTTTGTTGACTTTGGTAGCTGAATCAGGAATGGTGCCGTTGGACTTGGGCATCATTAGGGACAACGAGGCAGACCTCACCAGGGCCTTCAGCAACGCCGCAGAAAGCTGCGATGCCATCGTTTCCTCTGGTGGAGTGTCGATGGGTGAGTTTGATTTTGTGAAAGTGGTGCTTGACCGTCTCGGTGAGATGCGCTGGATGCAAATTGCCATCAAACCCGCGAAACCTTTCGCCTTCGGACTAATTGGGCAGACACCAGTGTTTGGTTTGCCAGGCAACCCAGTGTCATCAATGGTGAGTTACGAACTTCTGGCCCGGCCGGCGTTGCTAAAGATGGCTGGCCAGCAGTGCATTCACCGTCCCCGGCGGCTTGCTGTCAGTAGAGACACTTTGGGTGGTCACGATGACGGTAAGACCCACTTTTTGCGTGTCTGCGGAAAGCCAGATGAAACTGGTCGTTGGCGCGTTGGCAAACTCGGCGGGCAAGGCTCGCATCAATTGACCGCGATGGCGCAGGCAGACGCCCTAGCAGTTGTCCCCGCTGGGCAAGAAATAACTCCCGGTGATGAGGTTGAGATCATCTTGTTGGGTACGGTGATGCAATGACCTCGCAACTGATCGATGGTTTCGGTCGGGTTCATCGAGACCTGCGTATTTCCGTCACCGATCGCTGCAATTTTCGCTGCACTTATTGCATGCCCCAAGAAGGCATGAAGTGGCAGCCGAGAGAAGATCTGTTGACTTTTGAAGAAATCGAACGGGTAGCCACGATTTTGGTGCAGCGGTTTGGCATCAAAGCGATTCGTCTGACTGGCGGGGAGCCAACCGTGCGTGCCAACTTGGCTGTGCTTGTGGCGAAACTTGCCGCGCTAAATGTTGATCTGGCCATGACCACGAATGGTGTCACGTTGCCGCTTTTGGCTCCCAGCTTGCGTCAGGCGGGCCTGCGAAGGATCAATATTTCCTTAGATTCGTTGCAGCCAGACCGCTTCCACGAAATAACCCGCCGTGATGAGCTGACGCGGGTTTTGGAGGGTATCCATAGTGCTGTGCAGGCTGGATTCGCGCCGGTCAAGATCAATGTTGTCGTGATCAAGGGATTCAACGATGACGAGATTGTCGATTTCGCGCATTTCGGTCGGGAATTCGGGGTGGTGGTGCGTTTCATTGAGTTTATGCCACTTGACGCAGACGAAGATTGGAGCAACGACAAGGTGCTGACTCAAGCGGAGATACTTGCCGAACTGTCACACACGTTCGAGTTGCAACCCCTTGATCGCACGTCGGCACCGGCGAGCCGCTGGCGTTACGCAGACGGTGGCGGCGAGATCGGGGTTGTGGCAAGTGTTAGCCAGTCCTTTTGCGATAGCTGCGACCGAGTTAGGATCACTGCCGATGGGCAGTTCCGTAACTGCTTGTTTGCTACCGAGGAAACCGATGTGCGGGCTTTGTTGCGCCAGGCGGCTTCCGATGACGAGATAGCGGCTGCTTTGCAACGTTCGGTTTCGGCTAAATGGGCTGGTCATAGTATCAATAAGGTGCATTTCATTCGTCCCGTCCGTTCAATGTCGGAAATTGGTGGCTAAGCGCGTTATGCCCCATGAAGGGTTCACGCATGTGGATTCTGCGGGTCGTGCGCGTATGGTCGACATCACCGAGAAGAGCGTCACGAAGCGCCAAGCCATCGCTCGCGGTCGTGTTTTGCTGAGTGCGTCAACTGCGGCGGCGGTCGCTGCGGGTGAGGTTGCTAAGGGTGACGTTTTGGCGGTTGCGCGGGTTGCTGGCATCCAAGCAGCGAAACGTTGCTGGGAGTTGGTGCCGTTGTGTCATCCGTTGTTGCTGGGTGCGGTTAGTGTCGATTTGGAGGTTCTTGACGAGAGTATTGAGATTGAGGCACGGGTTGAAACCGTTGGTCGTACTGGTGTGGAGATGGAAGCTCTGACGGCTTGTAGTGTGGCGGCGTTGACTGTATACGACATGTGTAAGGCTAAAGACCGTTCAATGGTGATCTCAGATGTTTGCCTTTGGGAGAAGACTGGTGGACGGTCCGGAAAGTATCGGCGAGAAAATCTCCATTGACGCGTTGCCTTTGTGTTTCAATTGTTGTATAACTGTAACCTAACGTTTTGGGAGAAAACCACGGAATGTCGGAATCGATAATCATTGTGGCCTTAGCAGTTAGCTGGCTTTGGTACCTAGGTTGGTATTGGAGGCAAAGGTTACAGGCTGCGGGTGATCAAAAAGACCAAGTAAACGCATTCTCCAATGGGCTTGGCAGGCTTGGCTCCACACGGCACACGCACGACCTTGGGCCGCGGCCCCAGAATCGTCAATCGCTTTTGGTACCTCGTGGTGCTATTCAAGCAGCCCAGCGTCGCCGTGATATTGGTATCGCTTTAGCAATGTTTTGTGTCACAACTCTTTTCACGGCGTTAGCTTTTGGTGGGGTCTTTTGGTTCGGCCACTTGGCGGTCGACTTGGCGGCTGGCTCGTTCGCCTTTTTCGTTTCGCAACGGCGCAGCCGCGCGGCAGAACGCGAAATGAAGGTGCATTTGCTCTACCCCAACTACGGTTCCGAAGAAGCAGCACTTTTGCCGTTCAAGGAAGTGGTTAACGGTTGATCGTTATCACCGGTCGCCCGCGAACCCGCTAGGATTGCAGGCCGCAGGGGGTGTAGCTCAGTTGGTAGAGCGCCTCGGTCGCATCGAGGAGGCCAGGGGTTCAAATCCCCTCACCTCCACTCTGTGTGTATTCCTTTGATGTGCCCTGTTGTTGCTTAGCGGGGAGCGGGACGGAAATCGTTTCTGCCAGTGACGCAAATCGGGTCACCATCGCGTCGCTCGAACGGCAGTGTTTGGGTGCATGGGAAAGAGAAGTCGAGCGTTTGGATCGCGTCAGCCATCTGGGTTTTGTCGGGTCGTATAGACGCTGGGGTCATGGCGTTGTTGTCGACTGGCCCCAAGTTGGTTATCGCCTCACGCACATCGTCGAGCGTGGGGTTGTTGCCGGCATCGTATAGAGCGCGAGCCATCACCCGCACGATGGCGCAAACCATCCCGACCATTCCGTAAGCCGAGTCGCCTGGTGTGTCCCAAGCGTGGCTCGCTCCTGATGGGCTGTGTTGGCTGTAGATTTCGTTGCAAGTTTCGAGAATCGGGTTGGGTTGGTAGTTCGGGTCGCGGTATATGCCGGTTGTGCGGTAATCAAAGATTGTTGCGCCGTTGTAGAGTTCCCCTGCGGCGACGTTGTTGGCTATCTGGCTGGCAACAATTTCAGATGTTTGCGAATTGAAATCCGAAGCGAAAAAACGCACGCTGCCTGGTTCGTAGCCTTGGTTGGCCATTTCAGCGATGTAGCCGGGCGCTGAAATAATGTTGAGCACGTTGAAAAAGCCGTTGACCCCCGCTTCAACCATGTTGGCGACTGATGCAGGCACTCCACCGGTGCAAAATTCGGTTCCGGCGCAATCAATAACATCAAAGACGACTTCAAAACCTTCTTCTCGCAATGGTTCGACTAGCGCTTGTTCAACGGCTTCGACTTGGCCTGGTGTGTTTGGTGCGGCCACACCTAAGGTGAGGTCTGCTAGTGCTCCGCTTGCTAGTAGGTCTGTCACCATAAACCTGAGGCTTTCTTCTAATGTCGGCGACAGAGAAACTAAGCGTCCGTTGGAACGGTCCATGAATTCTTCGGTTTGGCCTTGCGTGGAGATGAAGATGGTTTGTTGTTCCTCAACCAAACAGAGGTTGGCGGTGCCTTGAAACCCGCTGCTGTTCATGACGATGACCGATTTGTGATCTTCGGTCATTGCTAAGCAGGCGGCGTTGCGACTGGCTTCCACATCATCACCAATGAGCGCTGCTTGTGCGTATCCTAGGTCCAGCATGCGCCCCCGTATCCCACCGCAGGTGTCGTTTATGTAGTCGATGAAGACTTCAAACATTTCTTTGGGATTGCCGACAGGTACGCCGAAACCCAAGTTGATTCCATCCTCGAGGCGGCTCCGAATATGCCCCACACGGATTGCCTCGGCGCTGATGCCTTCATCGGTTGCGGTTCGGTTCACGGCTGGTTCGTGGGGTAAACAGAGGTGGTCGGTTTGCGTGAATGGGTGGTCGGAACGGTCGAAACTTTGTTGAAACTCAGCGAAGATACCGCCGCGGGGGTCTTGGTAGATGTTTGGTTGTGGGTCTCCGCCGTCGTTGCTTGCGGTTGGTGGGTCGGTTGGCGTAGCTGTTTCGGGGTCGGCTGTTGTCTCGGAGGAAGGGTCTGCGGCGCTGTTCGTTTCGTTTGTGCTGACCTCGTTTGGTGCCGACGTTTGCGTGTTGCCGTTGTCGGTGTTGGTGTTGTCTGTGCTTTCTCCCGCACACGCGGTTGCGAAGAAGGCAAGTGCGAGCATCATTGTTACACACTTGATCAATAGTTTATGCATAGGCTGACCCCCAAGTCTGCGCGTTCCAAAGGTTAATCGTTGCGGAGCCATCTTGTCGACTGTTGTGACGTGCGACACATCTGCTTGCATCTGCAGATACACTCCGCAACATTGATGACGGTCACGGCGCGGGCAAGCACAGACGTGCGGGTAATGCTGTTGATGCGCGTGCAAAGGGTGGCATGCTGTTTGGGTGGGTGCGGTGCAGCTAACTTTGCGTAAAGTCGTCGGTGCTGGTGGCAAAACAACCTTAGTACTGCTTTGCTTTTTGAACTTCATTGATGACTTGCCTCGTGCGGTGCGGGTGCTGGCCCCAGATATTGGCAACTCGCTCAACGTGTCGGATGCAGTGTTGGCTGGCGTGCTCGGTGTTGGCGGGGTTGCGCTGGCGGTTGGAGCGCTGCCGCTAGCGGCGCTCGCGGATCGCTATTCACGGCGCAAGATTATCGCGTTGGCATCTTCGTTTTGGGCGGCGGCCATGGTCGTAGCGGCATTCGTTGTGAACATTTTCCAGCTTTTCTGGACAAGCACGGTGATTGGTTTTGGGCAGGCGTACCGAATTCCGCTGGCTGGTTCGCTGATTAGCGATACCTATCCCGTTGAAGGTCGAGCCAGAGTGTTTGCGGTTGAGGCGCTGGGGAGACCTCTGGGTCTGCTTTGCGGGCCGGTGATTGTTGGTTTGATTGCGGCTATTGCTGGGGGTGATGAAGGTTGGCGTTGGGCAATCTTGTTTCTGGCCTGCCCACCGTTGCTGGCGGCGGTAGTTGCGTTTTCCTCTACGCATGTCGAAGAACCTGCGAGGGGTCAGTTTGAACAAGCGGCTGGCGTGGAAGTAACGGAACTTGAGGTCTCAATGAGAATAGCTTTCGCGCGCTTGCGACAAATCCCAACGTTTCGTTTTCTCGCCGCAGGCCTTAGCGTGCTTGGCTTCGCGCTGCTTAGCGTGCCCTTGCAGTTCAACCTTTTGTTGGAAGACAAATACGCTCTTGGTGCGTTAGCTCGTGGTGTTGTCGAGTCGCTAATTTGGCTGCCGTCTTTACTGGCTATTCCTATAGCTGGGCGCAAGATTGAGAAAGCTGTTGAAGCTAGCCCGCATTTGCTTGGCAGGTTTATGGGTGTGTTGCTAGCTGCAGCGGGCTGCTTGTATTTGTTGGCTTTTCCGATTAAAACGATTGGGCTGTTGGTGTTGTTGACCGGGTTTGCCCAAGCATTGATTTCGGCTGCGTTTGTGGCTGCCCCAGTGATCATTGCGTTGGTGGCGCCTTATCGCATACGTGCTCAAGCGTTCGCGGTGATACCAGTGTCTGTGTTTCTATTTGGTGGTTTTGCTGGCGGGGTCATTGCTGGTCAGCTTTCTGAGGTTTACAACAATCGTACGGCATTGATTTTGTTGGCACCGGGTTTGGCGCTCTTGGGTGGTTGGTTGCTATGGCGTGGCGCGTCACATATCGGCGATGATGCCTCTGCGGCAATTGCTGAGTTGCGTGAGGAGCAAACTGAGGTCCACAAGGCGCTCTCGGGCGAAGATGTGCCGCTACTGCAGTTACGCAACCTTGACGTTTGCTACGGGTCGGTGCAGGTTTTATTTGACGTTGAACTTGAGTTAGCGAAGGGTGAAGTTGTTGCTCTGTTGGGTGCTAACGGAGCTGGCAAAACAACCCTATTGCGCACCATTTCGGGTTTGGGTGTGCCACACGGGGGTTCGATAAAGCTCAACGGACGCACCATCACCTACACCGAAGCTGAGACACGATTTCGACTCGGCATCGTTCAAGTACGGGGCGGTGAAGGGATCTTTCCAGGGTTGAGTGTCAAAGATAACCTTCGCGCGGCGGTGCTCAAGAGCAATATGGAAACAGAGGAATATGAGCTAAAGACAGCCGAGTTAATTGAAACATTTCCAGTTCTAGGCAAACGCTTCAATGATCTAGCAGATGATTTGTCTGGGGGTCAGCAACAAATGTTGGCGCTGGCGATGGCGCTCATTCACGATCCAGAGATCTTGCTGATAGATGAATTGAGTTTGGGTTTAGCTCCGGCGGTAGTGGCAGAACTGTTGGCAGTTATTGCCGAATTGAAAGCCGGGGGACAGACTATGTTGATTGTGGAACAGTCGCTCAATGTGGCTTTAGAATTTGCCGACCGTGCCGTGTTTTTAGAAAAGGGACTCATTCGTTACAGTGGCTCAGCAAAAAATCTTGCTGAACATACTGATCTGGCACGGACGGTCTTTTTCGGAGGAAGCAACTCGTGATTGAACTTCTGGGTCTTGAGGTCGCGCAGCAAGCCATCATCATTGGGTTGGTTGTTGGTTTGACTTATGCGGCTTTGGCGGCGGGTTTTGTGCTGATTTATCGGGCTACCGGGGTGCTCAATTTTGCTCATGGCGAGATGGGGTTTTTTGGTTTGGCGCTGTTCGTCTTGATGGTGGTGAATTACGAAGTGAATTGGTGGTTGGCGTTCGTTTTGGCAATCGCCGCAACCGCTTTCGTGGGCATGTCTGTGGAACTGATTGTGGTGAGACGCTTGTTCCAGTCGCCACGCCTGGTTTTGTTGATTGCCACGATTGGTGTTGGGCAGATACTTACTTTGGCGCGTGTTGGTTGGATTCCAGATATCACCACGGGGGGGAACATTCCGACTGCGTTTGAGGTTACCTGGGAACCAACGACGCATATTCGAGTTTCTGCCCGCGAGGTCAGCGTTTTGGTGGTGGTGCCAGTACTGATTGGGCTACTTGGTTTGTTTCTGGCCAAAACGCGCTTTGGTCTGGCGGTGCGGGCATGTGCCGCGAACCCTGAAACAGCAAGGGTTTATGGCATCTCCCCTCGGCAAGTTTCTACCATTGTGTGGACCATAGCCGGGGGGTTTTCCGCAGCAACAGCCGTGCTTGTCGCTCCGCTGCAGGGCTTGCAGTCGGCTACTGTGGATGACACCGGCAATCTCTTGGTTGAGGAATTGTTGCTCAAAGTTCTGGTTGTGTCGTTGTTAGCAAAAATGTCTTCTTTGCCGGGGGTCGTTTGGGCTGGGGCGGCGGTCGGGGTGGTGGAATCCATCGCCCGCGACAACGTCCACTCAAGTAACTATTCGATTGTGAATGTTTGGTTCTTTATCACAGTGTTGTTGTTGGTGTTGTGGTTTGTGCGTGCAGGTAAAAAGGAATTGGGTTGGTCGCTTGCGCCAACATTGCGCCCGATCCCGCCGCGGCTCCGAAATATTTGGTGGGTGCGAAACCTCAACAAACTTGGCTTTGTTTTCTTGTTTGGACTTTTGGCTTTGGTTCCTTTAGCGGTTACTGATTCGGCACCGATACTGACTTGGACCAACATTTTGATATTTGCCATGGTGGCTTTGTCTTTGACTGTGTTGACCGGTTGGGCGGGGCAACTATCGCTTGGTCAATTCGCGCTTGTGGGGGTTGGAGGGTTGGCAACGCTGGCTTTTACCGAAGGCCACGATGTGCCTATTCCTTTAGATTTGTTTGATCTGCATATTGATGTGCCTTGGGGTGTGGCGGTGGTGATGGCTACTGCTTTGGGTGTGGTCGTTGCGGTTTTGGTGGGTTTGCCGGCTTTGCGGGTACAAGGATTGTTTTTGGCTGTCACTACCTTGGCTTTCGCGGTGATGGCGGGCACGTGGGCTTTCCGTCAAGGTTTCTTTAGCGGTGGTACGAGCGCACCACGGCCGGTAGACCGGCCGGAGTTGTTTGGTGTGGACTTAGGCGAATCACGACGCACGATGTATTTGTTTTGTTTGGTTGTGTTGATGGTGTTGGTGTTGATGCTGGCGCGGCTGCGTGCTAGCGGTGTGGGTCGTTGCTTGATCGCGGTGCGTGACAACGAAAATGCTGCGGCATCTTGCGCTGTGCCCGGCGGTCAGATGAAGTTGACCGCGTTTGCGTTGGCTGGGGGGATGGCTGCTTTGGCGGGGGCGTTGTTTGTGATCGCTGCGCCGTCACTTAGCCCAACGACTCAGTTCGCTCCGGCCGCTTCGATCAGGGTTTTGGTGATTGCTGTTGTGGGTGGGCTAGGGACGGTCGCTGGGCCGCTGCTTGGTTCGTTGTGGATTTTGGGTATTGAAAGGCTAATTCCCGACCAACTTCAAGGTTTGCAGCAACTGCTTACCTCGAATATTGGCTTGTTGGTGTTGCTGATGTATATCCCGGGCGGGCTCATTCAGATCGTTTACTCGCTGCGCGATGCGTTGTTGGGGTGGGTCGACCGCCGTCTCGCTAAGACACGCAGTCAACCCACTCCACCCGTGGCTAACGCAGCAGTGTTGTCTTCGTCTCGTGCTCGCCAACCGCGCACTGCTGGCCCGGCACTCGTCGCTAAAGCAATCACCGTCCGCTTCGGCGGTAATGTGGCTTTAAACCAAGTGGACTTTGAGGTAGGCCAAACCGAACTAGTCGGGTTGATTGGCGCTAACGGTGCCGGTAAGTCCACCTTGTTGAACGCTATTGGGGGTTTTGTGCCGGCCCAGGGAACCGTCGAACTATTGGGGGTGAATGTTTCTGCGTATCGCGCCGCGGCTCGTCACAGGGTCGGTTTGGGCAGAGGCTTTCAAGCCGCGCGACTTTATCCGGGTTTGACTGTTTGTGAAGCGATAATGGTGGGGCTGGAAGCTCGTTCGCGTTCTCGTCTAGTGCCCTCGGTATTGGCGTTTGCAACAGCGGCCACCCAAGAAAGCGCCAAAAGAAAGTCCGCTGCTGATATTATCGATTTTCTGGGTTTGGGTGACTACGCCGAGCGTTTCATCGGAACTCTTTCAACGGGGACTCGGCGTGTTGTGGAACTCGGTTGCCTGCTCGCTGTTGATGCCCGTGTTTTGCTTTTGGACGAACCAACTGCGGGGTTGACGCAACAAGAAGCGGAGGCGTTCGGCTCGCTAATCAAAACGATCCAATCGGAACTGAACGCAGCAGCCGTTGTGATTGAGCATGACATGGCTTTGGTGATGAACATCAGCGATCGCGTGTATTGCCTCGAATCGGGCATCGTGATCGCGAATGGTTCGCCCGAGGCGGTCCGCAACGACAGTTTGGTGATAGCTAGTTATCTTGGTACCAACAAGACCGTGCTGGGTGCCTCGGAGCGCACTCCCAGTTAGTTGCCAACAGCATCGGCGGCAAACCAGGCCGCACCCAAAGCAGCGGATTCTGCTCCGAATTTAGCCAACACAACTTCCACTTGCGGACGATGTTGCGAACCTAAAAGTAGCCGCGTAAGCCACGTATCGATACCTGCTCTAAGCGCTTCACCCACCTCAGCAAGCCCGCCTCCGAGCACCACCCGGCTGGGATCCAAGATTAACACCAGATTGGCGATGCCACGCGCGACTTGGGCGCAGAAACTGTCGAATATTACCTGGGCTTGTGCGTCGCCTTGGGCTAGCGCTTGCACCACATGTTCGCTACGAATGTCCTTGAGGTTAGTTACTAGACCTGCGACTTCGGGAAATCTGCCTGCCTCGGCAGCCTCGCGTCCAAGCCGGCCAAGTGCATGGCCTGAAGCGAAATATTCCCACGGTCCAGGTTCCCCGGTGATATGTGTTGGTCCGTCGATGTCAACGGTCATATGCCCTGATTCTCCAGCGAAACCGTTGGCACCTAGAAGCAATTGCCCGCCGGCTACGAAACCAGTGCCGATACCGCTTCCCAAAGCAACGTATGCAAAGTTGTCAAGGCCACGCCCAGCTCCGTGTTTTGCTTCCGCCCAAGTACCAGCGGTGGCATCATTTATTGCGAAGATGTCTCGCTGCGTGGCTTTGCTGAGTCGCCGGCCCAGTGGAAACTGAAACAAATTAGGCAGATTAGGCGAATAATGCACTAATCCGTAGCGGTCTGTTAAGCCAGCGATGCCAAGCCCCACGGCGGTTACCAGCGGGTGAGCCGCAGCCGTGAGTTCGTCGATGATCTCAACTAAGCGCCGTAGGAGTTCTTGGCCACTACCTTGAGAAGATTTTTTGCTCCGTGCAATGATGGCACCGTTTGCTGGATCGACGAGCAAACCGAGCGCTTTCGTACCGCCGATGTCAATACCGATTAGCACGTAGCTTGCGCGTTCTGTTCAGGTTCGAGTGTGGCCTGGACGCTGATTTCGTTGCTGTCGATGATTTCGCCTGGTTCCACTGCCAAGATCACGCCAGCGGCTTTCACATCATCGATGACTTGGTCGAGTATTGCCAAGGTCGCCGCGGTAGCGCAAAACCTGGCTGTTAGCAGCGGTGTGCGCAGTTTTCGTTTGTTCTCCGATTTGCTGCGCCGAACCACGCTCAATGCATCAGCGGCCACACTACACGCAGTCGCGCCGGTACCTTTAGCAGCCTTGTGCAGGTGCGCAGACTGCGGCCATGGCGCCCGGTGTATCGAACTTTCATGCCACCAACTCCAGGCTTCCTCGGCCACGAACGGCAGAAAAGGCGCAAACATGCGCTGCATCACCGACAACCCGAACCGCAAAGAATTGCGGGCCGAAGCGGCGCGTTCGTCACCGAATTCGCCGTATGCCCGTGCTTTGACCAGCTCCAAATAATTGTCTGTGAACCACCAAAAAAAGGCTTCGCTGCGTTCAAGGGCTCGGGCGTAATCAAAATGCTCAAAAGCATCGGTGGCATCATCAACAAGGTCGGCGAGTCGAGCCAGCATTGAGCGGTCGAGGGGATCGCTGATCTTCCCAGGATCATATTCAACTGGTTTTCGGTCCACATCGGTTTGTGCGTCAAAGGTTTGCACATCAAAACTGAGGGTGAACTTGGAAGCGTTGAGCAGTTTGATAGCTAAACGGCGCCCAATCTTCATTTGTTGAGGGTCGAAGCTCGTGTCGGTGCCGGGGCGTCCCGAAGCCGCCCAATAACGCACCGCATCGGCACCGTATTGCTCCAATAAGTCGTTGGGCACCACTGCGTTACCTTTAGTTTTGCCCATTTTTTTGCGGTCGGGGTCGAGTATCCAGCCCGATAATGCGGCGCTACGCCAAGGCGCGGTTTGTGCATCTAAATGGGCGCGCAACAGCGAAGAAAAGAGCCAAGTCCGAATGATGTCATGGGCTTGGGGCCGCACATCCATCGGGAATGTTGCGGCGTAGAGTTCGGCATCTGTTTGCCATCCGCAAGCGATTTGCGGTGTCAAAGAGGATGTCGCCCAGGTATCCATCACGTCAACCTCGCCAATGAAACCGTTTGGCTGCCCTCGCGCAGCTTCAGTGAATCCTCGGGGTGCATCGGTGGATGGGTCAATGGGTAGTTGGTCGCGGTTTGGAATTAGTGGCTCACCCCGCAACGGTTGAGCTTGCGCGTCTAGGCGGTACCAAAGCGGGATCGGCACCCCGAAGAAACGCTGGCGGCTGATTAGCCAATCACCATTTAATCCCTCAACCCAGTTGCTGTAGCGGGCCTGCATATAACTTGGCACCCAGTTGATTTCGTTGCCTCGAGTTAGCAGCGCTTGGCGCAGGTCGTTATCCTTACCTCCGTTGCGGATATACCACTGGCGGCTCGACACTATCTCTAATGGCTTATAGCCCTTTTCATAGAACTTGACGGGATGCGTGATGGGTCTCGGCGCGCCCTTCAAGTCAGCAGATTCTTGCAGCAGAGCAACGATTGTTTGTTGGGCTTGCGCCACCGATTTTCCGGCTAATTGCTGGTAGGCGGCCGCTGCCGTTGCCGTAGTGAGCCATTCTGGAGTGTCGGCATCAAATCGACCGTCACGACCGATCACCGTGCGTACGGGCAGGTCGAGTTCTCGCCACCAGGTAACATCGGTAGTGTCGCCGAAGGTGCAGATCATGGCTATGCCGGTGCCTTTGGCTGGGTCAGCGAGACGATGCGGATAAACCGGCAGTTCCACTCCGAATAGTGGGCTGAGAACCTTCGTTTTGTTGAATAGTGGCTGGTAGCGTGCGTCTTCTGGGTGAGCAACTAGCGCCACGCATGCTGCTAGCAATTCAGGGCGGGTAGTGTCTATCCAGACTGCTTCGCCGCTGTCGGTGCGGGAGAAGCGGATCTTATGGTAGGCCCCGGCGACTTCCTTGTCTTCTAGTTCGGCTTGGGCCACAGCAGTTTGAAATGTCACATCCCAAAGTGATGGCGCTTCAACTTGGTAGGCCTCGCCTCGATCCAAGTTTTCGAGGAAGGCGATTTGGCTGATGCGGCGGCAATGGTCGTTAATTGTGGTGTAGGTGCGGGTCCAATCAACTGAGAGTCCAAGCTGACGAAACAATTGTTCAAAAACTATTTCGTCTTTCTCAGTGAGTTCCAAACACAGGTTTATGAAGTTGGGCCGACTGATTGGGAGCGGTTTGCGTTTGGTTGCTGCGGGGGTGCCGGCATCGTCAGGAGCCTTGAAATCTGTGTCGAAGGGTAATGTTGGGTCACATGTCACACCGTAATAGTTCTGCACGCGGCGTTCGGTGGGGAGGCCGTTGTCGTCCCAACCCATGGGATAAAACACCTCGCGGCCGGCCATACGCTGATAGCGGGCAATCGTGTCGGTGTGGGTGTAACTGAATACGTGGCCAACATGCAGCGACCCGCTAACGGTCGGCGGTGGCGTGTCAATCGAAAATACCCTTTCACGAGGTGTTTTAGGGTTGAAGTGATAGATACCGCTGCGCTCCCAGCGCGTATCCCATTTCTGCTCAAGGCCGGCTAGATTCGGCTTTTCGGGTATTCGTAAGGCAGTCATATGGCATTTGAGGTTACCGCCTAAGTTCCTCGCCCACCGCGCCACAGTCGCGGATTTGAGACCTACGCTTAGCGTATGTTGTCTCCACCTGCGGATTCTGATACTTGGTTGGGTTTGACGTCGCAAACCTTGCCGTATGGGGCTGCCCTTGATTGGGCTGTGTTGCCGCGGTGCGGTGCGGTGGTTTTGTTTTCGGGAACGGCACGAGATCATGCTGAGGGTCGTGAGGGTGTTGAGCGTCTTGAATATGAGGCGTATGATCGTTATGTAGTGCCGAGATTGGAAGAAATCGCCGAGAAAATTCGACAGCGTTGGCCAGTGGTTGGGCGTATTGTGCTTTTGCATAGGGTTGGAGAGGTGGCGTTGGGCGAGTCGGCGGTAGTGGTAGTGGTGTCGTCACCGCATCGTCCTGAGGCGTTTGCGGCGGCGCGTTTTGGGATTGATGCGTTGAAGGCGACGGTGCCGATTTGGAAGAAAGAATCTTGGATTAACGGTGAGTCTTGGGGGCTTGAAACGCAGCCGCTGAGCGATCTTCGTACACAATCAATTATGTCAATATCGGAAAACGTGCCTGATGAGTAGTGCCTGATGAGTAGTGCGGTGATTTTTTTGTTGGCGGCTGTGGCTTTAGCGATTCTTGGTTCGCTGATTTTGTGGTTGTGGCATCGGGCGAGGAGCGCCCCGTTGCCTTCGTTTAGCGAACATCTCAAGGCGATTGCGCCCCGAAAGGGTTCAGCGGTGGTGCAGCAACCACCAGGGGTTGTTACTTTGGATCGCGAATTTGACGAGGAGTTGCGTCCTGGCCCGTGACTTAGCTATCGATTTGGGCACGGCCAACACTTTGGTTTATGCTCGTGGGGAGGGCATTGTTTTGAATGAGCCTTCCGTGATCGCGGTCAACAGCCGTACTCAGAAGGTGCTTGCCACGGGGCGTGAAGCTTGGCAGATGATTGGGCGTACACCGAGTCATATTGTTGCGGTGCGTCCGTTGCGCCAGGGGGCTATTACCGATTTTGATGTCACTCAACGGATGATCCGCCTGCTTTTGCAGCGGGTGGGGGTAAGCAGGTTGAACCGTCCGAGGGTAGTTATTTGTGTGCCTTCGGCGATTACTGCTGTGGAACGGCGTGCGGTGACCGATGCTGCTAGGGGGGCGGGTGCTGCTGATGCACAACTTATTGAGCAGCCGGTGGCAGCGGCGATTGGTGCTGATCTGCCGATTAATGAACCGATCGGAAACATGGTTATCGATATTGGTGGTGGCACTACCGAAACCGCTTTGCTGTCGCTCGGTGGCGTGGTTGCGCTTGAGGCGGTGCGGGTTGGTTCTTTTGATATTGATAGCGCGGTGCAGGCTTATGTGCGCCGTCAGTATGGTATAGCCGTTGGGGAGCGCACTGCTGAGGACATCAAGATTGTGTTGGGTTCGGCTGCGGTTACCGAGGGTGAGGTGAATGCTGAGGTTCGAGGTCGGGAGATGATGAGTGGTTTGCCGAAAACGATTGTGTTGACCCCGGTGGAGGTTCGTGGGGCGATTGAGGAGCCAGTTTCGGCGATGGTTGATTCGGTGCTTTCGTGTCTTTCGCAAGCGCCTCCGGAGTTGGCTCAAGACCTGATTGTGCAAGGCATTCATTTGGTTGGTGGGGGCGGTATGTTGCGGGGCATGGACCAACGGTTGGCGGACGCAACTAATGTTCAGGTTAATCTTGTGGATTCGCCGTTGGAAGCCGTGGCCTATGGTGCCGGCCGTGTGATCGAAAACTACGAGTCGGTGCGGGTCATGTTTATGACCACTTCTAATCCGCATAGCCGCGATCGTCAATAATGGATGTGCCGAACATGACTAGTAGATCCAGCACCCATATCGAACGGCGTCTGAAGCGTGTTGCACACCAACTGAGCGTGTTGCGTGCCGACTTGCAAGTCACTGATGAACAACTGCAGCAGTTGCGTGATGAAGCGTATCAGGCGCGCCTGCGTGCGCTAGTTGCAGAGACTCCGCTTGCTGACCGGGAGTATCGCCTTAGTGCTCGACATCTTGATCAGCTTAGTCGTCATCGTGAGCGGGTAATTAGGCGGATCGCGCAAACCGAAGAAACCCAAGACATGCTTCTTGATCGTTTGAGTGCCTCGTGAACAGCCGAGCCAAGTAGGGTTTGCCCAGTGACAGAGACTAAGCTGATGCTGATCGACGGCAACTCTCTCGTTTACCGTGCCTTTTTTGCTCTACCCGAGGATATGTCAACGGCATCTGGGCAAGTAACCAACGCCGTGTATGGGTTCACTTCGATGCTAATCAATCTGCTCAAAGACCATTCACCTGAACTCATCGTGGTGGCTTTTGACCGCGCCGAACCCACGTTTCGCCATAAGCGGACACCGACCTACAAAGCACAGCGCGACGAAACCCCTAACCGCTTGCTTGAACAATTGGGAATTGTGCGTGAAATGCTTGATCTGTTGGCGATTCCGGTGCTCGACAAGGCCGGGTTTGAAGCTGACGACATCATCGCCACGTTGGCAACCCGAGGCCGTGACGCAAGCTGCGATGTGGTGATCGTCAGCGGCGATCGAGACAGCTACCAACTCGTTGAAGACCCGCATATCAAAGTTCTTTACAACAAGCGGGGAGTGTCGGACTATGCCATATATGACAACGCCGGAATCAAGGCCAAAACTGGTGTGTCCCCAGAAGACTATGTGCAATACGCGGCGCTGCGCGGCGACCCCTCCGACAACCTGCCGGGCGTGCCTGGGGTTGGCGAGAAAACCGCCGCGAAGCTCATCAACGAACACGGCAGCATTGACGGCATCTATGGGGCGCTCGACAAACTCACTCCGAGGCTGAGGGCGAACCTCGCAGACCACGAAACCAATGTTCGCAACAATATTGAAATGATGACCTTGCTGCGCGATATGCAGCTTCCTGTGGAAATCCACGATCTGGTCATCGGTGAGATTGATCAGGTCAAACTTGCACGGCTTCTTGAGTTTTTGGAGTTCCGCAGGCTTGCTGAACGTTTGGACGAAGTGCTTGGCACCGAGTTGGCCAAATCAAAGCAAAGCAGTGTTGATGTGCTTGAAGCCGAGGTCTGTGTCTTGGAGACGCCAACTGCTGCGCTCGCGTCGCTCACTACGGCAAGCCAACAAGAAGAAGTTCTGGCATTGGCTGTGCCTGAGTACGGCCTAGACGATGGTTTGGCGTTCGTGATCGACAGTTCCGCTAATCGGGTCGGCTTTTTGCCGGGCGCGCTGCTAAAAGACCCAGAGCTGACGACTGGACTTAGTACACTGTTGGGTGCACACGGCAAACCTGTTGCCATGCATGGTGCCAAAGCCACCGCGAGGCGCTTGCTGGATCGTGGAATAGATCTGCGGCAATTGGTGTTTGACACCAGCCTGGCTGCTTACTTGCTGAACCCCAACGAAACCACCTACGAACTTGGTTTGCTGCTAAAACGCCATACCGGCATGGAGTTGCCAAGCAGCGCGGCGCTCCCTGGGCAACTCAATCTTGATGCTACTGACGCCGACTCACAAACCGAAACTGCACGCAACGCCTTAGCAGTCAATCGTTTGTTGGAACCGATGAGGGAGGCTTTGCAGGTTCACGCGCTCAGCGATCTCAATGCTGAACTTGAAGTGCCGCTAGTGCGGGTGCTGGCCCGTATGGAACAACGCGGCATCGCCGTAGACCGTGATGCGCTCATTGCGATTCGTGATGAACTCACCGCCGAAACGGAACAATATCGTGCTGCGGTGGTAGCGGCAGCAGGGCACGATTTCAACGTCAACAGCACCAAACAACTTCGCCAGGTGCTGTTTGACGAACTTGGTTTAACTCCGCAAAAGAAGACCAAAACGGGCTACAGCACTGATGCTCAGACGTTGGAGAAAATCCGTGACCAGCACGAGATTGTGGACAATCTGCTGCGTTTTCGTGAGGTTGAGAAACTGCGCTCCACCTACGGCGAAGGTTTAGTTGCCGAGGTTGGGCCAAATGACCGCATCAGAGCTACTTTCAACCAAACCGTGGCTCGCACTGGGCGGTTGAGTTCGGATGCACCTAACCTGCACAATATTCCCTTGCGTTCGGGGCGGGGTCGCGTGTTCCGAACCGCTTTTGTGGCCCCGCCCAAGCACAAACTGCTAGTGGCAGACTACGACCAGATAGAATTGCGTTGTATCGCTCACCTTGCCGAAGACCCGGGATTGATTAGCGCTTTTGAGGCTGGAGACGATATTCACACCGCAACCGCCGCAAAGATTTTCCATATCGACGCTGCTGAGGTGGGTATTGAGCAGCGCTCAAAAGCCAAGATGGTTTCCTACGGGCTGGCGTACGGTATGGAGGCATACGGTTTGTCGCAGAGGCTCAATATTGCGGTGCCGGAAGCGGCTGAAATACTAGATGCTTATTTCGAAGCGTTTCCAGCGGTTCAACACTATATGGACCAGACTGTGAGTTTGGCGCGGCAGCGTGGCTACACCGAAACATTGTTCGGGAGGCGGAGGCAGATCCCAGAACTCAACTCAACGAATCGGCAGGTGCGTCAGGCGGGGGAACGTCAAGCCATGAACGCCGCTATTCAAGGTTTGGCCGCCGACATTTTCAAAGTTGCTCTAGTGCGCCTAGACGGAGCTTTTGAGTCGGCGGATTTGAAGAGCCGTATTGTGCTTCAAGTTCATGACGAAATTATTGTGGAATCACCCGACCAAGAAGTTGCAGAGGCTAAAGACTTGATTACCGCGATCATGCGAGACGCATTTGAGTTGCGTGTCCCGCTTGAGATCGACTTGCATGTTGGGACGACTTGGGCTGAAGCGAAAAGTTGAGCATTACGGACACAACTAGACGTTTCGCAAACCCCGTGCGGGTGAGTCGTTTGCGGTAGTTCTTGGTAGTGTTTGGTGGCTGTCTAACTGACAGGGTTCCGTAGTCGGATGCTGCGGAGTCACCTCAACCCGACAAGAAAATATATGCAAAACGAAACAACAACAATCAATGCAGAAACCCGCTTCGGCACCTTCGATGCAGATGGCAATTACACCCCTCGTCAAATTGTTGACGCCGATGTCAAGGGGTTGGATATCGAAGAGGCGTACACCTCGGCAATGGTTGTTGTGGAAGACGGTCAATTAGTTGAAGGCACAGTCGTTCGAGTCGATCAAGACGAAGTGCTGCTCGACATTGGTTACAAATCTGAAGGCGTGATACCGAGCCGTGAGTTGTCGATACGCAACGACGTTGACCCTAGTGAAATTGTTGCGATGGGAGAGAAACTCGAAGCCTTGGTGCTCACCAAAGAAGACAAAGACGGGCAACTGATACTGTCCAAAAAGCGAGCCCAATATGAACGGGCTTGGGGCGAGATTGAAGCCGTCAAACAAGCTGGGGGGATGGTGCAGGGTGCAGTCATTGAAGTGGTGAAAGGCGGCTTGATTATGGATATTGGTTTGCGTGGATTCGTGCCTGCTTCTCTCGTTGAATTGCGCCGCGTGCGAGACCTGCATCCTTATATTGGCCAAAATTTTGAGGCCAAGATCATTGAACTTGATAAGAACCGCAACAATGTGGTGTTGTCCCGTCGGGCTTGGTTGGAAGAAGCCCAGAAAGAGCAGCGCGAGGCCTTCTTGGATAATCTCAAACCGGGGGAGCAACGCAAAGGTGTGGTGTCTTCGGTGGTGAACTTTGGGGTTTTCGTGGATCTTGGCGGGATGGACGGATTGGTCCACGTGTCGGAACTTTCTTGGAAGCATGTTGATCACCCCAATTCGGTCGTTGCTGTTGGTGACGAAATTGATGTGGAGGTTCTTGAAGTGGATCTCAGCCGCGAGCGGATTAGTCTTTCGCTGAAAGCCACTCAGCAAGATCCGTGGCAGGATTTCGCTTCAAGTCATCGTGTTGGTGAGTTGGTTTATGGTCGTATCACCAAACTCGTTCAGTTCGGTTCGTTCGTGCAGGTGGGCGATGGCATTGAGGGGTTGGTGCATATTTCTGAAATGTCTGCACACCATATTGACGCACCGGCGCAGGTGGTCACGCCAGGCGAAGAATTATGGGTGAAGATCATTGATCTCGACTTGCAACGCCGCCGTATTAGCTTATCGATTAAACAAGCGGCGGAAGGTGGTCAGGTGGCTGCCGAATATCAAGAACATTTCGGTGACCATGCATATGATGCCGAAGGGAACTATATCGGTGGTGACGGGAGTTCTGAAGGTCAACAAGCTTGGGAAGAGTATTACGCCGAAACTGGTTTAGATACGGCTCTTACTGGCGTTATCGAGACCGATGAAGACGGCACTTCTTACGAATATGTGGAAGTGACCGAAGAAGTTGAGAACGATGAAGTCGCCAGTCACGATGCAACCGCAACTGTTGCGGATTCTGCAGTGGTTTCTGATGTGGCGGAGCAAGACCTCAAAGCAAATCCAGCGCCTGTAGCGTAGCAGTGAAAGCTGTCGCGCTAACTGGCGTGATCGGCTCAGGTAAATCTAGCGTCGCGGCCGCTTTGGTGGCGCGTGGAGCAAACTTGATTGACGCTGATTCGATTGTGCGCCGATTGCAGCAACCCGGTTCCGTTGTGTTTGAGGCGATGCTGCAACGTTGGGGCGCTGCGGTGGTTGCCGATGACGGCACTTTGAATCGTCGAGCGGTTGCACAGATCGTGTTTAGTGATGCCGCCGAACTCGCGGCTCTTGAGGCAATCGTGCATCCGCCGCTTTATCTTGAGATTGAAAACCAACGGCAGAACTATGCGCGGTCGGTGGCTTGTGATGCGCTGGTGATTTTCGATTTGCCGCTCCTTGTGGGGGCTGACGGTGCGTCTATTGCTGACCGCTTCGGGAAATTCTCGGGGATTATCGTGGTTGATGTTCCTTGCGAACTTGCTGTGCAGCGTTTGGTGGAGAGCCGTGGTTTTCGCGAAGCCGAAGCGTGGGCACGTATCACTAGTCAAGCAAGCCGAGAAGCCCGCCTAGCTGTTGCTGATTGGGTAATCGACAACTCTGCCGATTTGGAAACGCTCACCCGCAACATCAACCGAACTTGGGAGTGGATAAAATCTCTTCCAAACGTCTAGGTTGTTGAGGATGCCTCCAGCAACAGTTCCGAGCGACCGCACGGCCTTGAAGGTCGTGTCGGGTTTTCAACCGAGTGGTGACCAACCAACGGCAATCGCAGCGCTGGCTGATGGTATTGCACGAGGCGACCGTTTCCAAACTTTGTTGGGAATCACTGGTTCAGGCAAAAGCGCTACTATCGCTTGGACTATTGAAAGAGTTCAGCGCCCAACGCTGGTGTTGGCACCAAACAAGTCGTTAGCCGCGCAGTTGGCAAACGAGTTGAAAGAGTTTTTTCCGCACAACCGAGTTGAGTATTTCGTCAGTTACTACGACTATTACCAACCGGAGGCGTATATGCCTTCAAGCGATACTTATATTGAGAAAGACTCGTCTGTAAACGATGAAATAGATCGCTTGCGTCATTCTGCCACTTCGGCTTTGTTGACTAGGCGAGACACGATAGTGGTTGCGTCTGTGTCGGCTATCTATGGTTTGGGATCACCTGAGGAATACGAAAAACAATTGCTGGTTTTGCATGCCGGTCAGGAATATGCTCAACGTTCAATTTTGCGGCGTCTCGTTGATCTGCAATATGAGCGTAACGACATGAACTTGGTTCGCGGCAAGTTCAGAGTTCGTGGAGACACCATAGAAATCCATCCGGCATATGACGAAACGGCGGTAAGGGTGGAACTATTTGGAGATGAGGTAACACAGATTACGGTGGTAGACCCGCTTACGGGAGAAAAGCTGGAGACGTTAGAAGATCTTGTGGTGTTTCCTGCGACCCATTACGCCACCAGCGAAGCCACCATGATCGCGGCGATGCAACGGATTGAACAGGAGTTGGTCGAGCGTTTGGCCTGGTTTGATAAAGAGGGGAAACTTCTTGAGGCTCAACGTTTGCGGATGCGTACAGAATACGACTTGGAGATGATGCAAGAAGTTGGCTACTGCAACGGGATTGAGAACTATTCAGCACCGATAGATGGGCGTAATCCGGGCGAAGCTCCATATACGTTGCTTGATTACTTCCCGGAAGACTTTTTGATGGTGATTGACGAGTCGCATGTGGCGGTACCGCAACTTCACGGCCAATACGAAGGTGACCGCAGTCGTAAAGCCACATTGATTGATCACGGCTTCCGGCTGCCTTCGGCGGCAGATAACCGTCCTTTGCGCTTTAGCGAAGTGATGGAACGAATCAACCAAGTGGTTTTCTTGTCTGCTACGCCCGGTGCGTACGAACTGGAGGTTTCCTCGCAGGTGGTTGAACAGATTGTAAGACCTACTGGCTTGGTTGACCCGGCGGTGCTCGTCAAACCCACCAAAGGACAGATTGACGACCTGCAAGAACTAATCGCCGGCCGGGTAGGGCGAGGAGAACGAGTGTTGGTCACCACGCTCACTAAGAAAATGGCGGAAGACCTTACCGACTACCTCCTCGAACTTGGTGTGCGGGTTCGTTATTTGCACAGCGAAGTGGACACCATTGCCCGCATCGAGATTTTGCGGGACCTGCGTATGGGTTCTTTTGATGTGCTGGTTGGGATCAACTTGTTGCGTGAAGGTCTTGACCTTCCTGAGGTGTCTTTGGTGGCGATCCTTGATGCCGACAAGGAAGGATTTTTGCGCAGCGAAACCTCGCTTATTCAGATGATCGGCAGGGCGGCTCGCAACGTTGCTGGCGAGGTGGTGATGTACGCAGACCGGGTTACCGATTCGATGCGAAGGGCAATTAACGAGACTATGCGCCGCCGTCAACTGCAGCAAGAATTCAACGCGCAACACGGCATAGACCCGCAGTCGGTCCGTAAAGAAATCACCGATATTTTGTCGATGATACGGCCCCGAGAACAAACCGCGCCAGTGCCGCATGCCTTAGCGGAACTAGGACGTAAGCGCCGCGCAACCGATGAACTGAGTGACCTGCCCGAAGTTGAACTTACTAAGTTGATTGCCTCACTTGAACAAGAAATGCACGATGCGGCGGTTGATCTGCGTTTCGAGTACGCGGCTCGCTTACGTGACGAAGTCAAAGAATTGCGCCGCGAATTGCGTGACATGCGTGGTTAAAAAAGCTTACGGTATTGTGGAGCTGGCGGGATTCGAACCCGCGACCCCCTGCTTGCAAAGCAGGTACTCTAACCAACTGAGCTACAGCCCCGAGAACCCATTACCATAGCGGATTACCGCCAAAACGCGACTTTGCTAGCACTGCGTTGGGCTATGGGGCAAGCGGTCGTCCGAAAGGCAGGTGTTCTTGCCAGGTGTGCAGAAAAGATTCAGCCGAATAGCAGGCGGACATGAACGGCCCTTCGTCATGGGATGCAAACTCGTGGCTCACAGTGCGTACGGTTTCGGTGACCTCTGCAAGGATTTCGGCTTCGGTGCGGGTCGGGCTTCCCCATAATGCGATAGTTGAGCCTGCTAAAGCCACGAAATCTGCGGGCGCGGCCACGCCAGCACCTCGCAACACCGCCAAAGCTCTAGCCGTTAGCGGGATACGTCCACAGGCAACCACCGCCTTCACGTCAAGCATGGACGCGGCAACTTGATGGTTGACCACACCCATCTTTGAGCCAACAAACACCACCTCAGTTCCTGATGCGAACACTTTCTCGTGAGGTTCAACTACACCAAGTTCGTGAACCAACTCGGCACCTTGTGCGTCCCATGCATCGCTAAGAGCTTGCACCTCAAGCCCAGACTTTGAACTCACGCAACCTACTGATGTGGCTATTGCACGAACCACTGCGCCACGCTCAACTACCGCTGCGGCCAACGCCGGCCCGTTCGCAGCGAAACCCTCAATCGCCACATTTCGGCCGCTCAGGCCGTCCACACCCCCAACACATTGATCTGCGCAAACGGCAGCACTTAGCCCCTCGCAACCGTCGGCAAAAGATGAAGCGCCTCGGTTGGTGGCTCCACCGAGCCTCGCCGTGTCACGCGGGTCATCAGCACGCAAAGGAGCCAACTCAGCTTCACTCACACCCTTGGCCGCATCAGGCAAATATGTGCCTTGTTTGACTAACTCCGCCGCCTCGGCCACGAACTTGGCGATAGCTTCTTGGCGTGTCGGCACAGGTGCGCTAATCCCTGCTGAGGCACCGCCATAGCGCATGTTGAGTGCAGCATAGGTGTAGGTTTGCGACCGTGCCAATTCTTTGGCACCGCCTTGAAGCACTCTGCGAGCCCAGCGAAGCGGGCCCGAAGAAGCAGCCACATCAGGCAAATCAATAGCAACGAAAGCGTCTGTAGACGCAAACTTGTGTATCCGCACCATTGCAGGTTAGGCAGCAATCAGCCTTCAAGCACCTCAATCGCGTATTCAGGGCAGTTATCAACCGCGAGCCTTGCCTTGTTATGCAAACTCGCTGGTACATCGCCGTTATGCAGCAACATTGAGTAGCCGTCTTCGTCAGCGTCAAACAATTCTGGAGCCACCATGACGCAACGGCTATGACCTTGGCAAAGTTCGGTGTCTAGGTGAAGTTTCATAACAACACTTTAGGCCAAATCGCGCTGATTTGCCGATTGGGCGCGACGTTCAAGTTTCGCGGTTGACCACATAGTGCGCCAGCGCGCTTAACGCGTCGCGGTTGCCGTGAACATTCGGTAAAGAGTCGAGGGCCGTTAATGCGCTCGCTAGAAACCGGTTAATCTCGGTTTCGGTGGAAGCCGCCGCGCCGGTCTCCACAAGCACCTGCTGCATCGCTGCAACTTCGCTATCGGTTACATCAGTTCCAGCCTTTGCTAGTACGCCCTTTTGCGACTGCGAAGCTTCCTCACGAGCCAACGCCAGCAAAACCGTCGGTTTGCCTTCCCGTAAATCCTCGCCTACCGGCTTACCAGTCTGCTGCGGGTCGCCAAACGCGCCAAGCAAATCGTCACGTAACTGGAAAGCCATACCCAGCGGCAACCCGTGGGCAGCCAACGCTGCGGCCAGATCAGCGTTGCCAGCCAGAGCCGCGCCAAGCTGCAGCGGGCGCACAATCGTGTATAGCGCAGTCTTGTAGCGGGTGATAGCCCGAGCATCTTCAACAGCAACCGCACCTTGCGCCGTGCCAATCACATCAAGGTACTGGCCCATGTTCAACTCGGTGCGCAAAGCGTCCCAAACACGGCGCGCAACCGCAGGAACATCACCGAGTGTACGGTCGGCGATCACTAAGGCAATGTCACCTATCAACACCGCAGCCGCTTCCCCGAAACGCCGAGGTTCACCACGCCAACTAGCATGCTGGTGACGTTCAATGTAACTAGCCCACACCGCCGGAGCGGAACGCCGTGTGGCTGAACCGTCCATAACATCGTCATGGATCAGCGCGAAAGCGTGCAGCAACTCCAGAGCGCAACCCCCCGCCAACGGTTCAGGCGCGTTCAAGTCGGGGTCGCCGTTAGCCGTTACCCAACCCCAATGACAATAAGCTGGACGAATCCGCTTACCGCCACGCATCACAAAATCGTTCAGTTCGGCGAGAGGCACGTCCAATGCAGGGTTCACTGCAGACCAAGTGTTGCGCTCTTGAGCTAGCAAATCTTGCACTGCAACATCTATTAGTGTTGCAATATTTTTTAGTTGTTTAGGTGCCGAAAACATCAAAGTCAATTAGATTAGAAGATATCGCGATTATAGCGTTGTTTGATGAATTTCATGTATAGTAGTCCTCACGTTGACGATTTTGAAAACACTGAACCCAAAGGAAAGGGGCAATTCAATGACCATAACCGAAGAAAATCGCCTTGCAATCTTCGCTAGTATGATTAACGTACATGGTGAGGAGGTAGCCAGACTCATTATGGAGCGAACACCGCCAGTAGCTTGGGATCAAATTGCAACCAAAGATGATGTGGTAAAGGCGCTTGCCGACTACGCCACAAAACAAGATCTTGACGAACTTTCTAACACCCTTATGGCGGCCCTTACCGAACTTCGCGTTGAGGTCCACGAGGAATTCGGTAAGTTGCGCGGCGAGATGGGCGAGAAATTGGGCGAGTTGCGCGGCGAGATGGGCGAGGAATTCGGTAAGTTGCGTGGCGAGATGGGCGAGTTGCGTGGCGAGATGGGCGAGTTGCGCGGCGAGATGGGCGAGAAATTGGGCGAGTTGCGTGGCGAGATGGGCGAGAAATTTGGCGAGTTGCGTGGTGAGATGACGTTGTTGTTGGCTAGCCATTATTCAAAAGTTCTTGAGTCTTTGAACAATCAAACAACCTTTATTGCAGAGCAAATGACAACGCACACGCGGACGATGTACCGATCGTTGATTCTTGTAGTCATGTCGATGGTCGCTCTGTTGGTAGGCAGCAACATATTTTTCTGAGAGACGCACTAGGTGTGGTCGGCTCGCACCAACACCTCATACAATTCTTCGTATAGACCACCACGCTTGCGCAACTCATCGTGTGTTCCAGTCTCCACAATGCGTCCATTGTCAAGCACCACGATGAGATCGGCATCAGTGATGGTCGATAAACGATGCGCGATAACCAACGAAGTACGACCTGCCAGAGCATTAATCAACGCTTCCTGCACATAGGCTTCGTTCTCGGTGTCTAGGTGGCTAGTTGCCTCATCAAGCACAACGATGGCGGGGTTTTTCAGCAGCATTCGAGCAATCGCTAAACGTTGTTTCTCGCCGCCAGAAAGTCGATAACCACGTTCACCGACGATGGTGTCGTAGCCATCTGGCAATGCCGCGACCACTTCATGGATGCGTGCTGCACGACACGCTGCTTCGATCTCTTTGCGGTTTGCCGTAGCACGTGCATAACGTAGGTTCATCTCGACCGTATCGTGAAACAGATGCGGGTCTTGGCTGACGACTCCGATACTGCGGCGCAAAGAATCTTGAGTGAGCGTTCGCACATCGTGGCCATCTACACTGATCGCCCCGCTAGTCACATCATATAGACGGGGAACGAGTGAGGTGAGCGTGGTTTTGCCAGAACCAGAAGGCCCCACGATGGCTATCATTTGCCCAGCTCGCACAGTCAGGTTTATGTCCTGCAAGACCGCAGTGGGTGATGCCGTAGTTTCATCGCCGCCTAAAGATGGAGGTGTACCGGTCGGCGGATCGGGATACCGAAAAGTCACATTATCGAACCTCAGGTCGCCCCGCGGGTTTTCCAACTCGGCGGCATCCGCAGCGTCAACAATGGCGTTGGGCGCGTCAAGCACCTCAAACACCCGCTCAAAACTCACAAAAGCGGTCAGCACATCAACCCGTGCATTAGACAGACTAGTCAACGGCAAGTAAATTCTCACGGTGTAAAGACCTAGCGCGGTGAGAGTGCCAATCGTGATCGAAGTGTTGATGACTAGATACCCGCCGAGCCAATAAACAACGGCGGTGCCAAGCGCGCCCACGAAACTCAAAGCCACAAAAAACACGCGGCTGTACATCGCGCTGCGCACCCCAATATCGCGAACCCGACCCGCCCGCGCCGAAAACTCATTAGCTTCGACGCTATGTCGCCCAAACAATTTCACCAGCAGCGCCCCAGCCACATTGAAGCGCTCGGTCATGGTGTTGTTCATCGAAGCATTCAGGTTCATCGACTCACGAGTAATGGCTTGCAAATTAGTGCCAACACGACGCGCCGGCAGCAAAAAAACTGGCAAAATCACGATTGCCAACAATGTCAGTCGCCATTCAAGGATCAGCATTGCAACCAACGTGCCGGTGAGCGTGATCACATTGCCCACGACCGTGCCTAAAGTGCCAGTGAAAGCCCGTTGCGCGCCTATCACATCGTTATTCAGTCGGCTAATCAGCGTGCCTGTCTGGGTACGGGTAAAAAAAGCAACCGGCATTCGCTGCACATGATCAAATAAGCACACCCGCAAATCGAAAATCAAGCCTTCTCCGATCCGTGAACCAAGCCAACGTTCCACTAAAGACAGCAGTGCTTCTGCGCTGGCCGCCACCACCATCACCGCAAACAATATGTTCAGAAAGCCGCGGTTTCTGTCTTCGATAGCCACGTCGAAAATCTGCCTAATCAGCAGCGGCGGCAACAAACCGAGGAACGTCGACAACACGATTATCGATAGATAGACAGCGATTGCACTGCGATACGGGCGAGCAAAAGCCAACACCCGCTGCCGCGTCTGCTCGTGAAGTTCAATGTCGCTTAGTTCAGAACGATCAGCGGTCAGTGAATGCATTACTTGGAAGGGGCTTGGGCCGGTCATACCTTGAGGCTACGCGGTGCCGCTAACGTAAAGTGAGATGAAACGCCAATCTAGCGCACTTTTTACCGACCATTATGAGCTAACGATGGTGGAGTCGGCTCTCCAATCAAGGATCGCGGGGCAGCAATGCGTGTTTGAAGTTTTTGCTCGGGGTTTGCCGCCAGGTCGAGCTTATGGAGTGGTTGCTGGTATCGACCGTGTGCTGGATGCTGTGACCCGCTTCCGTTTCGATAGTGAGACGGTGAGGCATCTTCAAGCCAGCGGCGTGATCCAAAGCGATTTGATGGCCGATTGGTTGCGTGACTATAGCTTCCGGGGAGATATCACCGGCTACGCCGAAGGTGAACTGTTTTTTCCTTACAGCCCAGTTCTGACGGTGTCTGGCAGCTTTGCAGATTGTTTAGTTCTCGAAACAGTTTTGTTGTCGATATTGAACCACGACTGCGCGGTGGCTTCGGCTGCTGCCCGAGTTGCCGATTCTGCTCCTGAGCGGCTCCTCATTGAAGGTGGCTCTAGGCGCACCGACCCAGAATCGGCTGTGGCTGCCGCCCGAGCCGCCCATATTGCTGGTTTCGACATGACTTCCAATCTTGAAGCTGGTCGTCGGCATGGTATTCCTACCTCTGGTACCACCGGGCACGCTTTCGTGTTGGCGCACAGCAGCGAAAGCGAAGCATTTCGAGTGCAACGTGATACTCTCGGCGTGAATTCAACCTACCTAGTCGATACTTTTGAGGTGCTTGAAGGTATTCGTCGTGCGGTGGATGTGGTGGGGGTGGATATTGCGGCGATACGGATTGATAGTGGCGAACTACTCGCTGATAGTCGTTCCGCTCGATGTTTGTTAGATGAACTTGGGGCATACAAATGTCGGATTGTGGTGTCGAGTGATCTTGATGAGTTCTTGATTGCCGAACTCGAAGCGGCGGGTGCGCCTATTGACGCATACTTGGTCGGCACGAGGTTGGTGACCGGTTCGGGCCATCCAACAGCATCGTTGGTATACAAACTTGTGGCGATTGCTTCAGGTGATGGCGCTGCCGGGTTGCGGGCTGTGGGTAAACTTTCGCCCAAGAAACGCACCATCGGTGGCCAGAAAACGGTTCATCGGACCCTTGATGCCAATGGGTATTTTAGCGCCGAAGTGTTGTCTGTGTTGCCAGTGGAGGTGCCAGAGCGTTCGCTGTGCCCGCAGGTGCCATTGTTGCGAAACGGATCTGTCGTTGCAGTTGATGGAGGGGTGAGTTCCTCGCGCTCGCGTTGTGTGGACCGGCGTGAGTATTTGCAGGCGAGGGACCGCACGCCGTGGCCGCGGACCACGCCGGCGGTGTCGACTATCTGGCAGGGTATTGAGGAACCGGTGTCGAAAGCGGTTCGGAATGGTGAGTATCGCAGTTGAGGAAGTGGGTGCGGTTGTGTCGGGGATGGGGGTTGGGGACTGTTGTTTGGTAGGTTAGTGACAGTTTGAGGTTGGGGTCTTGTTGTCAGAACGGGGGTTGGGGACTGTTGTTTGAGCTGGTTCGTGACGTTGGTTTGGTAGTTGAGGTAACAGGCGCGGTTGTGTCGGGGGCGGGGGTTGGGGACTGTTGTTTGGCTGGTTCGTAGCGGTGGGTGTCGTTGTTGAGGTATTGGGTGTGGTTGTGTCGTTGGACTGAATAGTTAACTGAGCGAAAGTTGGGTAGGGTTGACAGCATGAAGGCTTTAATCGTTGTTGATGTGCAAAACGACTTTTGTGAAGGTGGTTCGCTAGCGGTTGCTGGTGGCACGGAGGTAGCCCGCTCGATCAGCGAGTATGCCGGTTTTGGTCGGGCTGGTGGTGCCTACGACTTTGTGGTTGCTACCAAAGATTGGCATGTCGACCCGGGTGAACATTTTGCAGATCCAGCAGTTGGCCCTAACTTTGTCGACACTTGGCCGGTGCATTGCGTTGCGGATAGCGACGGCGCGGCTTTTCATCCGGCTCTAGACATTGCCATTGACGAGGTTTTTCTCAAAGGGCGAACGACCGCTAGCTACACTGGATTTGATGGTGGTGCCACCGCTGACGAGTCGGTGTTGTTAGGCGACTGGCTTTGCTCCCGTGGGGTCACTAGCGTTGATGTGGTTGGTTTGGCAACTGATCATTGTGTGAAAGCAACTGCGCTTGATGCTGCCCGCGCCGGTTTCACCACCACTGTGTTGCTGAAGCACTGCGCTGGTGTCTCCCCTGAAACAACTCAAGCCGCCCTATCAAGCCTGACCAAAAGCGGTGTCAAAATAATTTGAATTATCCGACCGTCTGCAAGACGCGGCTAGGTGGCTGGTGTTTTTCTACCAAAATCGCCAAATTGGTGAAGTAAAACCTCAGTTCAGAAGGTTGCGTGTCGCGCGAAATCGGCATTTTACACCAGCCACCTAAGCACAGCGAGTTGCTTCGCTTCCACCAAGTCACGCAATACTTCTCGGGAGTTTTTGCAGCGTGAACTTGCTACTGAAACGACACGAACAGCGGTGACGGAGAGAGTGCCAATACTTCTGCGGGGGTGGCTACCGGCGAATCTTCGTCATAGAAGTTTTTCCATCCCCAATAAAACTTGTCGACATCGGATTGGCGGGTCAGAGCATGCCAAGTGTTGTATTTGCTAGGCAATGACCCTTGGCCGTCCATATGCACCAAAACTGCTAGTTCTAAGGGGGTTTTCACGACCGGTCGATTGGTGATCATCGAAAACCGGAACTGATGCAGTATCAGCAACTTCTGAGGCAACGCTTCTTCTCGCACGATTGCGGCTAGCCAATCAACAACTTCGTTGATCTCAACAGCATCGACCGTGCCAATCTGTTGCAAATGGCGTTGGTGGGGTTTGAGTCTCCACTCGGGATCAATCGCAAGCCCAACATTCGGTAAACGCAGAAACTCTTCGTAAATCATTGCTTGCGACAAAAACGTAGACCGTCCCGGTTGCAAATCCAGCACCACGTAGATGTCGTTAGCGCTCGCGGTTTCGATCCATGGGCGGATTGTTTCCCGCGAAGTTTCGTTTGAATAGTTTCCGTCAAACCCGGCTTGGGCTGCTGCAACTGTTGCAATGATCTCAAATGTAGGCAACACGGTTGAGCCGTCCGCTTCGTAACCGTTGGCAATGGTCGCCAAACGTTCCACAGATTCAGCTGCGCTTTGTTCGCCGAGCACGCCGAGGCTTCTGGTGCTCGGATGGCCGTACATGGCAACTAACCGGCGGGGGTTGTCGGCATCAAACATCAATACACCACCGCCAGGAAGTTCATTCCCGCTGCGCAGCACATTGAGTTGCCAGGATGCGTCTTCGCCAAATTCGGTTATCAGGTCAACCTGTGCGGCAGCCATGATCATTTGACGCTGCGCTTTGGGCAACCCACGCAGGTCACCACTTGCGGTGATGACTCCAACACCGATTTGGTCGGCGAGCACTGTTAATGGCTGGGCTAAGGCTTGGTTGTTGGTTAACCACACTCGTTGAGCGAGAGCATCTGTACTTGAAAAAGTTGCTAGCGGGTCAACCGCCATTTTCTCCACATTGTGATCGCTGAGTGCGCCGCGAAGAGTTTGCTCGCTGAACCCAACTGCGACAATACGCTCTGGCGTGAGGCGTGCGAGTTCGTCTACTAACGCTGGGTCGGTCAACGAACTAGGCAGGAGTATTGGCCCGTCTATCCCAACGGTGGCTAGCGTGGCTAATGCGGCAGCGTTATTGGGTGGCGCGAGCCCAACCTCGTCAGCGCAGTCAAATGCGGCTTGAGCTATCTCGAAACTGGCCAATGTTGCGGTATTTTCAGTTGAGCGAAATGTGTCTGCAACTTGTGGTGAACAGTCTTTTTTGGTGGGTGCGGTGAGAATTGTGGTGGTGGGTGGGTCACCTTTCGAGCCCTTGTCGGGGTTGACAGTGGTGGTGGAAGCAGTTGGTGCGCTGATGGGTTTTACGTGGTTGCAAGCACTACTTGCTAAGGCCAACAACAGCAACGACCAGAAAACGCTACGGCGAATCAGAACGGACCCATAGTTGCGCTTCGGTTTTGGGGAAAACGGTTTCAAATCGCCCAAAGGGCACCTCCAAAAGCGATACAAACTGCACGCTAACCCTAAACTCCCGAATTTTGTGCCACGGGCCGAACAAACCCAAACAAAATCCCCCGACCTAGCGACCCGTAAGTCAGAAATACCAAGGAAAACTGGACCAATCGGGATCACGCTTCTCGAGAAACGCATCACGCCCTTCGGTGGCTTCTTCCGTCATATAGGCGAGGCGAGTAGCTTCACCAGCGAACACTTGCTGACCCGTGAGGCCATCGTCAATAAGGTTCATAGCGAACTTCGCCATGCGTTGTGCAGTTGGGCTCTTGCTGTTGACCTCCGCTGCCCATTCAAGTGCTACTGCTTCAAGACGATGGTGCGGTACAACGGCGTTGACCATCCCCATATCCAAGGCTTCTTGTGCTGTGTAGTTTCGCCCTAGAAAGAAAATTTCTCGCGCTCGCTTCTGCCCGACTTGGCGTGTCAAGTAGGCCGATCCGAACCCACCATCAAAACTCGCTACGGCTGTGTCTGTCTGTTTAAACACAGCATGTTCTTCGCTGGCGAGGCTCAGATCGGCTGTGACGTGCAGACTATGTCCACCACCAACAGCCCACCCCGGCACCACCGCGATGACTACTTTCGGCATAGTACGGATGAGGCGTTGAACCTCCAGAATATGCAGTCTCCCGGTGCGGTTAGTGTCCACCGAATCGCTTGCTTCACCGCCAGCATACTGATAACCGGTTTTCCCTCTAATGCGTTGGTCGCCGCCGGAACAAAATGCCCAGCCACCATCTTTAGGTGAGGGGCCGTTACCAGTAAGCAAAACGCAACCAACATCAACAGACATGCGAGCATGGTCTAAGCAGCGAAACAGTTCGTCGACAGTTCTGGGCCGAAAGGCGTTGCGCACCTCGGGGCGGTCAAAAGCGACCCGCACCGTGCCCTGCGCCTTTGCCCGATGGTAAGTGACATCTACAAGGTCGTCAAACCCCGGCACACCGCGCCATACAATCGGGTCAAAAATCTCCGACACCGCCCCAGTCGTCGGCGCTTCAGGCAAAAACCCATCCTCGCTCATATGCCCCATTGTGCCCAATCCAACCACCAACCGGGTTGAGTTCGATGCCTACCGGAATGCGGCCCAACCTTGCTGCTACGCGATACGTCGTGCCCGACCCGAGAAACGGATCAAGCACGACATCACCATCATCGGTAAACAGTTTAATAAAAAACTCGGGCAGCCATTCCGGGAACGCCGCGCTGTGGCCAGTGTTGTGTGCCACTGGAGACTTATGCAAAACATTGGTTGGATAAACCATCGCTTTACCTTGCCAGTTCGCAATGCGCCTACCCACACCAGAGCGGGTAGAGGATTCTTGGCGGCTCAAGTCATTACTGCTCATGTTGTTGAGACGCTTATCCGTCCAACCACCAATCGGAACCTTCACAGCATCTTGGCGCATCTTCATGTTGGGAGTTTTAGCGAAATGCGGCAAACGTTCCCAAGAGTCTCGAAAACGGTACTTCCACTTTCCTGGCATAGCCGTAGTCTTGTGCCAGATGTACTCCTCCACCCAACGAAAACCAACCTCGCGCTTAAGCGCCAAGAACAACTCAAGTACATAGGTATGACGTTCGCCATCAATTGCCTTTTCCTTGATGTTCAAAACGAACGATCCAGTTGGCGCAAGAATGCGATACATCTCAACGGCACGCTCACAGAACCAATCAACATACTTATCCGCACTTATCCCTCCGTAAGTATGCTTGCGGGCATCCGCATACGGTGGCGAAGTGACAATTAGGTCAACCGAATTATCAGGAATCTCACGCATAACCTCAAGGCAATCCCCAAAATGCACCTGATGCTGCCATTGGCTCGTCATCGGCTGGTTTCCTTTACGCTCATTGCATCTTCCCTTTCAAGTGTCCACGATAATAGACATCCGACTGAGATCAACATTAGCCGTAGGGTACGACATTGCCCCTTCACGAAATGGTTTTGGTGGATAACGATTGACGAGTTGGAGTTCCAACATTTTGGTGAGAAGGGAAGGTTAGCGGCTATTGAACTTGTACAGAGAGCACTGCCTTAAACGGTGAGGATCCGCCCTAAGTGACAGAACGAGACGCTAACGTTACGGGTTGGTGCAAAACCCCAACCATTTCCTGATCCAGTTTATTGCGGTGACCTGCTTGCTTGCGTCTTGCGCTTCGTCTAACAACAACATTGACTTCACCAGCGACACCTTGCCGCCAAGCAGCACCAGCGTGCCAATTGCTAGCACAACTTCGGTTGCGACAACCACAAACATCACCCCAAAGTTGACCACCACGCCAACTTCCGCACCAGTTACCGAACCCACCACGCTAACCACCGGACCGGCTTCCGCACCCACCGCACCGACACCCACCACGCCAACTACCACAACCCAGTTAGCCTACGCCCCACCCACAACCGTCACCACGACCACGACAACCGCGCCGCCCACAACCACCGCACCGATTGCAACTGTTCCGTGCCCCCAAGGTGCCAATCCGCCTGGTTTGGTGACGCTCACGGGGATCACGGTTGCGGTTCTTGGCTGTGTCGATTCGGGTTACGTTGTGCGCACACCTTGCGGGAACACCGCAACGGTCTCGACCGGTTCACCAATTCACGGGGCACGGGTTGTTATCGACCCAGGGCATGGGGGTCCGATTTACACCGGCGCGGTAGGCCCCAATGGTTTAGTGGAACGAGATTTGAACTTCACGCTCGGTCAAGCCGTGATTGACGAACTAAACCGGCGAGGTATCCCAACGATCAGCACCCGCACCGGCAACTATCCAACGTTGATTTCGGTTCGCACGCTCTTCGCAGATGCAATTAACCCTGAAGCGTTGGTTTCGATACACCACAACGCCCCAACACCGGCTGGGAGCAACACCCCAGGCACCGAGGTATATGTCCAATCCACTGCATCTGGGGGAGTTAGCGCCGATTCCGCTCGACTTGGTGGATTGCTTTACGAAGCAGTCACCACTGCGCTTGCCAAGTTCGACGGGATCACTTGGGGCAGAGCAAGCACTGCTGGTGTGTTGCGTGTGCTCTCTTCAGAAGGGAGAGATGCGTACGGTATGGTCCGCCGCCCTGCTATCCCCGCTGTTTTGGTCGAGTACGGTTACCTTTCCAACCCTGCTGAAGCCGCACTTTTCACAACTGATGCCTACATTAGCGCAACCGCGCTCGCGACCGCCGACGCTATTGATGCATACCTTAATACCGAACGCTCAGGTACCGGTTTCGTTGAACAACCCCGTTTCTTTAACCCACAGCCATCGCGCATCGAATGTGCAGAACCCACGCTGGAATAAGTGCGGAACCCGCCCTGGGATTAGTGGGCGGAACCCGCCCTGGAACGGGCCTTCGGAACACGCGCTGAAATCAGACGGCGAGTTTGTTTAGCCGGCGAACGCGGCAAGCCATTGTTCGCGGGTCTTGGGCCGGTACACAGCGTTGTTTTGCCTCGTTGCCCCCATTGTCGCTGAAAAATCTTGCGAATAGCGGTGCCCTGGAAACAAGACCACATTATCGGGAACTTTTGCTAGCCGCTTCGTGAGGCTCTCATACATTTGGGTGGGATCAGAACCAGGCAAATCCATACGTCCGCAGCCATCAAGAAACAAAGTGTCACCAGCAACTAGACAGTTTTCTACCAGAAAACACTGACTACCTGGGGTATGGCCAGGCGTGCATATTAGTTCCACATCTATGGCACCAATCGTCACCACATCGCTGCTGCTGTGCTTAGTCAGGTACGCGTCACCCACCCCAGTAACCGCTCGCACATAATCGGCTTCGGGGGCTTGCACATGAATAGGTACATCCACCCGTTCAAGCAGTTCGGCAATTCCTTCTAGTTGCAAACCCAGCATTGAACCGCCCACATGATCGGGATGGTAATGAGTCGCGAGCACACCTTTACAAGCCATGCTGTCGTCAGCAAGGATGGCTAACAAGGCGGCGATGTCATAGGCTGGATCAACAAGCAACGCTTCATTGGTTTGGCGGTCACCAATCGCATAAACACAGTTCACCATCTGGGTCGCAACTGGATCGGAAGTCGCAAAATCACGCCCCGAGAGCAGTTGACGAAAATAAAACCGCTCGTTTGCTTGCTTAGTAAGAGTTTGAGTCACGATGAACACGACCATACAGGACTGTTACGACATTGACTGACGCTACGGTCAACGTCAATGAAGGTATTGATTGACGCTGCACATCCGGCCGATGTTTGGGTTTTGGGTGCTGTTGAAAAACGTCTGTTGGATGCTGGCGCGGAAACCCTTTGGATATCTCGCCCTGGCAAAGACAATGTGGTGGAACTGATCGAAACTCGGGTTAGACCCCACGTTCGAGGCCCCCAAACTGGAAGCAACCGGCTTTCGCTGGCTCGCGAGTTGCTAATCCGAGACCAAGTAACCCTCCGCACGGTGCGGAAGTTTCGCCCTGACGTGATCTTGACCCGTTCCCCTGCCGGTGTTCATGCTGGCTGGCTGACACGTACACCGGTTCTTTACGATACCGACGACGGCCATGCAGTAGGATTGTTGTTCTACTGCGACACTTGGGTTGGAAGGCTCCCATACCGAGAGGAGTTGCAACATCGTTGGGGGTTAACTAAGACTTTCAACCCGAACCACGACCGAGCGTTCTTCGCAGAGTTAGAGCGTGTTCTCCACAACCGTGATGCGGAACGGGCGGCACAACAGCAGCGGCGACAAAAGATGCTTGAGTGGTGTGCAGACCCGGTGGACTATGTGGCATCGTGGGTGTATGAGCTAGCAGCAATTTGACGAGCCTGCGCGTTGGCGTGAGGGTCTGCTCGGAGGTTGACGCAGGTAAACGGAGGTTAACGTGGCGTGTTTAGCAGAACTTTTGCGATTCGAGCCGATGCCAGTCCGTCACCGAACGGGCTTGAAGTTGACGCCATCGCTTCGTGTGCATCCCTGTCATCAAGCAACATGTAACTTTGGCGCAAAATCTCCGCAGTGTCGGTGCCGACCAAACGAGCTGCACCAACCGCAACCGCTTCGGGACGTTCCGTTTTCTCGCGGGTGACGAGAACCGGCACGCCGAGATACGGTGCCTCCTCTTGCACACCACCAGAATCCGTAACGATCAGATGCGCCTCGTTCATTGTTGCGACAAATTCAAAATAGTCAAGCGGCTCAACAAGATGCACTCGCGGGGTTGAACCCAAAATCTCCTCTACCACAGGTTTGATGGCGGGATTCGGATGAACCGGCAACAGCACATTGATGTCTTCACGGCGGGCAAGTGTTCTTAGTGCGGCGCATACTCGTGCGGCGCCGCCACGCTGGTTCTCGCGACGGTGCACGGTAGCCAGGAGCAATTTCTTGTCGTCAGCCAAAAAAGGGAACCGATTACGAATATTTTCGCGGAGTTGATCACCCATAGATGACAGAATCCATTCGAGGGCATCGATCACGGTGTTGCCCGTTACGAAAATGCGGTTCGGTGCGATGGATTCGGCGAGGAGGTTGGATCGGGCAGTTTCGGTCGGGGCGAAATGCCAGTGTGCGACTTGAGCGGTGAGGCGTCTGTTCAGTTCTTCGGGCCAGGGCGCGAGGGGGTCACCGGTTCGTAATCCTGCTTCCACGTGACCGACTCGGACACCTGCGTAAAAGGCAGCTAACGAAGCCGCAAAGGTGGAACTCGTGTCACCTTGTACCAAAACGATGTCGGGCCTAATTTCATCTAAGATCCCTTGCAATCCGCGCAAGACAGCAGCAGTGAGGTCGGCTAGAGGTTGTGCTTCGCGCATCAAATCCAAGTTGAAATCAGTCTCAATTTCGAATGGTTCAAGGGCGGTTGCGAACATCTCTCTGTGTTGCCCGGTGGCACATAGATTCACTCGTACCGAAGATTCGCCACGGAGACGGCGGATCAGCGGTGCCATTTTGATCGCTTCGGGCCGTGTACCGATTACGACCAGGATATCCAATTGCGTTGCTCCGATTTCTGCGTCTCTAGTTCGCGGTGCTGCGTTGAACAGTGACGAGTTGCTACCAATGCCAAAGGTTACCCATCCGCCACCGAAACAAGACAACTAGGTGCTACCGCAAGCTCGATGTTTGTTGTGAGCTCCTGAGTTTGGCGTGTTGAGATAGTGTTTTGTAGGGGTCTTGATGCGTCCGAGCTATGCACACGGCTCGGATCTCTTGCCCGAGGTTTCGTAAGGGTGCGGAACCGCAATAGATTCGGCTACGGACTAGGCCGAGGATCATAGACATTTGGGTTTTGCTCGGTAGATTCGCTTGTTGGTGTACTATGAGTTGGTGTGTCAAAGCGGATGCAACTGATTCGGTGGGCAAGCAAGATATTGTCGGCGGAACCTAGACCTTAGGAGGTAGAAGATGAGTCACGGTGAGACTGCCAGGCTGATCCCAGTCTCAGGGATTAAAGGCAGGAAGGAGGCGGAGGATCGAGCCACTTCTGCGCTGCTCGCAGTGATGACTGTTGTGAGACCGTTCGCGTCTGTGATTTTGGGTATGTTTGGCGTGAGAATCGGTAAGCGAGCACAAATTGAGGCATTCGTTCAACCGGAATGCGAAACCTCCGATGGAACTTCTTTGCGTCCCGATGGATTGATACGCGTGTCGCAAGGCAAAAAAGTTGCTTTCGAAGCGTACGTCGAAGTGAAGACTGGCGCGGCACCTCTCCGTCTTGATCAATTGACCGCTTACATTGAGGCCGCGAAAGCCAACTATGTGCCTGCTGTGATTTCTATTTCTAACGAAATAGCACCGTCACCAGGAGTTCATCCGACTGAAGGCATTCGAGTGCGGGGTCGAACTGGCCCAGACCTGCATCATGTTTCTTGGGCGAAAATTGTTTCCAAAGCAATCAAGGAGCACCATCATCGAGGTATTGAAGATCCAGAACAGGCGTGGATTCTCGGAGAGTTGATCCGTTATTTGACCCACCCGAACTCCGGCGTGGTGGATTTTTCCGACATGGGAACAGGTTGGGTTTCGGTCCGGGATGGGGCTTTTGAAGACCGGCTATCGAAGCGTGATCCCGCCGTTGCTGATGTGTGTCAACGTTGGGATCAACTACTAAGCGTAACTGCGATGCGTTTGAGTGTCGACACTGGATCGGACACTATCGAAGTCATCCCCAAGACGCATCAGCAAGACTCACGGCTGCGCAGCAAAGGTTTTATTGATTCGCTTTGCGAAACGGGCATTTTGAGCGGTGAGTTACGTGTCCCGGACACTGTGGGCGATATCGAACTTGAGGTCAACTTGCGAGCCCGAAGAATTACGTTGAGTACCCGACTGAGAGCTCCCGACGACCGCACTGCGCGTGCTCGCGTGGTCTGGCTTGTCAGACAACTAAGAAACGCGCCGGAGAGTTTGTTGGTTGATGCGTTTCCGAAAGCAACCAAGAGTCCTGTGACCGCTTCTCTGGCCGAACTTCGAGAAGACCCACTGGCCTGCTTAAGCCTAGACAAGAAACCTCCAGCGCGTTTTATTTTGCGACTCCATTCGCAGATGGGCACAAGTCGAGCAACCAAACGTACGCCCGGGTTCATCGATTCGGTGATTGACGCTACGGTTACCTATTACGCCGAGGTGCTGCAGGGCCTCCAAACATTCGTGCCCAAAGCACCACCGATCTCCCCTCCCGCATCATCAAAATCAGATGACGAATCAACCGATGCAATAGACGGCGACGAATCCTGCAACTAATGTTTGCTTAGTCGACAGGCTCACCGACATTCAAAAGACAAGGAAATTATGAACACTAATCGAGACGCAGCACCCAGATACGCGGTGATCGATGTTGAGACGACTGGTTTTTCGCGCAATGACCGCATCGTCGAGGTCGCATGCGTCACCGTGACTGGCGGCGAGATCGTTGATGAGTACGACACGCTGGTCCAGCCAGAACGAGACCCCGGTCCGGTAAGGATCCACGGCATAACGCCGACGATGTTGCAATCCGCCCCTCCATTCGCAGCGGTTGCCGCTGACATTGCGATGCGACTTGATGGTGCAATTCTGGTCGCGCATAACATCAGCTTCGATGTCAGATTCCTCTCGCAGGAAATCGAGAGGTTGGACCAAGCGGCGTTCGACCCGGGTGTTGGCGTGTGTACCTACAGACTCACCGGTTTGAAATTGGCAATCGCGGCCGAGCGCTTCGGAACGCACCGCCCTTCGCACGGCGCGCTCGACGATGCCCGTGCAGCTCTGGGCGTGTTTAGCCATCAGAGTCCTTATCAGGTCCTCAACAGCGTGCGAAACGCGTCGTTCAGTTGCTCGGACGCACCCTCGGGTCTCACCATCCGCCGCCCAGAAGCTTCGGCGCGCCGGGGGTCACTTGGACAAGTTGTCAGTCGAACTGACTGGCCTCAGACCTCGGTAGCTAACGAGTCGGTTTATCTCGATGTTTTGGACCGGTGCCTAGACGACGGGATACTCGAACCCGCTGAACAGAAGTGGCTCGATGACACGGCATTCCACCTTGGTCTCAGTGACCAACGAAGACTGATCTTGCATACTCGGTATTATGACCTTCTAACGCAACGAATCGTTGCTGACGGAATCGTGACCGAGAGTGAGCAGGCGCTCTCCGAGAATATTGCTCGGATACTTCGACTCGATCCCAAGAGTTTCTCAGGCACCTACGTCCAGGGCGTTAACTACGACTCCGCTGCTGGAACGGTCACTATGAGGGTCGGAGATGTTGTCTGCTTCACAGGCGCGTCTTCGCAACTCGGAATCGACCGCGAACAACTAGTTCAGGCCGCTCAAGATGTCGGACTCACCGTTGCGTCCAACCTGACAAAGAAATGCTCGCTGCTCGTCGCTGCTGATCCGTTGTCGCAGTCAGGCAAGGCAAAAACCGCGCGGAAGAGAGGAATACCGATGATCGACATCGCGCATTTCCTCAACGCTGTCGATCAGCTGTCTAACACCGACCAATAGCGGCGGCCGTCAGTTTGGGTTCGGCGGTCGTCATGGGTTTCTGCCGTTCAGATTACGGCGGTTTCGGTGAAGGGTTTTTGGCGGTTTATCCGGTTGTAACCTAGTGGCGTTAGATCTAGCGTGCGGTATTCGTTTTCAATTACGAGCACCTAAGGGCCCCTGCCGCTAGAACGGTTGAGGTCGCTCAAGGACCATGCGATTGAGGAGCCGATCATCGCTCCGCCGAATATGACAACGTCGTAACTGGATCGGCGGGGTTGGCTTGTGATAGGCGACAGTCTTGACTTTGGGGTAGTGGCGACCAGGTGAGCCGTAATCTTCGACAGTGTATTATTTCCAGAGACTGCGGTCGCTAATGGTGGGTCATTCTCGGCGCGTGCTGCCTGAAGCTACGATATCGCAGCTTGTTTAGCCGTGAGATGTTCGGCGGCATCGAAGCATGCAATTGCTTTGTTGTCTACCATCACAGAATTGTTGGTTGTGTTGTGTTTCTAGGATTGTGTGGGTGTTGACAGTTTGAGGGCTCTGGTTAGGAATGTGGCCATTTGGGCTCGGGTTACTGGTTGGTTGGGGCAGTAGCTCAGCGGGTTTTGGCTGCAGCCGGTGGTGATACCGGCAGCGAACACGGCGTTGATGCTGGCTGTGTGATTGTTGCTGGGGTCAACGTCGGTGAACCCTGCTTCTGTGGTGTCGTCGAGTTTGAGGGCTCTGGTTAGGAATGTGGCCATTTGGGCTCGGGTTACTGGTTGGTTGGGGCAGTAACTCAGCGGGTTTTGGCTGCAGCCGGTGGTGATACCGGCAGCGAACACGGCGTTGATGCTGGCTCCGTGACTGTTGCTTGGGTCAACGTCGGTGAACCCTGCTTCTGTAGTGTCGTCGAGTTTGAGGGCTCTGGTTAGGAATGTGGCCATTTGGGCTCGGGTTACTGGTTGGTTGGGGCAGTAACTCAACGGGTTTTGGCTGCAGCCGGTGGTGATACCGGCACCGAACACGGCGTTGATGCTGGCTGCGTGACTGTTGCTTGGGTCAACGTCAACGAACCCTGCTTCTTCAACGTCGGTGCCGGTGATCGTGGCGGTGACTGTGCCGACCGTGGGGAGGGTGTAGTTTGTGTCGTTGCTGGTTGCGGTGTGGGTGATCTCTGAGGTGCCTGTGTTGGTGCCGGTCACGGTGAACGTTTGGGCGGTGCCCCAGTTGTCGGTGGTGAACGTGACCGCCTCAGACACTGTCGCTGCGTCTGGTGTGCCGCTGGTGGCGGTGACTGTGACACTCGCAGACGGTTGCGTGTCCAACACCGCCGTGTAAACCGCGGTCGTGCCTTCTTGCAGCGACACGGCGCTGGTCGACAACGACACACCGGGCGCGTCGGTGATCGTCAAGGTCACTGGCGTGACTGTCAGGCCGGTGTCGGTGGCGGTGAGGATGACCGTTTCTGGGTCTTCGGCGGTTTCGTCGTCGGTGATTTGAATTGTGCCCGCCGCGGTGGTTTGGCCGGCGGCGATCGTGAACGCTGGCGGCAGCGTGTAGTCTTCGTCGGCTGTGGCAGTGCCCGTGGCGGTCAACGTCACCGACACCGCCGACGTGGCCGCCTCATCAAGCGTTGCGGTGACAGCCACCGACCCGCCCTCGATGACGGTGTCGTCGTCTGCGTCGGTGGTCAACACCAGCATCGACGGCTCCGGTGCCGGCGGCGGACCCGGGTTGAACACCGGCGGGACAAAAACGGACACGCGTGCCTCCACTGAGTTGACAGCCATGGTGGTCGGGTATTTCGGGTCTGTACCTGAGACTGCGTGGGTGACTGTGGAGGTGCCGGTTTCTACCCCGGTCAACGTGAACGTCTGCCGCGTGTCCCAATCAGCGGTGGTGAACGTCAGCGCTGTAGGCGCGACGGTCGCGTACTCGGGGTTGCCGCTAGAGGCGGTGACCGTCACGTCAGCCGACGGTCTGGTGTTCAACTCGACCGAATACGTCGCCTTTTGGCCAACAAACACGCCCCTGACCGTGGGCCCGCTGACGAACACCCCGTGATCGTCGTTGGCGGTGATCGTAAAGGTCGCACCTGTCACGGTCAGACTGGCAGCCGAAGCGGACAACACAACAGTCTCGTCGTTTTCGGTGTCGCGATCGTCGGTGATCTGTATTGTGGCGGTCGCTGAAAACTGACCTGTCGGGATCGTGAACGCCGACGGCAGCGTGT
>JAHQYM010000088.1 GCA_024421095.1 Acidimicrobiia bacterium
CCGCGCCTGCCGTGCCTGCGGTGCCCGACGCGCCTGCCGTGCCCGGCGCACCTGCCGTGCCTGCCACCGTGCCCGACGCACCCTCCGTGCCTTCCGCCGCACCCAACCTAGCCGTCGGGCGTGCCGCTGTGCCCTACGCTCCGACCGTACCTGCCGCATCCACCGGGCGTGCCGAGCCCGTGTCAGCCGCATGCGTGCCAACCATGTCTCGGCCCGCCGCCCCCCCCGCCGCACCCCCCACCGCACCCGTGCTCAACGCACGCCGTTCTGGTACCACTAGTCGATTTTTGATGGCCCTAGCAGCCTTGCGTGAGCAACCCACCGTGATTGACGGCGACCACCAACTCCGCGCCCGCCCTATGGGTCACCAAATCAAGGCGTTACGTGAGTTGGGTGTGACGGTTGACGAAATGGAGATGCCAGATCGATTGCCGGTGCGGGTACATGGACCGATAAGCGCCCAAAGTTGCCAGATTCAGGGGGATGTTAGTAGCCAGTTCGCTTCGGGTTTGCTGCTGGCTGCTGGAGCTAGGCGGCACCACAAACTAACTGTGGAACTTGCTGCGGAACCGATCAGTTGGCCTTACCTCAAGATGACCACCGAGGTAATGCGTGCGTTTGCAGCGAACGTGGAAATCAGCGAACCAGCGAGCAATGGCACCGGGCGGACGATCACTGTTGGCGGCGGTTATCGAAGCCCAAGCAACTATGTGATTGAAGCGGATGCCAGCGCGGCAGCATATTTTTTGGCTGCGGCTGCGATAACTGGCGGCCGATTGCGGATCGCGGGACTGGGTCGTGCGTCTATCCAAGGCGATGTTGCGTTCGCTGAGGTGTTGTCGCAAATGGGCGCGAGCGTGAAAATGCAGGCCAACAGTATTGAGATTTGTGGTGGCGAGTTGCGGGGTGTGGATGTTGATTTGCGTGACATTTCCGATACGGCCCCGACTTTGGCGGTTGTGGCTGCCTTCGCGTCGGGCGTGACGCGGGTTTCGGGGATTGGTTTCGTGCGTCATAAGGAGAGTGATCGGGTGGCTGGGTCGGTGGCCGAACTGCGGCGCTGCGGTGTTGATGCCACGGAAACGGCTGACGGGTTCGAGGTGCGCCCTCTAGGGTTGCCGCACGCCGCCACGTTTGAGACTTATCAGGATCATCGCATGGCGATGGCTTTTGCTTTAGTTGGTTTGCGGGTTGCTGGTGTAAAGGTTCGTGATCCAGGTTGTGTAGCGAAGACTTTCCCCGGTTATTTTGGTGCTTTGGAGCAGCTTCGGTGACTGTCGAAGATTCGGTGATTGTCGAAGATGCATCGAAGACACGAGTAATTGCTATTGACGGCCCAGCGGGTTCGGGTAAGTCTACGGTAGCTAGGGCATTGGCTGATCGGCTTGGGTTGCCGTATCTCGACACTGGCGCGATGTATCGTTCGGTGGCTTTCGCGGTACTGCGAGCGGCAGGCGATCCTGATGATTTGGAGTTCGCGGCTAATGCTGCGCGTTCAATTGAACTAGATATGAGCGATGGGCGTGTGGTGGTCAACGGTGTGGATGCGACTTTGCCGATCCGCAGCCCCGATGTGACACGGGCGGTGAGTGCTGTGGCGGCTAACCCGCTGGTGAGGCGTGAGTTGGTGTCACGACAACGCGAATGGGTTGAGCGCCGGGGTGGTGGTGTTCTTGAAGGGAGAGACATCGGCACGGCGGTCTTTCCGAATGCCCAGTTGAAGGTGTATCTCACCGCCGATGTGCAGGTTCGGGCACAGCGCCGAGCTAGAGAGCTCACCGAGTTGGACCTTCAAGCGGTAGCCGCCGAGTTGACCCGCCGAGACACGGTCGACTCCAACCGTGAGGCTGATCCGTTGGTAGAAGCTCACGATGCGGTGATTGTGGACACGACTGCTTTAGCTATTGATGAGGTCGTAAACCACATCGTGGCATTGCTGCCGAGCGATATCGTCGATCGGGGATAGCGAATCGAGATGGGCAAGCCAAAAATGCACGCTTTAGAAGATGGAGACACGCTTGCTCGTGGTCGGCAGTCGTGGTTCGGTCGAGTTCTGTATCGTGGTTTGTGGTTGGTCGTTTACGTTCTCATCAAGTGCTTGTTTCGTTTGAGGGTTGAAGGTAAGGAGAACCTACCAGACGGCCCGTTTATCTTGTCGGCGGCACATCGCTCGTTTGCCGACACGCCGATTGTGGCGGTCATTACATGGAAACGTTTGCGTTTTATGGGTAAAGAAAGCCTTTGGGATTCGCGTTTGCTGGGCACGTTTCTGACAGTAATGGGTGGTTTTGCGGTGCGTCGAGGTGCTGCGGATCGCACCGCGCTTCGCGCCGCTAGCGATGTCTTGGCTTTAGGTGAACCGTTGGTGATGTTTCCTGAGGGAACCCGCCAAGTTGGTGATCGTTTGGACCGTGATTTGGTACTTGATGGCCCGGCTTTCGTGGCGGCTCGGGCGGGTGTGCCGATTGTGCCGGTGGGGTTAGGGGGAACGCCTAGCGCGCTGCCGATCGGTTCGCTGATTCCTCGTCCAGCGAAGGTGGTGGCGATCATTGGTGAACCCATTCAACCGCCGCCTAAGGTTGCTGGTAAGGTTCCGCGCCGTGCTATACGGGAACTAACGGAGGTGTTGTATCGCGACCTCTCCGATCTTTTTGTTGAGGCTCGCGTGGCCGCTGGTGACGAAGCCCCGCCCACCGATTGACTCGGCGTGATCTGAGGAAGCAACACAAAGCTCGCACGGCCATGTCGTGTGATGGAAATTTTTGGCGCATGGTTGCCGGTTTGAGGTTGCTGGTGGGCGCAGCGAAGTGCGGCCGTGTCGTGTAAGGGAAATTGTGGCGTATGGTTGCGGGTTTGAGGTTGCTGGTGGGCGCAGCGTAGTGCGGCCGTGTCGTGTAAGGGAAATTTTTGGCGCATGGTTGCGGGTTTGAGGTTGCTGCTGGGTGCAGCGTAGTGCGGCCGTGTCGTGTAAGGGAAATTGTTGGCGCGTGGTTGCCGATTTGAGGTTGCTGCTGGGCGTACCAAGGTAGGTCCGTGTCGTGTAAGGGAAAAACTTCGTGCATGTCCTAGTCTGCTGGGCGTCTTGGTTGCACCGCAGAGTCGTTTATTGGTGTGCTGCGGGTAGTGATTGGAGGACCTCGCTGGCATCAATGTTACGGTCGTCAAGCGGCCGGCGGCGTTCTGTGAGCCCGAGAGTTATGGTTGCTGCCGCGTCGATGGCGTGCAATAGTTGACGCAGGTTTCGGGGAGGTGGGAAGTACTCGTCTTCGTCAGTCACACGAACTTCTTCCACGCCTTCGGCGGGTGCCAACCGCTCGATCACCGAGCGCACTAAGTCTTCTGGAGCTGAAGCTCCTGCGGTCAACCCGACAATACCGTTAAGATCCTCAGGCAGTTCCGCCGCTGAGTTGACACGAAACACTTCGGAGCACCCAGCTTCGCGGGCGAGTGCGGCAAGTGCTTTGGTGTTTGACGAGTTCGATGATCCGATCACCACCATGGAATCCACACGGGGAGCGATTTCTATCAGAGCTGATTGACGGTTAGTGGTGGCGAAACACAAGTCGGAGCGTTCCGGTTGCCAAAGTTGCGGGAACCGTTGGCGTGCTGCTTCGAGCACTCCAGTCCAGTCACGATGCGATAGCGTGGTTTGGGCGAGCACGGCTATGGGGGAGTCGAACTCGGGTAGGTTGGCCACGTCAGTTGCGGTTTCCACTCGATGAATGGCGGTTGGTGCCACAGCCATCGTGCCTACCGCTTCTTCGTGTCCTTCATGTCCGACATAAACGATTTGGTAACCTTTTTTCGCTCGGGTTTTGACTTCGTGGTGGACTTTGGTGACCAGCGGGCACACGGCATCCACCACATAGCCACCTCTTGCGATTGCCGCGGCCACCACCTCTGGTGCCGACCCGTGGGCGGAGAGCATAATCGGGCGGCCAACGGGTACCTCGCTGATGTCATCTACGAACACCACGCCCGAATCCTCAAACCTTTGGACCACCAGTTGGTTGTGTACAATCTCGTGATAACAGTAGACAGGGGGTTCAAAGGCGCGTACCATCCAAGCGAGAGCTTTGATGGCCATTTCCACGCCGGCGCAGAACCCTCGGGGAGCAGCAAGTAAGACCTTTTCAATCTGTGCGGTTTGTTTGGCGTGTTCGACAGGTTCAACATGAGCGGCGGGCATTTCAACATGGGCGGTGGGCATATTGTTGAGGTTAGCGCAGAACTCCCGTTTGCTAGCTAGGGGTGGAGACGCTAGCGAAAGCCGCTATAGTGCGTTGCTTAGTTTCGTTGTCAGAGAAGCGCAAGTCAGGAGCCCGCGCCCAATGTCTAAAGTCTGCCAAGTCACCGGCCGTAAACCCCGTTTCGGCAAGCAACTCTCGCATTCGCATCGCCGTTCTAGTCGCCGTTGGGATCCCAATGTGCAAACCAAACGTTATTACTTGGCTAGTGAGCGGCGTTGGATCAAGCTTGAGGTCAGCGCCAAGGGGATCAAGACGATTGATAAACGTGGTATTGAGAGTGTGGTCGCGGCGCTCCGCCGTGAAGGCAAGAAAGTTTGAGTTATGGCTAGCGATAAGCGTCCGATAATTAAGCTCCGCTCCACGGCGGGCACGGGTTACACCTATGTGACCACCAAAAACAAGGCGAATACCCGTGAACGAATCGAGATCAAGAAATACGATCCGGTCATTCGCAAACACGTTGTCTTCAAAGAGGAACGCTGAGTAATCAGCCCCCGCACCACGGCGATCGTCCGATCGCCATGTTCGATTCGGGTTTCGGTGGGTTAACGGTTGCTCGAGCCGTTATCGATCTGTTGCCCAATGAGAACTTGATCTATTTTGCCGATACGGGGCGTTTCCCCTATGGTTCTCGGAGTGCTGCGGAGGTTACGGATTTTTCCAATCAGATCGCCGATTTGTTGTTGACGCAACACCGCCCGAAGTTGATCGTTGTGGCTTGCAACACCGCTTCGGCGGTCGCTTTGGGGGAGTTGGCAGCCCGAGTTGATGTGCCCGTGATCGGTGTTTTGCGGCCTGGTTTGGAATCTTTGCTGAAGGTGACGGTCACTTCTCGGGTGGCTGTGATTGCTACTGTTGGCACGATTGCTAGCGGCGCATATCAACGTTTAGCTGCTCAAATGGCACCCCAGGTTGAGCTCAGTTGCGCGGCTTGCCCGGGGTTCGTGGAGTTCGTTGAACGGGGTGAAACGGATTCGGATCAAGTACGGGTTCTGGCTCAACGACTTTTGGCGCCACTGCGCGAAGCCAAGGTGGATGCTTTGTTGCTTGCTTGCACGCATTATCCCTTTCTGGCTCGTCCGATTGCTGAGGTGATGGGTCGTGACGTGGTTTTGGTGTCTTCTGCCGATGAGACGGCTTTTGCGGTGCAACGAACGTTGCGTTCTTTGGGGCAGAGCCGTGACTGCGAAGAGGTGGGTACGCACCGTTTCGTGTCTAGTGGTGACGCGGATTCGTTTGCGCGGTTGGGGCGAATTTTGCTTGGCTCAAACGGGCCGGAGCTTAACGATGTCGAATGTCACCCTTGGTGACAGAAAGCTAATGGAGATGATATGACTATTTTACGCCATGATGGACGTGCGTTTGATGAAATGCGCCCATTGTCCTTCGTTCGTGATTACACCAAAATGGCGATGGGTTCAGTTCTGGTTGCTTTTGGTGAGACTCGGGTGTTGTGTACAGCGTCCGTGGAAGGAGACACGCCTCGCTGGCTGCGTAATAGTGGTAAGGGTTGGGTGACGGCTGAGTATGCGATGCTGCCGGGGTCTTCATCTGAACGGGTGAGGCGCCGTGTTTCTGGTCGCAATCAGGAAATTCAGCGGTTGATTGGCAGGTCTTTGCGTGCTGTGATTGATCTTGTGGTGTTGGGTGAGCGTTCCATAACCGTTGATTGTGATGTGCTTTCGGCGGATGGAGGTACTCGTACCGCTTCGATTTGTGGTGGTTTTGTGGCGCTGCATGATGCTTGCACTCGTTTGCTTTTGTCGGGGAAGTTGCCTGCTAATCCGCTGTTGAGTGAATGCGCTGCGGTTTCTGTCGGCATGGTGGCTGGTCGGCCTTTGTTGGATTTGCCTTATGCGGAAGACTCGGTAGCTGAGGTGGACTTCAACGTGGTGATGACTGGTGACGATGAACTGATTGAGGTGCAGGGAACGGCTGAGGGTAAGGCGTTCAGCAGGCAAGAACTATCGCAAATGCTTGATTTGGCAGCGAAAGGCATCGCGGAGATTAATCAAGTGCAGCGCAGTATTTTGAGTGTCCCGCCAGAGTTGCGTAACCTAGATTCGTGACAATGCCCGGGTCTGCACAGTCGGTGTTGCCTAAGCTGGTGTGTGCTAGTGCCAACCCCGACAAGGTTGCTGAGATGGCGTTAGTTCTTGATGGGTTGGTGGAGTTATTGCCGCGTCCTGCTGGTATGGCTGATGTTGTTGAGGATGCCGAGGACCTAGCGGGGAATGCCCGTTTGAAGGCCTCTGCGGTGTGTGCTGCGGTTGGGACGGCTGCCGTTAGTGACGACACGGGGCTTGAGGTTGTTGCCCTTGGTGGCGCGCCCGGTGTTTTTTCGGCGCGCTACGCGGGTGTCAATGCAAGTTACACCGACAACATTGAACAGTTGCTTCTGGAACTTGAACGTGTTGGTGCTGTTGACGCAGCGGAGCGCAAGGCAAGGTTTCGGACGGTTGCGATGGTGGTTTGGCCTGATGGTTCGGAGTTATTTACCGAGGGTGTGATTGAAGGGGAGATTGCCACGCGCCCTCGCGGAACTAATGGGTTCGGTTATGACCCGGTTTTTGTTCCGCATGAGGGTGACGGTCGTTCATTTGCCGAAATGGGTGCTGAGAAGCATCTGATTAGCCACCGTGGGCGTGCTTTTCGTGCTTTGGCGGATGCTTTGAGCACATTGTGGCGCGATCAGCAATGGTGATGAGGTGACTGAACGTCTGGGGTTGCGCGACCGGTATCGTGGGTGGTTATACGCGGCGTGCGGAATGTTGGTGGTGTCTACTGATTCTTTTTTTGTGCGTTGGTCAGGGGCTGAGGTTTGGGATTTATTGTTTTGGGTTTCGTTTATTTCGGTGGGTTTTTACCTCGTTGCGGGTTGGCGTAGGGGGTCTACGGATGCTTTGCGGGCTTGGCTACAGTTTCCGTTGCCGTTGTCGGTTATAGCGCTTTTAGCAACCGTGAGTCAAGTTACGTTTATTGCTGCGGTTACACGCACTTCTATTGCCAATGTTGTTGTCATCGTTGGGGCTTCGCCGGTAATTGTTGCTTTGGTTGGTCGGGTGTTTTTTCGCGAACGGACTTCAAGGCGTGTTTGGATCGCCATTTTTGTGACGTTTTTGGGGATGGTTGTGATTGTTTCGGGGTCGATCGGCCAACCGAATCTTGATGGTGATTTGTTGGCGGTGGTGGCGGTTGCGGCATTTTCGATCGGCGTGAATATCTGGCGGCGCTGGCCTGAGATGAGTCGTATTTCGGGTTTGTTGGTGGCATCGGTCTTGTCGATAATAATTGCGGCGTTTTTCGCTGCACCGCTGTCATTAGATGGACGTGCGTTTTTGGCTTGTTTGGGTATGGGTTTGTTGAACCCGCTAGGTCGGTTGTTGCACAGCAGCGCTTCTCGGTATGCGCCCGCAGCAGAGGTGGCGTTGTTTACCCCAGTGGAAACGCTTGCCGCCCCCTTGTGGGCAGTATTGGCTTTTTCTGAAGTGCCAACTTTAGGCACCGTGATAGGCGCAACAATTATTATCGGCGGAGTACTCTACGGCACGGTGACGGCAAACTCACCATCAAAAAAACTCCGCTAACGATTTGTGCCTGAGCGTAATCGGCCTCTTTGGAAATTGGGCTCTTCGGGAATTGGGGTGGAGTGATGATGTTGAGGAGGTTCCAGTTGGGTTTGCCAGCGGTGAGGTGTGTTCGGGTTCGGTGGTTGTTGAAGTTGGTGAACCCGCTAAAGGGCGTTGCCGCCTATGTATTTATCGCGTTCTGATAATTTGGTGAACCGTTGAGGTGATTCCAATAATATACAGTTGTATTCTCGCGTGGCATCGGATGGTTATCTACGCGCTCATTGGAACTCTGGTGCGGGTATATGGCAACTCGAGATTTTCGAATTTCCGTCAGTGGGTGTGGACACGCTTGAGTTTAGTCATGCTGAACGGCTGATGTCGATAAGGCTGGTTCTCAAGTCGCTAAGATTATCCGTCAGAAATATTGTCGGGATGCTAACCAGTTCGCACCGTGGAGCGCTTGTCGAGCGAACAAGTGGGTAGGAACGGCTAACGCCACGCATTCTTTTTTGGTGAAGGTTAACGTTGTGGAGGGGTTGGCGGTGTCTGTCTGGCGGGTTAAGGTTCGCTGATTCAGGGTGATCCAGCGTGGCGCTGTCGATGTCGTTGCCTGCGGTGGCAGAGAATGGCGTTGCCCTTTGCCAGCGACTCGACGGCTTTTTTTGGATGGTTGGGTTAGGGGCCGTTTGGTGGGTTGTTGGGGTTGTTGATTTGGTAACCGGTTTTGGTTTTGGTGACGGTGTAGCCGCGGTCGTGGATGTTGTGGTGGCATAGTGGGCAGGCGAGGCACATGGTGTCGATGTTTGTGTGTCCGCCTTGTTCCCAGGGCACGATGTGATGTATTTCGCAGCGTTCGGGTCCGGCGGTGCAGCCTCTGCAGTGCCGGTCGCGGGCGATGA
>JAHQYM010000230.1 GCA_024421095.1 Acidimicrobiia bacterium
TCTCGACCCAGAATTGCCTTTATGGGACGAGGTAGCGGAATGGGATCCGATGTCAGCTGCGACACTAATGCTGGAGTTGCCGGAGCCGCCATCGGGAGACGACGCGTGATACAGACACCGAACGCCGACACAGTAAAGAAGGCCGCCGAAGCCTTGATGGATTGGCAAAAGTACATCAGCGACCATAGTTATGCCGACATCCGTAAACACAAGAACCCAGAAAGCCGTTTCGATTCACAAAAGAGGATCGTTTCGGCGGGGTTGCATTCCTCAGAGTCCTATCTTGATGAAATGCTGGAGCAACTTGGTTCGGTCGAAATCAACGACGCGCTTGACGCGGTGCCGTCACTAACCCAACAAATACAACCCCATGAACTGGCTCACCCCAACTGGGAAACCGATAAATGTATTTACGACTCGATGATGTCTGGGGGGTGCAGCCGTGGGCAAGCCTCGAATCTCGGCTATTGGCACCTCATCACTTTGCGACAAATCCGAGACCAGAAACTACCCAATCCGCCTGCGTACCTTCTTTGTCGAGGGATCACCGGAGCGCTCCCAGTTAACCGGGCTGTTTTGGACCGCGACTATTCCAGCACCAGCGAAAGCGACCGCAAGGCTCTTGACGCGGCAATCCGGAACATTGTGCGGCATTCTGGCGGTATCTTTCACCGAAAAAAGAACTTCCTAATTAACGCGCCGCTGCCATCGGCATGGTGGCGAGTAGAAACCGCAGTCTCAGCCGATCACGCCGCGTGCGGACTTAGCACACAGCAAGTCTACGAGGCGCTGCGCCCCGCATGGAAAAAATGGGCGGACAAAGCCGCTTGGTCGTCTACTAGGCTAGCTGCCCCCAACACGGTGGCCGCGTTCGCTATGATCGCGCACGCTCACGCTCAGACACACGGCGCGCTACCCACAGGCTCGGCCGTCGACGAGATCACTACCAAACTCATGAGACGAACGCTCCACCTGAGCGTATCTCACGTATCCCCGAAGGACCTGGCGGCCTTGGTTGCTTGATGTCCAAAGGTGAGCATTGGTTGGTACCGGTTCCATCTGAGTTGTAGAACCCGTTTGCTCCGTCGCGATAGTTGCAACCCCAGAAACCACATACCTTGCGGTCAATATCATGAAAGTCGTTTTCTGTGAATCCGTCACCATAACCAGCGGCATTGTTTCCAGA
>JAHQYM010000089.1 GCA_024421095.1 Acidimicrobiia bacterium
GCGCGGCATTCGGTAGAGTGCCGGTGGTGTCTTCTGTTGGTTTTCGACTTCGTCAGTCAATCAAACACAACGCTCCGGGGCTCAAGTTTGAACAGGAACTTTGGGCTCACGAAAAGTTCGTGGTGGCTGGGATTGACGAGGTGGGACGCGGTTCTTGGGCGGGCCCGTTAACGCTCGCGGCAGTAGTCATCCCTAAAGACAAAAGACTATATAAGGTGCGAGACTCGAAAATGCTCAAACCAAGCGAACGCGAAGTAATGTACGAAAGGATATTGTGTTGGGCTGATGCGGTGTCGTTAGGCCATGCCAGCCAACACGAATGCGACCAACTGGGGATGTCTGCGGCTCAGAAACTTGCCGCGCAACGCGCCCTCAAAGGCTTAGGCAAACCAGTAGACCATGTGCTAGTTGATGGCCACTGGGACTTCGTAGAAACCCTGCCCACCACCGCAATCGTTAAAGGAGATACGCTGAGCTTGTCTATCGCCGCTGCTTCGATAGTGGCAAAAGTCACCCGTGACCGAATCATGTGCGACTGGCACGAACATTATCCCGACTACGATTTTGCCAGCAACAAAGGCTATCCGTGCCCTCGCCACAAGGCTGCCCTCAGAATGCATGGACTCACCACGTTGCATCGCCGGAGTTGGGCGTTTATGGATAACCTAAGCAAGCAATGGGACAGCCAGTAACTTTCATCCGCTCCAACTCGCCCCGCCCCGGCGTGGTGCGTCTTGAACTCAACCGCAGCCTCACCGGCATGGGGCATGAGCACTATGTTGCGGGCCAAGACATTCATGCTGACCGCCCGCCCGATATACTCGCCAAGCGAATTTTTGAACTAGGCAATGTGGCATCTATTCATATCTACAGTTCAATGTTGACCATCACTTTAGCTACAACCGAACAACGTGACCTTGAACAGGTAGTAAGCGGTCTTTTTACCTACTATGTGCCCGGTGTGGAAATTCCCGACGACGAAGAACTGATGGCGATGGTCTAAGCCCAGCGGCGGATCCAAGTATGCATGGCAATGCCCGCGGCTACCGAGGCGTTTATTGAGCGAGTGGACCCATATTGCGTGATGGCACAAACCTGCTCAACAACTTCTTGAGCAGCAGTCGAGAGGCCCGGGCCTTCTTGGCCGAACAACAACATGCAACGGCGCGGCAGTTCAATGCGTTCAATCGGAGTTGAGCCAGCCACATTGTCGATACCGATAAGCGCTAGCCCCTCGGTCTTGGCCCACAACACAAGATCGTTGATCGTCTCATGGTGGGTGATGTGTTGGTAAACGTGCGTCATCATCGCCCCTCGGCGGTTCCATTTGCGGTTGCCGACGATATGAACTCGGGCAACCAAAAAAGCATTTGCGGTGCGCACCACCGTGCCGATGTTGTGATCATGCTCCCAGTTTTCAATAGCAACGTGAAAGTCGTGCCGCCGTTTGTCGAGGTCGGTGACGATTGCCTCGACTGACCAATAGCGGTACCGGTCGGCCACATTACGCCGGTCGCCGTTGGCCAACAATTCGGGGTCAAGGCGTTGGTCATCAGGCCAAGGTTCCGGGTAAGGACCAACACCGATAGCAGGGTCGCTCACGCCCATGACCCCAAGTCTCGCAAAGAACGCGAAGTGGTGTCAATCAAGGAAAGCATCGGAGCGCACACGTTGACGCTCGGCTAGTTCGTGTGCTGGCAAAACTCGCCCGAACAATTGCTTGGTGCGCGCCACCCGTCCAATCACTCCAGCGTGCTCGGCATCTGCAAAAGTGGCCGCATGGCGAGGCGGCGTGCTTTTGCTCAAACTCCGAAAGGAGTAGCCGTCCACACATCGGTGCATCCATCCCGCCTAGGCCAACAAGACGAAATTTTGGTAATTTTTCTGGTGAAGTAGACACCAATTCGTTGCTTTCTTTTGGGTTGGTGCCCTTACGGCTTAGGCCGGCGCGGGAAAAATGGGCTTGTGCGGCGAATGTATTCGCGGTATCCGGGGCGAGACTTGGTGAGGCTGCGTTCGAGCATGGGCACGCCCGAGATGCGCACCAAAAAGAAGGTAATCAAAGCTGGGCCAAGCAACCCTACAATCCCGATTGGGGTGGAAGCAGCGACCAAGCCAATACCCCACCACAGGACCGCATCACCGAAATAGTTCGGGTGACGGGTGAAACGCCAAAGACCTCGATCCATCACCGCGCTGGCGTTAGCGGGGTCGGCCCTAAAACTGGCTAGTTGCCAATCACCAACCGACTCGAACACGAAACCAACTACGAACACCAGTGTGCCGACAATCAACAACGCGGTGGCATCGCGGTTCGGTTGGCTAATGCCAATCTGCAAAGGCAGTGAAACAACCCACATAACCACACCCTGAACCGCATACACCGTCACCAAACTAATTATCCAAAAGTTCTCGCCACGGCGGCGGCGCATAGCTTGATAGCGAGGGTCTTCGCCTTTACCGATGTTGCGGATGGCAAGGTGGACACCGAGCCTCAACCCCCAGATTGTGGCCAAGCTGGTTAGCAAAACAGCACGAGCGTTGTCTCCATCTGTGGTCAGCAAAGTTACCCAAGCCACCACCACGAAACCAGGACCCCAAAGCAGATCCACGATGCTGGCATCTCCAATAGCCGCGCTGATCGCCCAAACAACCAGCATCATCACAGCTATCACCAGTGCAGCGACAAGAAGAACCATTAGCGCGCAATCCTACTGTCACGCGTAACAAACAACACCAGACCAAAATATTAAAATTCTCAAACGGTGTTTCTCAGCACCGCGGCGCGAGCCAGCACCGCGAGGTTGTCGTCCAACGGTGCAAGTTCGACCTTGGCGTTCGCGTGTTTGAGCGCCCAGTTCAGCAAGGTGTCTGCGAGCCAAGGGTTCTTCGGTAATAGCGGTCCATGCAAGTTAGTTCCCACGCAACGCCCCCAAGTCGCCCCCTCAAAACCATCTTCAGCGTTGTTGCCAAAACCAAATTGGACCGATCCAAATGGTTTACACAGCGGTCCGAGGCTGGTGCGGCCAGCGTGGTTTTCGTAACCCACCACGGTCTCTGTGTGGCCGTCGAGACAAACCTCAATGGCGACATCTCCACAAAGCCGCGTTGCCGTGCCGGTAGTTTCAACGTCGAACAAGCCCGCTCCTACTAACTTGGTGCCCTGCACGGTGAGATAGCTGTGCCCGAGTAGTTGAAAACCTCCGCCTATAGCTAGCACCACCGCACCAGAATCAACTGCACGCCTCAAGTTGGCCGCCTGCGACACCAAATGCTCAGACACGAGCGCTTGATCGCGATCTTGACCCCCACCAATGTAATACAAATCGCAGTCCTCGGGAAAAGACTCGCCAAGACCGACCTCAACCAACTCAAAGGTTAGACCCCGCCACTCTAAGCGGCGCTTGAACACTGTGATGTTGCCTCGGTCGGCATAAAAGTTCAAGTGTTTGGGGTAGAGGTAAGCCAAGCGGATTGCGGAACGGTTGTTGCTCACTTTTCCTCCCACATCTCGCCCACAAGCCCCTTATCCACTAAGACACTGCGAATAGCGCGCATCTGTTGGGAGTTGTAGGGCATCACGAAGAGGTGTCCGCCCCTGTCACATGCGCTCAAAGCTGTGCGGAAAGCTGCTGCGTTGTCTCGCACTATGGAAATTTTCTGGGGGTCGAAGCCGGCGTATTGAAACCGCAACGCCAAGTCATGCGCTCGAGCCCCACCCACAGTCAGGGATGCAACTCGACCGGTATCGATAAGAGCCTCGTAATCAACATCGTAAATCCAAGACACATCAACGCCAGATTGCCCCGCTTGGCTCGAATCGGTTAGCAAAATCAACAGCTGCAGCGGCACGGTTTCCCGAATTAACATGCGCAGATTCTCATTCGCGCTAACCGGGTTCTTGTTAAACAAAATCGTCACCCGCTTGCCATCAACGTCAACGGCGGAGCCACGCCCAAAAGCGGCTTGCCGGCACCCGACGGCTTCGCTGATCGCCTCTGAGCTAACGCCAGCCGTTACGGCGGTAGCTACCGCGGCTGCAACATTGTAAACGTTGGCCAGACCGCCCAAAGAGGTTTTCGCTTCAATCAGGCCGTTCGGTGTTGAGACCGTAATGCGAGAACCGCCTATCCCGCAAAACTCAACTTGAGTGACTTGCACCTCGGGGTCCACCCGGCTGAACCCGCATGCAGGGCACGCCCAATGCCCAAGATGGCCGATAGTACACAGGTGGTAGGCCAATGCGGCGTTACAACGGCGGCAAGCGGTGTTGTCGGCAACTTGCAGCAAATCTTCTTGCGCGACACTGCTGTCTTCGATCCCGTAAGCAACAGTTTTGGGATGGCTGACCGCCAATTCGGCGATAAGTGGATCGTCGGCGTTATAAACCAAGGTGGTTTCTGGTGCCAAACCCGCAACCATGTTGCGCCACTTTTGCGCCAGATTTTCCAGTTCACCGTGACGGTCAATTTGGTCGCGAGACAAGTTCATCAACACCACGATCCGTGGCTGCGCCTTGGCGACAACCGCGCCAAGTGCGGCTTCGTCCACCTCAAACAAAGCAATATCTGGTGAACGAACGCTGAGCAAAGCGGTGGCCACGCCGCGCTCAAGGTTGGAACCCGCAGGGTTGGCCACCACTTTCACACCGCAGGTGTCTAAAGCGGAACGAACCAAACGCGCCGTTGTGGTCTTGCCGTTCGTGCCAGACAACACGATCACTCCATCTCTGACCCCTTGCGCGAGTTCCGCTAAGGCGTTAGGACGCAAACGATGCAGCACCAATCCCGGAAATGTTGTGCCACCACCTCGGCCTAAACGCCTAGATAACGAACCAGACAATCGCGACAACCAACAAGCCACACCGAACGGTAAAGATGGACACCTCACGACCCAGAATCGTATATGGTGTGTGGTTGTAACCGTACCGTAGCTTGTCGGCGGAGTTTCCGCGTTTGGGGGTGACCATGCCCGTTGGGCGAACCGAGATGCTGAGCGACGCTTTGCCTTCGCCCTTCCCTGAAGGCTGGTATTTCGTGACCAGCAGAGCCGCATTGAAGAAGGCTAAGTTGCTCGAAAAGACCTGGCTGGGAGAGAAGATTGTGGCCTTTTGCGACGAGCATGGCAACGCGTGCGTGGCCGAAGCCTTCTGCCCGCATCTGGGTTCTCACCTCGGCCCCACAACCGGTGGATGCGTGCGTCAAGGCCGCCTCGTCTGTCCCTTCCACGGCTTTGAATACGACACCAACGGGTCATGCGTAGCCACGCCTTACGCGGCACCACCAGCCGATATGTCGCTGCGCGTGTTCCCCACTCACGAAATCGCTGGCCTGATTTTTGCCTGGTGGGGGATTGGTGGGCGTACACCGCAATGGCATCTACCAGCTAATCCTTCCGCCCCCGCACACGTTGATGAACTAACACCCGTTGACGAAGCGGCACACTCAGCCAACTTGCGCGAACCCGACAACAACCAAGATTGGTCCAATCTCTGTATCTGGACCACCCGCTTTCCTGGTCATCCACAAGAAACCACCGAAAATGCTGTGGATTTAGCGCATCTGCTCTATGTGCATGGTTACCACAGCGTCAGTCGAGTTGAGAAAATCGCCATAGATGGGCACCGATTCGATAGTAATTTCAACTTTGCAACTACCCGAAAGTTCGCTGGGGTGCCTTTCGCTAAACTTGATCTCACCGCACACACCGAAGTCCATGGTCTCGGCTATTCGTTCGTTCGAGTGCGTGAACACAGTATCGGTATGGACTTGAGACTCTGGGTTCTCGCCACGCCAGTTGACGGCACCAACATAGACCTCTCAATCGTCTCGTCCGTCAAAGAAATCAAAAACCCGAAACGTGTTGTTGTTGGTTTAGGGATTTTGCCTCGGCGAATCCGAGCACCACTTATGAACCGCATTGTGTTGTTTTTTCAACGCCATGATGTGTTGCAAGACGTGATCATCTGGAGCCATAAACAAGCTCGTTTGAAACCGTTGTTATCGAGATCAGATGGAGAAATAATGGCCTACCGTAAATATTGCTCGCAGTTCTACTCCGCAGAGCCGACATGATACGCGTGCTTGACCGCTTCAGTCGCTTGGTCACCGCCCGCCCCTACGTAACGGTGGGAGTGTTATTGTGCATGACCGTATTTCTTGGTTTCGGAGCCACGCTACGTGCCGAACCAACCGAAGGCACAAACATAGATTTCCTTCCTGAAGATAGCGATTACACCGCAGCGATAAACGAACTCAACCAATCCTTCGGTGATGCGAGCGACATCAACCTAGTGACCATAGTGTTTCGAGGCGATGCCTTCACCCCCTCCGGGGTCGCACAAATGGATCAACTGCTAACAGAAATCGTCAACAACGCGCAAGTAGCCGAACTGTTGGCACCCCCCAACCCTTTAATCGCACCTTCGCTGCTAATCGCTGCAACCGACCCAACGCTTGAGCTAAGCAACCTAACCACCGAACAGATCGCTGGTTTGCGCGCCGTGCCTGAACTCGCCGCCGCATTCAACGCGCTTAGCGGCACAGACCAAAACGGCACCGAAATTGCCATCGCAACCGTGCGCCTGCACAACACCACCGACGAACGCGTAGCGGAAGCTGAACGTACCATCAACCAACTCGCCCAAACCTCAAGCGGTACCCTTGAGGTCAGCAGTGTGTCGCCAGCCGTTATTCAAGACGAATACAAAGAAGCGACCGAATCTGGGATGGCGCCACTAATCGGGTTAGCTCTGCTCTTGATCGCGGCGTTGATCCTGCTTTTCTTGCGTACCCTCTCAGACCTGTTGATCACGCTTACCGGTCTGGTGTTTTCGCTTACCTGGATCGTAGGTGCCGAAGGTTGGCTGGGGCCCAACGGGCTCGGTTGGATCGGCCCACCAAGTTCAATATCGGCGATGGTACCGATCATTGTGATCAGCCTCACAGTTGACTACGCAATCCAAACCGTTTCGCATTATCGTGAACAACGCGCCCAAGGCCAAGCGGTGCGCCAAGCGGTGCGCCAAAGTCTAACGCATGTGACATTGCCGTTGCTCCTAGCGGCAGTCACCACCATCGCCAGTTTCCTGTCGACCTTATTCTCGCCGATCAGTGTGGTAGGCGACTTCGGTATCGTTGCCGGGTTGGGTGTGGGACTAAGCCTCATTGTGATGCTCACCTTGGTGCCAGCAGGCCGAAGCATAGTCGACCGCCGCCGTGAAGCAAAAGGCAAGTTAGCGCCGCCACGCTCCGTGTCAAGCGCCTTACCTGGAGTGGAACGAGGGGCGCAAAAACTTGGCGCGGCGGTAGCGCGCCGCCCCGCCCCAAGCCTGATTGTGGTGGCCGGGATAACGGTTTGGCTTGGTTTCGCAGCCACAGGGCTCACTTCGGAGTTTAGTATCCGTGACATCTTGCCCCAAAATGGCAAAGTCCTCGCCGACATGGAAAGCCTTGAAGCTTCGGTTGGTGGCTCCACTGAGTTGGCTAGTGTCTTGGTTAAAGCCGAAGCCACAGAAACACGCACACTATTGAACTTGCGCGAATTGGAAGCCGCATTTGCAGATCCGAATACACGCCCTGGCGCGGCAGCCGGCCCGTTGGCCCCAACCTATGCAACATTGATTGAGGACTGGATCGAAGACAACGGCGAACCAAACGACAAATACGACCCATTGCTGGCGGAGTTGTTCAATGAAGCCAGTGCGGATATTGCACTCGACTCGGAGCGAATGCAAGATTTCTTGGACCGACTTGCGACTCAAGAACCAATGCTCAACAGTTTATTGGTCAACAACAGCGCCGGCCAAGATGCTATTTTGTTGCAGTTCTCTACCTACTCGGATGACCCAGCAGCATCCACGGTCCTTCAACAAGAGATCGAAGAACTTTGGGCGGGTGACGATGAGGCCATCACCGCAACCTCAATGAGCGTTTTGGCGGTCACCATAACCGACCTAATCACCTCAGGCCAGTCGCAATCGATAAGCACCACGATCGCGGTGGCTTTAGGCGTTCTGATTTTGTTCTATTGGGTGACACTGCGCCGCCCGGTCCTCGGCTTAGTTGCTGTGGGGCCAATCGTTTTGGTGCTCATTTGGGTGCTTGGCACAATGGCTTTGTTAGGTATTCCCTACTCGTTGATCACATCCATTATTACTGCACTATCAATAGGTATTGGCGTGGACTACACAATCCATTTGATCCACCGTTATCAAGAAGAATTTACCCGAGTGCGCAACCCTGAGAAAGCGGCAGTGCGCACGCTGGCCACAACTGGTTCAGCATTGTTAGGTTCAGCACTCACCACTGCTTTAGGCTTCGGCGTGTTGGTGTTTTCGCCTCTTGAAGGCTCGCAACATTTCGGAATCACCGCAGCTATTACCATTTGGTATTCGTTGGTCGTGGCTATTTTTGTGGTGCCGCCGCTGATGACCGTGTGGGGAGCGTATGAAAACATGCGCTTGCGTTCGTCTGTGCAAAGCCTCTGGGAAAACTTAGATGTGGTAATTGAGGATGTGCATCAAAAACACCAACAGGACCCACCAACCGATTAACTATCGGC
>JAHQYM010000090.1 GCA_024421095.1 Acidimicrobiia bacterium
ACGCTTACCGACCAGGTCGTGCCGAAATTGGTGTCGCGCAAGGCGCCGATGCGCTGCCCGAGGTTGGCCACCGTTTCGGTTTCGTTGCTCAACCCAGTTAGGCGGGCAACACCCAACTCCACGAGAGTGGTTAACCAGACCCGTAAAGCGTCATCGTCTGTGAGCACTGCTGGGCCATCAAATGTAGGTAGTTGCGGCATCGTGGCGACTGTCCAGGTTTGCACTGCGGGAAGGTAGGCGGTTTGACCATGGTGGCCTTCATAGATGTGCCGCAACCAACCCGAGTGAAACAACGAATTTGGGTACCCGTGCCAACTCACGCACAGGTCACCATTGGCAGCAACCGTAGCTCCGGCGAGCACATCTGCTCGCGGTAGATGCGCCGGGTCGAGTTTGTTTTCGCGGGTTTGTTCATCTATCGCCTGATCGTCCATGCGGTTCTCAAATAGCCACAGCGAGTAGGCGCGCAACTCTGCCCCATCGGGCCAGCGGATCACCAGAAAATCTCCGTCTCGCTGAACCGCTCTGAGTGGTTCTTCTGCGTAACGGTAAAAGTCTGGTGTCCTACCAACAGACGCGACCTTGTGTATGCCGACAGGTTAGCCGCGATCGCGCAATAGTTCAATCAATGAACTGGAATCCCAACCCGATGAATGCACATTTGCTCATATGTGCAGGTTATTGGCTAAATGTGCCTCGCGCCTCTAAACCAGCAGACGCGTGCGCGCCGCTACCACAGCTTCAACAGTGCATGCGCCAGTCTGGGTTAGCATGCGCGCCAAATGACGCAGAGTCGTTTCGGTCAAGACCACATCGTCCACCAAAACCACATGTTGACCTTGAACAGGTCTGGTGATCGTGTATTGCTGAGCTTCGACCACCGCTGAGCGTTGCTTCGTTGGGGTACCGCGCATGCTTGCTGCCGGGTTGGTCTTTTGCAGCAGCCGGGTTGGCGTGGTGCCACAGGCTTGAGCCACGGCATATGTGAGCATTGGCATCAACTGCGGGTTGGCGTTGGGGCCGTTTGGCACGTCGGCCACAATTGGGGTAGCTGGGGTGGTGGGGTGGTGCTCAGTTGACGGCGTGGGTGCTAACTCTAAGCTAGAAGCGAACTGGTGCAAGCGAGATTGTAGCATTGCGAGTGCATCTTCGGAGTGGTGGTCTTTGGCGGCTGCAACTAGTTCTCCGAGACGAGTCGGCTTGTCGGAGTGTTCGTGCCAATAATTGCCCATGACATGAATACGACTCAACATCACCGCAAACGCTAACTCGAAAATGTGTTTCTGAGATTCTTCTTGAGACGTTGCGATTGAGCGAACGCTAACTATAGTACGCATATGTCCAAACTCTTAACACACATCAAGTCCGCCGCTTATGCATCCGTTGGGGTCAACCTTTTGGTTACTGAAGCAATCGTCAAGCGCAAGGTCCCTACGCCAGATTTCCTCACCGAACACGCAACACTTGCTCGCGAAGAGGCCACCAAGACGCTGTCTGGAGTGCGCGCCTTCACCGAACCTCGCACCCACAAGCTCACCGAGCGCTTGTCGGAGCGAACCGCCGAGAAGATTAACGGTGGTTGCAATCGCGCTTGGGATTTTATCGGCATCAACAACCCCGACACCAACACTGACAGCGAAACAAGCAGCGAGACTTAAGCGTTACAGCACCGAACTCACCTGCATATGGCACCGCGAAGAAACCTTGATGCCCTCAAGGACTTAGGTGTCTACATTCGTGAGCAACGCCGTCAAGCTGAACTCAGCGTCCGTAAACTCGCCGCGCTAGCTCAAGTCTCAGACCCTTATCTGTCGCAAATCGAACGAGGACTGAAACGCCCTTCTGCCGATATTTTGCAGCAAATCGCTCGCGCCTTAGAAGTGTCCGCGGAATCTTTGTATGTGCGTGCTGGTATTTTGGACGCAGACCGTGACAGCAACTTGATAGCTACCATCCGCGCACAAGCCGACCTTACTACCGATCAAAAACAGGTGCTGATTAGGGTTTACCGTTCGTTCGCTTTGGAGAACGAAGACACCAACAAGGAAAGTTGATCATCATGCAATTCAAAGCCCGCAAACGAACCGCTTGGTTGTCTACCCTGCTATGCCTAGCGTTTATCGCTGCTGGTTGCGGAAACGATTCGAGCAATCGATCGAGCCCGACCACAACTAGCGACAACCCGGCGACCCCGCAGGCTACCAGCACGCCCACAACGGCTGCTCCCGAACCAGACCAAGACCGCGATCCCACGGCGGTGGTCATCGGTTTGGAACAAGAGATTACCAACTTCAATAATTTGACGAGTGGCGACAACTTGTTGGCCGGTCGCCAGATCACTCGAGCTATTTATCCAACGTGTACTCGTACCAGACCGGACTTCACATTCGAGCCCTACTTTTGTGAGCAACTTCCAACGGTCATCAACGAAGACCCTCTTGTGGTGGAATACAAACTTCGCGCCGATGCCACCTGGAGTGATGGCACCCCGGTCAGTTCAGACGACTTGGTTTTTTATTACGAGAACTGCAACGATGCCGAAGATGACTGTGCCGCGACCGCGGGTTTCGATTCCGCCGAACTCGAAGTCGTAGACAGCAAAACGGTGCGCCTTAGTTGGGCTGAGGGTAAACCATTCGTGGAATATATAACACTGTTTTCGGGCCCTTTCCCGCCAGCGCATTTAGGACGCGATTGGAGCGACGGGTTCCGCGAAGACCCGGGAGTGGTGGCAGGAGCGTTTCGGGTCGACGAATACAATCCTGGGAGCGACCTTACGCTGGTACCCAACCCAACTTGGTTTGGTGAGGGCCCGCACATTGATGAGGTAACGTTCCGTTTCATCAGCGATGTCAGCAATCTGCCGTTCGCATTGCAAAACGGCGAAGTGGATGTGATCTATCCTCAACCGCAAGTAGATCTCGTAGACCAAATCGCGGCGCTTGATGGGGTGTCTTCAACCGTCACCTTCGGGCCTGCTTGGGAACACATTACCTTCAACACGACAACCGTGCCTTTAGCGGTGCGCCGGGCTATTGCCCTCGCGTTAGACCGCTCATTCATTGTTGCCGCATTGATGCATCCGTTCTCACCAAACGCACAACCACTCGGTAATCGCATATTTGTGAACGGCCAACCAAAATATTTAGACAACACGCCAACAGAGTTCAGCACACGAGATGTGGACGCAGCTAAAGCCACTCTTGAAGAGGCCGGCTGGGCTGCTGGAAGCGACGGGATCTACAATCGCGACGGAAACCGTTTGAGTTTGCGTATTCGTACCACGGGTGGGAACCCCCGGCGTGAGCAATTCCAACAATTAGTGCAGAACCAACTTGGTGAAGCGGGGATTGAAGTCACCATCGATAACTTGCCTGGTGGGGAAATTTTCGCGCCGGTGTTTGGAAATGACAACGACCCTCCAGGCCCACCGGGAGACTTTGATCTGGTTATTTTTGCTTGGGTTGGAGGGCCGCTCCCCGCTAGTTCGTCGTTGCAAGTATTTGGTACAGGCAGTGATAGTAACCCTGGTGCCTATGTAGACGACCAAGTTAACGACCTACTCAATAGAGCGTCGGTCACCTTAGATTTCGACCGTCAAGCAGATTTGCTGAACCAAGCAGACGTTTTAATGTGGGATACTTTGCCAAACGTGCCGGTCTATCAACTGCCTTTCTTTTTGGCATACAACAACGCACTGAGCAACTTACAAGACAATCCCACGCTAGAGAGTTTCACTTGGAACTTAGAGGATTGGCGCGTTTCCTAAGGCGTTAGGTCGGGGCGCGAACTAACGTCTTAGCAGTGCTCGCCTACGCAACACGAAAACTGCTGATTTCCGTCCCGGTATTATTTCTGGCGACGTTAGTGGCGTTTCTGCTGGTAGCTACGGTTGACCCTATCGCCGAACAGCGGGTATTTCTGCTTTCGCAACCCGGCGGTGCCGAACAGGTTGCTCGCCTTGAGGCGTCTCTTGGTTTAGACAAGCCGTTGCTGGAACGTTACGGCATTTGGCTTGGTGAACTGCTCCGAGGTGATTTGGGAACGTCAACGGAAAATGGCCGTGCGGTCACCTCTCTGCTCGCTGAGGCGATTCCCGTGACCATGCGTCTAGTGGTTGCCGCAACAGTTTTTTCGGTGGTCTTCGGGGTTGCTGTGGGAGTTTTGAGCGCAGTTCGGAAATATACGCTTTTCGACAACACGACCACGTTCTTTGCGTTTTTGTTCTTTGCGATGCCAGTGTTTTGGCTCGGCGCGGTACTTAAAGATCTGGGGATTCGCTTTAACGACTGGTGGGGTCGGCGGATTTTTTTTACTATAGGTGAACAGTCGCCGCGCCTAGATGCAGACTTCTGGGGTACTTGGGCTGACCGCATTGGGCACATCTTTTTGCCGGCGCTTACGCTTATTTTGATTCAGCTTGCTGCTACTAGCCGTTTTCAGCGTTCAGCGATGTTGGATGTGTTAGAAAGCGACTACATTCGCACTGCTCGTGCTAAGGGAGTGCCACAGCGCAAAGTGATTACCCGTCACGCATTACGCAACGCGTTGTTACCCATAGTGAGCTATACGGGGCTTACGTTTGGCACGCTGATTGGCGGCACGGTCGTGACCGAAGTGGTGTTTAACTGGCAAGGGATGGGGCAATTGTTTTTGGATTCGCTGCTCGACGGCGATGTTGCCGTGACTCAAGGTTGGCTGCTTGCTGTGGGTGTCTCAGTGGTTTTGGTTAATTTATGCACCGATCTTCTCTACGGTTTGCTTGATCCGAGAGTGCGCTATGACTGATTTGGGCTCTGACATATCTGCCCATCAGGTGGTGGTGCGAGCCCAGTGGCGCACCGTGTTGAGGCGTTTCGGGTCGCATCGCTTGGCGGTTACAGCATTGTTGTTGGCAATCATCGGTTATGCGTTCACTTACTTTGTTGAGCCGCTTACCGGTTGGAACTACAAACAACTGTCTGCTGATTTGTCGCAAGGCCCATCGTCTGCACATTGGTTCGGTACCGACACAATCGGTCACGATATGTTCGCACAATCTATGCGCGGCCTGCGGGTGTCGATCCATGTGAGCATTGTGGTTGCGGCTATCGCAACGCTGTTAGGAACGGTGTTGGGCGCGGTGCAAGGTTGGTTTCGAGGGCGGGTGGATGCCGGTGTGGGAGTGCTCGTTGATTTCTTGTTGATTCTGCCCTTGTTACCGGTGCTAATGGTTTTGGCCACACGCACCCGCGCCATTGGCGGGAGTTCGCTGATGTTCGTGGCTGTTGTGATCGGTTTATTTTTGTGGGCTCCGCTTGCTCGGGTGGTGCGCGGTGAGGTGTTCGCAATTCGAGAGAAGGAATATATTGAAGCGGCTGCTGCGCTGGGTGCGTCAAATACTCGGATCATTTTTCGTCATCTGATCCCGAATGTCATGAGTTCGGTGATTGTTTATGCCACGCTAACTGTTGCTACAGCTATTTTGGTGGAAACTGCGCTGGCTTTTTTGGGGTTTGGTATTCAGCCTCCAGAGGTGTCATTGGGTGCGCTAGTTGACGAAGGACGCGATTCTGCACGCACCCGATGGTGGCTTTTTTATTTGCCTGGGGCGGTTCTGATTAGCTTAGTTCTGTGCGTCAATTTCGTGGGTGACGGATTACGTGATGCTCTCGATCCTCGACAAAGGAAGCGGCCATGACCGAGCACAACGATGCCACCGAAATTCTGCGAGTACGAGATCTTCGGGTCGACTTTTCGACTACCGACGGGGTTGTACAAGCGGTTCGTGGGGTTGACTTTGAAGTCGCTGCGGGGGAGGTTTTGGCGATAGCTGGTGAATCTGGCGCTGGTAAATCAGTGAGCGTGATGGCGACAATGGGGTTACTGCCGTCTAATGCGAAGGTCAGCGGCTCGATTCGTTATCGTGGCCAAGAGTTGCTTGGTATGCCCGAAAAATCATTGGAATGCTTGCGTGGTTCGGCTTTGTCGATGGTGTTTCAGGATCCGATGACATCGCTTAATCCAGTGATGGCGGTGGGCGCTCAGATTGCCGAAGCGGTACGGGTTCACCAGCGCTTGAAACGCCAGCAAGCTACGCAGCGAGCAACCGAGTTGTTAGACCTTGTGGGTATCGCCGATGCCAAGCGCAGCGTGCATTCTTTTCCCCATGAGTTGTCTGGTGGCATGCGCCAACGTGCCATGATCGCGATGGCTATCGCCAACAATCCAGATGTCTTAATAGCAGACGAACCGACGACAGCTCTTGATGTGACCATCCAAGCGCAGATTCTTGATGTTTTGGAGCGAGCACGTCAAGCCGTCGGGTCGGCTCTGGTTTTGATTACCCACGATCTCGGTGTGGTCGCTCGAACGGCTCATCGTTTACTCGTGATGTATGCGGGTCGTGGTGCCGAGAGCGGCTCGGTTGACGAGGTGTTCAGTCGACCGAACCACCCCTATACCGCTGGTTTGCTAGCGGCGATTCCTCGTTTAGACACGCCGCGAGGACAGCGCTTAGTGCCAATTGAGGGATCTCCCCCATCAATGCTGTCACCACCGAGTGGTTGCGCCTTCGCCCCACGCTGCTCCCGCGCGACCGAAACTTGCGCCCAAGACCCGTCGCCCGTGCCGGCCACAGGGGCCTCACCGACCCATCGTTGTGCCTGCCACCATCCTTTGAGCGAATGGCAACCTCTCGGGTCACTCGCAGCGTCTAACGGTAAGCGAACCGGCGAAGAGCTTGCGCCGTTGGCTCCCGTTGAACATGAGACCGAACAACCAGGCCCGATCCTTGCGGTCAGCGATCTAGTCAAACACTTCCCGATTACCTCTCGTTCGCCGCTACGCCGGGTTCGTGGCGCGATCAGCGCGGTGAGCGGTGTCTCGCTGCGGATCGACAAAGGCGACACTTTAGGGCTTGTTGGCGAATCCGGTTCAGGCAAATCCACTTTGGCGCGTTGCATTCTTCGCCTCATTGAACCCACATCCGGTTCCGTTAAGTTCAACGGCACCGAACTAACCGAACTTACCCGCAAACAAATGCGCCAGCAGCGCCGTTTTCTGCAAGTCGTTTTTCAAGACCCGATGGCTTCTCTTGACCCTCGCATGACGGTTGCCTCAATAATCGCTGAGCCCCTGAAAATTCACCGCGTGAAAAACGATTCCAGTTCACGGGTAGAGGAACTGCTCGAGTTGGTGGGACTTTATCCGCAACACGGCAACCGTTATCCACATGAGTTCTCTGGTGGGCAACGCCAGCGTATCGGAATCGCCCGAGCGTTAGCGCTACGTCCAGAGGTGCTGATTCTTGACGAGCCAGTGTCGGCTCTTGATGTCAGCATCCAAGCAGGAATTTTGAATCTATTAGAAGATTTGCAACACCAGTTCGGTTTGACGTATTTGTTCGTGGCTCACGATTTGTCGGTGGTCCGCCATATTTCAGACCATGTGGCGGTGATGTATTTGGGCAGGATTGTTGAAGCTGGACGCAGCGACCAAGTATACACAACGCCAGCACACCCATACACTCAAGCGTTGCTGTCTGCGGTACCCATCCCCGACCCCCAAAGAGAGCGCCATCGCCAGCGGATACTTTTGCACGGCGATATCGCCAGCCCGGCTAATCCGCCTTCGGGTTGCCGTTTTCGCACTCGCTGCGCTAAGGCAGAACCGATTTGCGCCGAAACGCAACCGCCGTTGAGCGACCCTGGCATCGGTCACGAGGTGGCTTGTCATTTTCCGGAAGTGTTGGTGGGCGATGGGGGACTCGAACCCTCGACCTCTGCCGTGTGAAGGCAGCGCTCTAACCGTCTGAGCTAATCGCCCGGCACGCAAAGGTTACCCTCTCAATGCCCTGATTGCTTATCTTGTGCGAACTATGTTATGCGAAGATCTGAGGGCAAGGGCGCGGAGACCGTCACCGAGGACGCCGACTACGGGCTCTGCAGCTAAGTCTTCTCGGCTGACACGAAGCCTACCTACCACATAGCGGGGGTACTCGAATCGGGCTGTGTCGGGCTCAACGTCATCCAAGCCCACATGGAGGCACCGTTCGGTGGTTTCAAGATGAGCGACGTGGGTTGGGACGGCGGCAGGTGGGGGACGAGACCTACAACTGCTTCAGGGGCGTGACGTATGTCACATAAGAAATCCCAAAGATGGTTGCGTATTGGTGCCCGTCGTGCTATTGTCCCCCGGTATTATGCACCAACACACAGCGACACCGCAGAAATACCATAACCCCCCCCCCCCCCCCCCAGAAACCCCCTCCCCCCCCCCCCCCCCCGTCACAACTAGTTGACTCGCGCTGGCTCGCTGGCGTTCGCTTATGGTTCGTGTTGGCGGTGTCAGTCGCTTTCGGTTTGGTTCTGCTGGCTGGCGGCGCGTCGGCTGGGTCCGGTACGCAGGCCATCGTGCGTGTGTACGAATACGACGGCGGGCCGCTGATACGCTCAACCATGACAGGATGCCTCGACCCTGCTGAGGTGCCCGGTGTTGAGGCATCGATGTATCTGTTGGGTGAGACGGTGAGCATCGAGTGGCGAGACTGCGCCCTCCCCGACAAACCGAAGCCGCAG
>JAHQYM010000091.1 GCA_024421095.1 Acidimicrobiia bacterium
TCGACGAACTCGGCACCACGCCATCAATCGGATCTGTCGGGGACTCATATGACAACGCCCTGGCCGAGGCCCTCAACGCGCTCTACAAAACCGAACTGATCCGCGGTCCCGGCCACCGGCCGTGGCGGACCATCGACGACATCGAACTCGCCACCCTCGGCTGGATGCACTGGTACAACACCGCGCGCATCCACGGATACCTCAACGACATCTCACCCGACGAGTACAAAACCGCCTACACTACAACAACAACCGACCACAACAAGACAAAAAACCACAACATTCAGCCTACGCAAAACCCAGTATGAATCAGTAACGGGACGATCAGCGACCATCAACTCCCGATCAGAAGGCCACCACTCCCATTCTTTGGCGAACATCGAAAACCCAAGCAACTCTCGCCGCGAACCCAAAGCAATCACCTCGACGACATCAGCCACGCGCATCCTACGGCGCGGTCTCATGTCGCTGCGAGGAAAACTCGTCGAGTGGATTCGTGCGGCCATCACCGCTCAGGATAGTGGACCCACCAACCCCACAATTCCATTGCGAACCGGTTGTTCGGTCCGACACGTTCACCGAGGAGGTTCCTTCCGACGAAAACCCGCAACGCGCCATCGGCGCTGGCGACCACATAACCGCCTCCACGCCCGCCGACATCCCCAAGACCGTTCACGTCGACCGGATCCTGCCGAACCCGCCGAACCGGACCAGCCCGCAAGCGCTGCAACAACTGCTCCAAGAGCGGCCCAACCGCTTAAACCCCGAAGGCCGGGCCCATCTCCCCGCCCAAAAACACTTCGCAGCGATTCTCTGAGTCGTTGGCTAACAGAACAAGGGTTCCCGACGACACGGCCGGCCGGCCGCTCCAGCTATCGCAAACTCAAAGTTGACGCTACACGTGTTTGAACGTTGATGGCGGGCTGAGCGTTGTTAAGATGCTCGACGTTGACAACGAAACCCGTGAACCGCTGCACACCACAAAGCCCCGCGCTCGCAAACCACCCCACCGGAGCCCCCACAACCCGACCTGAGGCGTTGCAGATACCCCCCGAACCGCTTGCACGACCGTTGGTGTCGGGGACCATGTTTTGAGAGACAAGCCGATAGCAGACCAACCGCAACCGGCAACCACCAACAGCGGCAAACACCACACAAACCGCGTCGACCAACGCCAGCGTCTCAGGCTCCACAACCCAACCAACAAACACCAACGCTCAACAAGCTCAGCGACGCACAGACCAAGCCGGCAGACACCCACACCTACGACCTCACCGAAAAACCCCGCAGGTGACGGCGTTGTCAGTTTTGACCCCACACGAACGGTCGAGGCCGGCGGAAACGGTCGTGAACGCACCAGCAGGCGCATCGACCCAGTCGTTGTCCCAGCAGGCGACGGTGTTGTCAGTCTTAACCCCACACGAATGAAGATAGCCGGCGGAAACGGATTTGAATCCACCTTTGCGCACATCGGCCTCCCCATCTACGTAGTAGCCCCAGCAGGCGACGGTGCTGTCAGTCATAACCCCACACGAATGACTGTTGCCGGCGGAAACGAATTTGAACACACCAGCAGGCACATCGGCCCAGTTGCTGCCCCAGCAGGTGACGGTGTTGTCAGTCTTGACCCCACACGAATGCCCGCCGCCAGCGGAGACGGTTTCGAATCCACCTTCGGGCGCGTCGGCCTGCCCATCTTCGTTCAATCCCCAGCAGGTGACGGTGTTGTCAGTCTTGACCCCACACGAATGCCCGCCGCCAGCGGAGACGGTTTCGAATCCACCTTCGGGCGCGTCGGCCTGCCCATCCTCGTTCAATCCCCAGCAGGTGACGGTGTTGTCAGTCTTGACCCCACACGAATGCCCGCCGCCAGCGGAGACGGTTTCGAATCCACCGTCAGGCGCGTCGGCCCGCCCAAAATTGTTCAATCCCCAGCAGGTGACGGTGTTGTCAGTCTTGACCCCACACGAATGGTCGCGGCCGACGGAGACGGTTTCGAATCCACCGTCAGGCGCGTCGGCCCGCCCAGAATCGTTCCATCCCCAGCAGGTGACGGTGCTGTCAGCCTTAACCCCACACGAATGCTCGCGGCCGGCGGAAACGGACTTGAACGCACCAGCAGGCGCGTCGGCCCGCGGAAACGAGTTGCGTCCCCAGCAGGTGACGGTGTTGTCAGTCTTGACCCCACACGAATGCTCGTTGCCAGCGGAAACGGATTTGAACGCACCAGCAGGCGCGTCGGCCTGCCCAGACCCGTTGGATCCCCAGCAGGTGACGGTGCTGTCAGTCATAACCCCACACGAATAACTGATGCCGGCGGAAACGGATTTGAACACACCAGCAGGCGCATCGGCCTCCCCAAACCCGTTGTAGCCCCAGCAGGTGACGGTGCTGTCAGTCATAACCCCACACGAATGGCTGCCGCCGGCGGAGACGGTTTTGAATCCACCGTCAGGCGCGTCGGCCTGCCCAGTCCCGTTGCGTCCCCAGCAGGTGACGGTGCTGTCAGTCATAACCCCACACGAATGCCCGCCGCCAGCAGAAACGGATGTGAATCCACCGTCAGGCGCGTCGGGCTGCCCAGACCAGATGGATCCCCAGCAGGTGACGGTGCTGTCAGTCATAACCCCACACGAATGCTCGCGGCCGGCGGAAACGGATTTGAATCCACCGTCAGGCGCGTCGGCCCGCGGAAACGAGTTGCGTCCCCAGCAGGTGACGGTGTTGTCAGTCTTAACCCCACACGAATGCCTGCCGCCGGCAGAAACGGATGTGAATCCACCGTCAGGCGCGTCGGACTGCCCAGACCCGTTGGATCCCCAGCAGGTGACGGTGCTGTCAGTCATAACCCCACACGAATGGTCGCCGCCAGCGGAGACGGTTTTGAAGGTGGGGTTGGTGTCGCATTGTGGGGAGGTTGGGTTGATGGTGACGTTGGGTTTGTTTTGGTATCGGTATAAGAACGTGACGAGATGCGCGCGGGTCAACGTTGTGTCGGGTGCGAACGTCGTTGATGTTGTGCCGGTGGTGATTTCGCGGTGAGCAGCCCAAGCGACGCTGCTTTGCTGCCATTCTGCTTGCACGTCTTCGAACGGGTGGGTTGGTGCCGGTGGTTTGTCAGCCAAACGCCACAGGAACGTCACGAGATGCGCGCGGGTCAGTGCCGTGTCGGGCGCGAACGTTGTTGCTGACGTGCCGGTAGTGATTTCGGTGTGAGACATCCACGAAACTGCCGCGTTCTGGTTTTCGACGGTGACATCTTCGAATCTGTGAGCTGGTGCGGTTGGCTGGTTTTGCATGTTCCACATATAAACCGAGGCTTCACCGCGGGTGACGACCGCGTCCGGCGAAAAACAGTTCCCGTCGATACCTGTGATGTTATTGTCGACTGACCATTGCACCGGTTCGGTGTAATACTGGCCGTCGGCGACGTCGCCGTACCCGGCCACCGCCCCCGCCGGCGAAGCCGTTGCCAGCAACGCAACAACCGCAAAACACCCCAACAACACCGACCGGCATCTGTTACGCCGCGTGAACGAGTCAACTACAAACTGGGGGGGGGGGGGGGATGTTGTTCCTGTGGTGGCCTCAACACGGTTTGAGACAATTTTTGGTGTCGCGTTGACTGGCAGAATCGGTGGTTGCCGCCTCAGGGTTTTCTTTTGACGGGTGACAGACATAAATGCTTATTCCTTTCAATAAGGGTCAGTTTCGCAGACCAAAAAATCGTTGGACACACAGTAACACCATCCACGCCACAGCGCAACCCTAAAAAGGTTGAGCCTGACCACCCAATGTTTTAGTCTTATGTTGTGCAAACAACTCAGAACGCGCCGCGTGAAATCCGACGCAACCCCGTATGGTTGTTCGGGGCGTGTTGGCGCGAACGTTAGGACAGGTGGATGCCAGAAAAATTGCTTACAAAGGCTCCTGCCGAGCCCGGCCCGGACAAGAATCCCATGCGCCGTCTGGTCCCCCAAGAGTGCTTCTTGTGCGTCTCCGAAACATTTGAGGAATATCGCGTCGGTTCCGCCGGGGAGCGCGTCTACCGGGAAGTTCCACCCAAGTCGCGTTACCAATCCTCATGCCATCGCACGCTTCGCCGAGGTCTGCTCGGAATTGAAATCCTAGCGACTGATGCTTTCGTATCCGATGACAACAATTGCCTATTGTGATGAGCGTAGCGGAGGGTAATCGCGTCTACTCGAATGCATCCGTTCATCACTCTGCCTTCGAAATAGTCTGGACCAACAAAGACCTCGATGCTGCTTTATCTGGTCTCCTAGGTGATGTCTTATCAGATCCAAACAGGATTGATGATATCGAATCAACGCTAGATGGACTCGCTGAAACAGAATTCGAAGCCACCGGAGTGCGCCGAATCCTCGCGAGTCGTGAGGAACTCACGAACTGGAGAGTGGGTGAGATGTTGTCACTAGTCTATCTGCAGGAACACCAACGATGCCTATTTCCATGGCCAACCGGTCGGGACAACCGCAAGGCGGGTTCAAGCCTACCTGGGGCTGATCTCGCAGGGTTCACCGGTGATGAAGCAGGTTATTGTTTCGCTTTTGGTGAGACCAAGACATCAAGCGAGAGGCGTTATCCCCCTCGTGTCATGCATGGTGATGACGGCCGCATCAGTCAACTCAAGGCTCTTCGGGACGACCAATCAATCCGAGACAAACTTGTACGGTATCTCCTCTTTAAATCTGCTTCATCGCCTTGGATGAAACAATATCAGAGCGCGGCCAAACGATATATTAGTGATCCAACTGATATCAGCATTTATGGTTTACTAATTCGCGATGTCGAATCAAATTCTAAGGATTTACATGGACTTGGTAGAAAGTTCATCCAAACAGCTACCACGCGGACCCGACTCAAACTAATCGCAATCTATCTTCCTACAGATTCTCTGAGCAGTGTCAAGACTAGAGTTATCTCAAGGAGTGCTAACAATGAATTCTGAGGTGCCGCTAGCTAACCCACTACTTTCACACTGGGCATTACAGACGATCGGTAAGAGTGACTTGGAACTCGCACACCAAATACTCCACCAACGCTTAGCTTCCCAAACCGTGGGCAACCAGATTACATTCAACTTTCAGAATCATGTAGGTGCTGATCGCTTACTTGAGCGTGTCCTCTTGGCGTACGAGCTGATCGCTATAGAGAGCCTTGGAGAGTTCATTCAGGCGGAGGGAGGGCAAGAGGATACCAGAGATAATGTGTTATTCGCAGCATCACACGCTTTTGAAATCCGGCGACTTCAGGAAGTTCCCGACCAAGACCTAGCTCGTATATTGCACATCCTGCAGCTATCGACCCTAGCTTATTGTGGAGACCGCTGGTCCGATCTGCGACGTTGGTACCAAGAACACAAGATCGCACTCAGAGTTCCTAGCTCCGCAGATGCTCCTTGGGATCGACGGTTACGTTATCGATTGTTTGACTGCTGGGTCCGCCTATTTAGAAAGGATGGCTGGGATGACTTAGACCGTATCAGAGACACAATTGCTGGTTTACGAAGCGATCAGCAACGGATGGAAGCTCCGTCATTCGAGAACGGAGATCAAGCAAGTAATCGTGCGTTAGCCTTTCGTCTAACGGCTCTATACCATTGGGCCAAGGCGACCGAAATCGTAGCGCTCTATATGCTTGACGGGCGACCTGCAGATTCCCTCGAATTGCTCGACAAACACTTCGAATCATCGATTCAAGCAGCATCAAATGCGCTTGATCCTCAAATGGAGGTGATTCCGCGGTGGCTGCACGCCTCTAGCCAAATGATGGTTACAAATTCACTTTGGTGGGCGACGAGAACCGTCAACTCCAAAACATCTGAATTTGTTCGTGAGCTAACACATCGTGAAAATCATGCGATGTTCGAATTGCTCCCTCCCCAACGAGCAGCTCTACTTGAACAAGGACTGCTGGACCAGGCGAAAACAGCCATCGTCATCGACCTGCCGACATCAGGCGGCAAGACACTCTTGGCCCAATTCCGAATCCTTCAAGCAATTAATCAATTCAGCGCCGACCAAGCTTGGGTGGCATACGTAGCTCCGACACGCGCCCTATGTGCCCAAGTTACGCGACGGTTGCGTCAAGACTTTAGCCCGATCAACCTACGCGTTGAACAACTTACCGGCGCAGTCGAAGTGGATGCCTTTGAGGAGGCTCTTCTTTCTGACACAGAGAGGTCTTTTGACGTTCTCATTTCTACACCTGAGAAGCTATCACTAGTGATACGGAACGGGCTCGTCAGCCGCCCTCTGGCATTAGTAGTCATGGATGAAGCGCACAACCTAGCCGACGCTACCCGTGGTTTACGTATTGAGTTTCTTCTGGCTACGTTTAAACAGGATTGTCCCAAGGTGGCCTTTTTGTTGCTGATGCCATACGTGGATGATTCCGAGTCGGTCGCCCGTTGGCTTGCGCGAGATGCGAGCGCAGGCCAGTCGATAAGCCTTTCGACAACACCGTGGAAACCCAACGAACGAATAATCGGCTTGTTTCGCGCGGTAGCCGACGAAAGCGAACGGGCTGGTTGGCATCTCGCATACGAAACGTTAACCACGACACCAAAAACAATGCCGCTGAAAGGCACACATCGTGTTGGTGAAGTTAAACCACTCAATGTTCCTCGCAGTCAGGTTGTAAGCAAGGATGGACAAAAGGGGGTGGGCCTACAGACAGCTGCTATCAGTTCGGTCATGTCCTCTCGGGGGACGAGCATCGCCGTCGCCAACAATATCGGCACTGTTTGGAAAATGGCACGCAAAGCTGCAGAAGTGTCGCCGATCACGCAATCCGCACCCGATGATGTTCGTCTCGTGCAGGACTTTCTCCGTTCAGAGATCGATCCGAATTTCGAGTTAGTTGAAATGTTGGAAAAAGGTGTCGGTGTCCACCATGCAGGACTGTCGGACGACGTTCGATCCCTAATGGAATGGCTCGCTGAATCAGGACAACTTAGGGTCATGTGTGCCACTTCAACCATAGCTCAAGGATTAAATTTTCCAGTGTCGTCTATCTTCTTAGCATCAAGATTTGTGCCTCACAAAGCACACTCAGTTGCGATGTCCCCCCGCGAGTTCTGGAACCTAGCAGGAAGGGCGGGACGAATCGGCCACGATAGCGTAGGCGTTGTTGGACTTGCCGAAGGCACGGACCGAGAGTCTGCAATTGAATTCGTGAGTAAGAGCACCGGAACCCTTGTATCACGACTTGTCACGCTGCTAGATGATCTGGCAACAACCGGAGAACTTGCTGATCTATCCGGCATCCTTTGGCAAGACCAATGGGATGACTTCCGATGCTATATTGCACACCTGTCGGCTGAAAAGAAGGATCTGGACACCGTACTCTCCAACTCGGAACAACTCTTGCGCAACACGTATGGATACACGACGCTTCGCAACGACCCGAGCACTCGACAGAAAGCAGATGCTTTGCTGGATGCTACGCGAAACTATGCCCGGAAGCTTGCAAACATGCCACCTGGTACTGCCGAACTGGCGGACGCGACAGGATTTTCGCCTGAAACTGTGCAGAAAGCTATCTTTGCAATGAGAAACCTTGAAGATAGATTGACGACAAGTGATTGGATGCCTGAAAGTCTTTTTGCGGATGCTGGCAAAATGGCTGGTCTATATGGCATCATGCTAAATCTGCCTCAGTTGCAAGATCAACTCAAGGCAATCGGCGGTAACGGATTTGACCACACCCGTTTATCGAACATAACGCGAGACTGGGTGAACGGAAAACCAATTAGTGACATCACCAAAGAGTACTTCGTTAAGGAGGGAGACGTAGGAGGGACTAATGCACTCACTGACACGTGTAAAGCCATCTATCGCGCCATCGTAAACAATGGTACATGGGGTGTGGCTGCGCTTCGGCAGTTGTCGGGGATTGATGTTGACTCGCTGTCAGAAACCGAGCGACGTCGTATGCGCATACTTCCCGCAATGATCTACCATGGCGTTAACTCAGAAGAGGCGGTCCTTATGAGGATGAATGCAGTCCCACGAACAGCAGCAGAGCTTCTCGGCTCAATGTATTGCGAAGTGGCCGACCACGATGCGAACAAACCTTCCGTAACGCACGCTCGCGACTTCCTCAAGAGTCTCACGTCGGCAGACTGGGATCGTGCTCGTCCAGCAGATTCCCACTTGTCTGGTTCCGGCTATCAAACTGTATGGCAGGTGTTGTCGGGGGAGACCTAACCCCTGACTGGAACACCCAAAAGCAGCCTACAGCGTGCGACACGGAAGGTGTCGGCATGGTCGGGTCGGCGCTCCCAGCAATGCACCGACGGCCCCTCAGCGCGCCTCACGACCTCGGCGAGGTCGGGATGCAATGCCCGCCTCCGCCCCGTCTCGACGACTCGGCCCACCGGCAGCGCCGCGGCCAGAACCGCCAACTGCTCTT
>JAHQYM010000092.1 GCA_024421095.1 Acidimicrobiia bacterium
CCCAGGTGTTGGTACTGGCGGTGGACAGCCCGTCCAAGCGAACCGTCTCGGCGGTCACTTCACGCAGCCCGCCACCGAGGAATCGCTCGAAGTCCGCCTGCCATTTGCCGACCAGGTGCGCCGGACAGACAACCAGCGCCCGCTTCACCAGTCCGAGACGCTGAGCCTCCCGCAGCCACAACCCCGACATCATGGTCTTGCCCGTGCCCGGCTCGTCGGCCAACAGAAACCGCAGCAGCGGTTGGGGCAACATCCGCCCGTACACCGCGTCCATCTGATGCGGGTAGGGCCGCAGTGAGGTGGACACCAACACCGTGGAGGCAGCCGCGCGTGCCGCGTCCAACATCCACTCCGTCCACAAACCCGCCAGCACCGCCTCTGCGGGCGCGCCTCCGTCGGCGGCGATGATCTCCAGATCCGGGAACTGTTCCCGAGTCAGTGAGACCTTGCGAAACGAGCCGCCATTATCTGGGCCTCCAACCTCGGTGACGAACAGATCGAGCCGGTCGGCGCTTGAGAAGCACTGGTCAACCAGCACTATCGTGGTTTCTCCCGGCAGCCGAACACGCTTACCCGCAATCTCGGTAGCGAGACCCTCTCCCCTGCCGCTCAACGAACTCTGCACTCTGGGGATGTTAACACCCCACCCCGTGAAATTCGTGCGGCATCCCACCATCATTGATTGCCAGTACGCAATCGCGCTCTGGGGGGTCATCCACCTTTTAATTCTTTACTGGGGTTTGTGAGGGTTGGTTTACCCCACGAAGCGGCTAGCCTAGTTTGGGCGCGGGTGTAGTTCAATGGTCAGAACCTCAGCCTTCCATGCTGATGATGGGAGTTCGATTCTCCTCACCCGCTCAAAGCGGGCGCATTCCAAACTATGGTGTTGGATAGAGATGCTTCATAGTGCCGGGCGTTACCCGACATTCTTCAATGAACACATCAACATCGTCCTTCTTCAATCGGATCACACGACCAAACTTGTAGGCCGTCACATGGCCCTCGTCTATGAACCGATACAAAGTTCGCGGCGTTATACCTAAGCGTTTCGCTGCTGCTGGCGTAGATAGCCAATCCACATTGTCTGTTGGTTGTTCGGGCATAGGCCCTCCATTCATAAGCTGCACTAATGACTCCTCACAATTTACAGGGGATTTAAGGCGTTGCCATCGAACTTTGTCAAATAAGCGAAAAAAGTTTTGCATCTCGGAATTCTTCCGCTATGGTCACACGACAAGTTGATCACGAGCGGAACTAAGTTGATTGGCTTGGCGAATGTCTGCACTTTGTGGGCATCAAGGCGGAGGAGAAAACGAAGATGGTAGACCCAGCGGTCTCTACTACAGACGCTAAAAAGCGTGGCGCTACAAGACGAGCCATCGAGGCTCGGCGCAGCCTGCCAAACGGGCGTGCTCTCGTTGGTGCGCTGTTGATTACCGTGGCCGTGGTCGGAGCATTCGCGTTCGCCAACCGTGACGACAGCGGCCCCAAGAATCAATACGTCGTGCTAAGCAAAGATGTCAGCAGTGGAGCTTCGATCACGAGTGCAGACCTAGCCCTAGAGCCGTTGACTTTGACCCCAGAGTTAGCAAACCTGGCTTTCGCAGCAAACGGAGAGCAAGCCGCAACGACACTGGGAGGTTTGGACGGTGCCACCGCCTTGCGATTCTTGCACGCTGGTGCTTTGTTGCTAAAACCCGATTTGCGGCTAGCGATCGAACTAGGTGATAGCAACACCGCGAACACCCACGAACTCACGCTACCGGTTCCGCTAAACCGCACGCCACAAGGTCTTACACGGGGAGATCGGGTCACGATTCTTGCCTATGACTCGAGCGGCGCAGATCAACCCACCACATGGATTGCTTTACAAGACGCTTTAGTTTTGGGCTTCGAAACTCAAGGCGAAAGCATCGGCTCGAACTCAAGCGGCCGCCTCACCCTAGCTTTGAACGATGCCTCTGAGGTGTTGCGCGGTGCTCACCTGTCGTTCTTGGACCTCAGCGTGGTGCTCTCCACCCGCGTCAGTGGAGCCAACTTCCCCGACCATTACCAAACTCCCCCGGTCGCAACAGCCCAAATCGCAACAGCCCCAATCGCAACAGCCCCAATCGCAACAACAAACCCAAGCGGAGAAATAATTCCCGCCGAGAATGGAGAGACAACTAATGACCGATGACCGTTGGGTCGTGCTCGGCCTTGCCCACCCAAGAGTCGCCTGGTTTAGCAGACTGGCTCGCTGGTCTACAGCAGCAGCAATCCCAGTTGACTTCATCAAATGCGTATCAAGGGACGAAGTGCTTGCTCGTCTAAACGGCGGGAGACCCTATTCAGCGTTATTGATAGGCGCAGACGTTGCCGGACTCGACCGAGACCTCATTGACCAAGCACATATCGCTGGAGCCTCGGTCATTGTTGTGGGTTCCAACGTTGCACGAGAATGGCACGAACTTGGTGTGGCCACAAAGTTACCTGAAGAGTTTGAACGCTCTGAACTTCTCAGTGCCCTAAACGAACACGCGCCACCCATCGCCACAGTGACGGCAGTGGTCGGCGACCCAATGGTCCACTATGAACCCACTTGGCGTGGCCAACTCATCGCCGTTACCGGCCCCGGCGGTGCTGGTACATCCGTTGTGGCAATGGCGGTATCACAATCCTTCGCGAGCGAACCAAGCAACCAATCCATGGTCTTGCTCGCCGACCTAGCGCTCAACGCCGAACAAGGGATGCTCCATGATGCCCGAGAGGTCATCCCAGGGCTGCAAGAGTTCGTTGACGCACATCGTGTGGGTAGGGTTTCCATGGAGCAGATGCGCTCGCTTGTGTTTGAAGCCGTGGGGCGCGGCTATCACCTGCTGCTGGGACTGCGCCGCCATCGCGACTGGACTGCTATACGTCCCCGATCCTTTGAAACGTCCCTTCAGGGAATGCTGCGTTCCTATCGGCTAGTGGTCGCCGACATCAACAACGATTTTGAGGGTGAGCGAGACACCGGATCACAAGACGTTGAAGACCGCAACCACATGGCCCGAACCGTTGCAATGGGCGCTGACCTAGTTGTTGTCGTGGGCGTGGCAACCACTAAAGGCATTCACTCATTAACTCGCACAGTTCGAGAGTTGATCGCTCTAAACGTCAACTCCGACCGGATCGTTGCGGTCTTCAACCGCAGCACCCGCAACCCGCGCCGCCAGGCCGATGCTGCAGATGCATTGGCCACTTTGTTGGCGCGCCACAACGAAACGCTAAGCATCGGCGACCCAGTGTTTTTCAGCGAGCGAACCGACATAGAAGAAGCACTGCGCGACGGGGTCCGTTTGCCGACCGCTGCCGCCAAAAGTTTGCACCGCCAAATCAACAATCGACTTGTTGCCCTCAGTCGCCCTCAGCAAAGCCCAGAGCTAGTTCCAATGCTGGAAGCTGTTCCGGTCGTGCCAGGGTCACTTGGGCACTACAACGATCCGAGCTAGTGAACGCCAAGTGACCGTCACCGAAGAACCGACACCTCTCGCCGAGATCGAGATGCGCGTGCAGGAACGCGCCAAAAACGAGGCGCTGGATTTAGATGCCGTGCAAAGCACTGAAGCCCTCTCCGTCTTGATTGCAGAAGAAATACGCCACTGGAACAACGACCATCGGCGTGGTATTCGCCCTTACCCGCTGAGTTACCCGGAAATCGTTTCAGAACGCGCCCTGCGCAACCTCACCGGTTACGGTCCGCTAGCACCGCTCCTCGCTGATGACGATGTGTGGGAGATCATGATCAACGCCCCGGATGCGATCTTTGTCAAGCGACACCTCGGCACTAGCGGCTACCACGATGAAGTGTTCCACAACGACGAACACGTGATTCGGACGCTCACCAAAGTGCTCGACGATGCTTCGAGCGCCCATCGCAAACTCGACCCCAGCGAAGGGCTCCAAGACGCACAACTCGACAGTGGTGCGCGTCTGCACATCGTGCATGGTGACGTAGCCCGCGGCGGCCACACAATGGTTAACGTGCGCAAATTCACGGGCATAACGTTTCGTAACTTAGATGAACTCGTTGAGCGTGAAATGCTTACCAATGCGGTGGCTAAGTTCCTGCGTGGATGCGTCACAGCGCGCCAAACGATGGTGTTTGCGGGTGCTCCCGGGGCGGGCAAAACCACCATGCTGAACTGTTGTGTCGCAGCCCTCGACCCGACTTTGCGGGTGGTGGTAGCCGAAGAAGTTTTTGAAGCCGATATCCCCTTGCCCAACGTAGCTAGCATGCAAACGCGTGCCGCTCGAGCCGACCGCCCAGCGGTTGACCTGCGCCGCTTGGTTGCCGGTTTTTTGCGCATGGCTCCTGATGTGGCCATCGTTGGTGAAGTTCGTGACCGCGAAGCGCTACCACTCCTACTGACGCTTTCTTCGGGAGTGAAAGGCTACACCACGATCCATGCGGGCTCGGCACGCCAAGCACTCACCCGTTTGCGCTTCATTTGCCAACTAGCTGATACCAGCAACGAACTACCAATGAGCGCTCTCAACAGTCTAGTTAGTGAAGCCATTGACGTAGTTGTGCATTGTGTGCGCACTCGCCAAGGGCCACGCATTGGCTCAATCATCGCTGTTGAGGAGTTGAGCGTGGCAAGCGACAGCGCGGCATTCACAGCAACTGAGGTGTTCGTCCGTGAGTCTCTTGACGCTGAACTGCGTTGGTCGGGGCTGGTGCCAAGTCGACTCAACCAAGCGTTCGGTGCCGCAGGTTTAGACATTCGCAGCATCCTTGATCCCGGCGGAGAGCCGAGATGATTCCGTTGCTGTTGGCAGTGGCGGCCGGTACTGGCGTGTTTTATGCCTATTCGGCGTTGCTTCTTGGCTGGCGAGGTTTAGGGTTCGGCCCGCGCATCCAGTCTTCGAGTTCGCAGCAAAGTACGCGCAAGATCGATATTGATGTGTGGCTACAGCAAGCTGGGTTGGGTGGGATCAACAAACGGGAGTTTTTTGGCGTGGTGGTGATGCTGTTTCTTGGCGGGGGTTTTCTGGCTTTTGCGGTATTCGGGGGACTGTTTCCAGCGCTTGCAGTCGGTTCATTCGCGGCTTCATTCCCGGTCGCTTCCTATCGCGTGCGGCGCCATAATCGCCGGCAGCGAGCTCAAGAGGCTTGGCCGCGCATGATTGAGGAAATCCGATTGCAAACGGCTTCGTTGGGGCGTTCGATTCCGCAGGCGTTATTTGAGGTCGGTCGCCGTGCGCCTAATGAACTAAGGGCTGGTTTTGAAGCGGCGCATCGTGAATGGTTGCTTACTACCGACTTGGTTCGCACTATCAGTGTCTTGAAATATCATCTCGCTGACCCAACTGCTGATATGGCTTGTGAGACGCTACTCAGCGCGCACGAACTAGGCGGTGCCGATCTTGATAGGCACCTTGAAGCTCTAGCCGAAGATCGCCAGACAGATGTGCAAGGACGCAAAGACGCTCACAGCCGGCAAGCAGGTGCCCGCTTCGCGCGCATGTTCGTCTTTTTGGTACCGGCGGGAATGACGCTTGCCGGAATGTCGATCGGCAACGGCCGCGATGCCTACCGCAGCAGCAGCGGGCAACTCCTAGTGCTTATCGCCATCGCCATGATCATAGGTTGCTGGGTCTGGGCTGGCCGGGTGATGCGTCTACCCGAACAACAGCGAGTGTTTAAAGGCTGACCATGCGTGAGGTCGTTGCGGTGGCTTTGTTGTTTTTTGTGGGGTTGGTTTTGTTGTTGTCTGAACATCGTTGGTTCAAGCGTCCTAAGCTGACCGATCGTTTGGCACCTTATGCTCCTGGGTTCGCGGTGCTGAAGCGTGATGGAGTCTTTTCGGTGGCTTCCTTTGGTGAGGTCGTGGCCCCTCTTTCGCAGTTGGTGGGTGAACGCATCGCCCGAGTTTTTGGGGTCAGCGAAGAACTCGGCATTCGACTACGGCGCATTCATTCGCCGCTCGATGCGAGCACTTTCAGGGTTCGCCAAGTTGGTTGGGCTTGCGCTATGTTCATGCTCGGAGTGCTTGGTGCGGTGGCGCTGCGGTTGCCAGTGATCGTGGCTATCCCGTTGGTTTTGGGTACGCCTATTCTGGTCATCTTGATCCTTGAGCAGCAGGTGATCAAAGCCTCTGCGGCCTGGCAGCGACGGCTATTTCTGGAACTGCCTGTGGTGGCAGAACAACTCGGGATGTTAACGTCTGCGGGTTGGTCTTTGAGTGCCTCTTTGCAACGGGTGGCGCATCGTGGTAGCGGCAACTGTTCCGCGGATTTGGAACGGGTGATGCAACGCATACGCCAGGGTTTATCGGAAACGGAAGCTCTGGGGGAATGGAGCGATCTCGCCGCGCTTGACGCTCTTGAACGCTTGGTGTCAATCTTGGCTTTGAACCGCGAAGCAGCCGACTTAGGGCATTTGATTTCTGAGGAAGCACGCTCTATTCGCCGCGAAAACCAACGTGAGTTGATCGAGGAGATCGAGAAACGCACACAGCAGGTTTGGATACCAGTGACGGTGGCAACTTTGTTGCCTGGTCTGTTGCTAATGGGCATTCCGTTTTTGGATGCACTCACACTTTTTTCCTCCCCCTAATTGTGTCGCTGCGGGATTTGTGACCAACCCGCTTCAATATTTGGCCCGGTCTCCCTTGCAATCCAACTGCCTCAAAATGGGGCTCCAGAAAAGGAACAATTACTATGACCATGTATGAATTGGCATGGATCCAACTGCAGATGCTAGTTAGTTACGCCAACAAAAGAACTGGCCGGCTAGTCGGTGATCGCGGCGAGGGTGTGATTAGCACCGCCATCGCGGTTTTGATCATCGCCTTTTTGGGCGGTTTGATGTGGGTCGGCTTCAACACCATCTGGAAAGGTGCCGAAACCAACATCAAAACAGAAGTCAACAAAATCGGCAAGTAGCGACGACACCGTTGGCTGACTAAGCAATGCCTAACGAACCCCAAGATCGAGAGTGCGGCGCTGGTTTGATCGGCACCAGCGCGGCACTCTTGGTTTTTCTGTTGATGATGCTCGCGGCAGTGCAGATTCTGTTTAATCTCTACGCCACATCACTGGTTACCGCAGCGGCCTATGATGCTGCACGCCAAGTAGCCAGCATTGACGCGGCTAGCGACCGGTGCGCCGCAGTGCCTGCCGCCGAAGCAGCGTTCGTTCTCGCACTTGGTGATTACGGCAGCGCCAGACACGCCCGATTGCAGTGGACATGCAACCATCCCCACACGGTGACCGTGAGGGTCATTGCCAAGCACCCTTCCGTTCTGCCACGCCGTTTGCTGGGGTTGGCTTCGCTCGGCAACCTCGACCGCACCATTGAGATCAGAAGCGAAGCCAAAAGATGAACACCAACGCTAACGCCGGGCCGATGTTTCGCTTGCGTGGCGACGCCGGCGTGATCGGTGGCTTTGAGGTTCTCCCCTTTGGTTTCTTGTTGTTCGTGGGCGTGACCTTGTTGTTCGTCAACGCCTGGGGCGTTATCGACACCAAACTAGCGGTTAGCACAGCAGCACAACACGCGGCGCGCAGCTACAGCGAGTCTGACAACGAAAGCAGTGCTCGCGCCGCGGCCACAGACAGCGCCAACGCAACCTTACGCGCCTATGGCCGCAGCAACACCAGAGCTTCGATTCGCCTTACGGTGTCGCCACGCTTTGCGCGCTGTGCGCGGGTGACGGTCACGGTTTCTTACCAAGTCCCCGCGATTGCTATTCCCTTCCTCAATGGGTTCGGCAACGCACAAACGGTTGAATCTTCGTTCACAGAAGTGGTTGACCCATTTCGCAATCGTCTAGTTGGTGCCGCTCAATGTTGACACACACGCCAAGCACTACCCGTCAGCGTCGGCATCGGCATCGGCAAAGATGCCGCCACGATCGGGGCACCATCTTGTTACTCTTTCCGGCCGCACTACTGGCAATGATCGTGCTGGGTGCAATGGTGATTGATGTCGGTTACACCACCGTTCGTGGTAGGGAACTCCAAGCCGTGGCCGCTTCGGCTGCCAACGACTCCTTAGCAGCGCTTGATGAGCAAGTCTTAAGAACCAACGGAACCGTGGAACTGAACCAAACGAAAGCACGCCAGATTGTGGCCGCAGCCATAGCACGGGGCCCACTTCCCCAAGCACGCATCGTCAACGTCGGAATCGACGGGTTGAACATCACGGTAAGTTTGCAACTCGACGTTGAGTTGGTGATGGCACCAGCGCTAGGCAACCTAAACCAAATAACGCTTACCCGCACCGCTCAAGTAGTGGTCATTCATTAGCGGGCCGGTGTATGAGCTTCAGAAATAAATGACCCGTTTGGCTCGCTCAACCACATCATCTATGTCGTCAGTCCAAGCACCTAACGACAAATATTTCCAGCCACCGTCAGCAGCCACCGTCACGATCGTTCCAGAAG
>JAHQYM010000093.1 GCA_024421095.1 Acidimicrobiia bacterium
CATTCGCGGATAGCCCGTGACATCAACGTCGCCCCCCGCACGGCTTCGGAACGCCTCGGCGACCTCAGGGAGGCACTGGTGGTTTGGCCCGCACACCAAGCCGATGGCGAGCGCTTGACTCCGAAGCCCCGGGCCCAGTTCAAGACCTATTTCTGTGATCCTGCATACACACTGCTCACTGGCGATGGGGGCGCGGACTTCACCCGCCTGTCCGAGCAGCAGTTGGGGATGGCTCTTCTGCGCAGCATTGAACGGCTCCGTCCCAGCAGCTATGTAGACTTCGGGCGGCTCCTCTACCATCGGAATCAAACCAATCGCGAGATCGATTTTGTGGGCCGCGATCTTGGGGATGTGGCCATCGAGTCGAAATATGTCGACGGCGGTTGGCGCGGCACTGCCGGTCGCACCATCAAGGCATCGCCGTGGAGGGGCATTGTCGCCACCCGGACGGAGGTGAACCTTGACGATCCCCAACTTGTGGCGGTGCCCACGGCTGTCCTCGCCTGGCTGATCGACAGTTGACACCTGCCTGTGGATTTCTCGCCGGACGAATCTTGGTGTACATCCACAACTCGCGCGTCTGTTTGGCTCGGCCACTAGGCTCAAACCGTGCCTACAGAAGCGAACCTTGATGTCAGCATCGTGCTGCCCGTATACAACGAAGCGGGGCATCTGGCTAGAGAACTAGAGCGCATCACCGACTCGATGGAGCGCTCACCGTACTCTTGGGAGATCGTTGTGGTGAATGATGGCTCCACTGACGAATCCACCGCAATCGCTCGCAGTTTTGCTAAAGTCCGCCTGCTAACCACAAGCCGCAATCGCGGTGCGGGGACTGCGCGGCGCATTGGTACCGAAGCGGCACGAGGGCGCATCGTTGTCTGGTCAGATGCCGACATGACCTACCCCAACGACAAGATCAGCGAGTTGGTGACAGAACTCGGCGATGGTGACCACATCGTGGGTGCCCGAACCACTGAACAAGGCCGACTCAAAGCCTTGAGAATTCCTGCAAAGTGGGCGATTCGGCGACTTGCCTGCTACCTCACACGAACCAAGATCCCCGATCTCAACTCTGGGTTCCGCGCATTTCGGCGTGACTTGGGTTTGCAGTTCACCCCTGAGTTACCGAGTGGTTTTTCTTGTGTCACCACGATTACGATGGCGTTTTTGATGAACGGGTATGAAGTCCGTTATGTTCCAATTGGTTATAGCGCGCGTGCCGGTCATTCTAAGTTTCATTGGTTTAGAGACACTAGCCGTTACGGGTTGCAAGTGATCCACATGATGTTGTCATATGATCCGCTGCGTGTCGCGGTACCGTTCGCTTCCGCGCTCGGTGCGGTGTTTGTCGCGAAACTCGGCTACGACTTAGTAGACAAAGACTTGCGGCCGGCAGCAAACACATTACTGTTGGGTTTTGCAGTGTTGCAGGTGATAACGGTCGGTCTACTCGCCGATCTAGTGGTTCGCCTCAACCGCCCCAAGTCGTTGTTGCGCCCATCAGACGTAAAAGAGGTTGCGTAAAGTTATCTGCGCTGCAAAATAGCGAATAAAGTCATCGTCTTGAGTAGTCACCGGCAACGAACGGTTCGAGCGTGTCCCGCAAGAGTTGCCGTGTGATGGGTGGAGAAAGTTGTTTCGCTCGTCGCAACCCACGATCAATCAGTTGTTGACCCAACTCTTCATCTGTTAGCACTCGTTCAATCGCCGTTGCAACCAACGTAGGGGACGGGTCCTTCACCAGCAGACCCGCATCTCCCGCAGTTGTCGGCACAGCCGATGCTTCCAAAGCTATCACCGGCACACCCCAAGCCATCGCCTCCACCAAAGGCACACAAAAACCCTCGTGTGCAGACAAGCATAAAAACACGTCAGCAGCCTGATAGCAAGCGACCAGTTCCTCCGCTGACACCGAACCCATAAATCGCACTATGTCATCAATCCCGATCCGCGCCGCGAATTCTTGCAACGCGCTGGTGTACGACTCGCTAGACGAACTACCCACGAGAACCAACTCAATGTCATTTACCCAACGGCGCAAAACTGCCACCGATGCCAACAAATCCTCGTGACGTTTATTTGGAGCTATCCGACCAACAAAAAGCACCGTTACTTTTGAGCGAGTTTGCTTGCTAGCAACCCCAGACACCGCAGCATTATCAGCGGGCAACACCGAACCGTCAAAAAGCACCGGCACGACCCCCACTCTGTCGAGACCCAAAGCACGCAATTCATTAGCGTTAAAATCCGAATCTGCAATCGCAAAATCTGCCTTACGACACAGACGCGCGAGTTGTTGACGACCGTGATCTAGTTCCGCACCAATATGCGGTTCATAAGGATAAAAAAACTCAGCGGGGGTCATATTGTGGTAGTTGATCACGATAGGTTCAGACCGAGTCATCAAGTAATCAACGATCGGCGAGCCGGTAGCTGCTTGATAAATGATCAAGTCGGGTGCAGGATCGGACGGGTGCAGTTCAAAACGCCTTACGCGGTTTTTCAAATCAGATTTCGTATGTTGTGCATAAATCGTTGTATCAGCACCCAACTCGCGGAGAATCTGATCTACCTGAAGCGTGTGGTGCCCCACCGCATCTCGACCGATAAGCACGGGCGTGAACTGATGAACAACCGGATGCCCGTTCACGATAACCGCGCCACAACCACAGACTGCACCCTTGAACCTTTGAGTTCCAACAACTCAACCTCGCATCCGTGCTTCTCAAACAAGTATGCCCAGGTTTGCGGAGCAAGTCCGCAACCACGCAAAAGTTCATCTTCAGGCACAGTTCTCTTGGCGGGGTCGGCCACCGCGACAACGATCATTCCACCTGCAGCAGTTGTGCGCAAAGCCTGGTTGAGCAAAGTCAGAAGGTCAACCAATTGGTATTTCTCCACAACACTAGTGAAAACTACAGCACCAAGCTCGGAATCATTCAATACATTCAGGCGTCCAAATGTCGCGCTCACATTTGGGGCGCGCCCCGCGTGCAAACCCGAATCTAAAAGGACTGTTGATCGCTCTAAACCATGCACCGTGACACCATCCAAAGCTTCCACAAGTGAAGCATTCCCACAAGACACGACCGCGATCGGACCACTGACCGGTTGCAAAGTTTTCACCAGCAACTCACACAAAGCAGGTTCGGCATCCACTACTGTAGGAACCAATTCCGATGCCATAGATACGCTAGATGTATCACTTTCCAGCTTCATAATCCGTTTATCTAAACCGCGCAGCAGACGACCCTGAAAACGGAGTAAGGCATTCAACTGGTCTACTAGATGCTGAAAATACCAACGAACGAGTTTACGCACAAGTTTCTTGACATGGCGCGTACTGCGCCGCATGCCAGTTGGGGGATCAGCGTTGATGAAAGACAATTGCTCAATATAATTGAGTAGACCCTTTTGATCTTTTGTTGCACCAGCAACTTGACCCCAAGCGGCGCGCATTTCACGTTCTAGACGCAGCAGTTCGGGATCGTTGGCTTTGCGTCTTCGTGCCTCAGTTTCTATTTCCGCATAGATTGCCTTGGAAGAATCAACCTCGGTACGTGGATGGTTAGACAAGGTTGCAAGTTTACCCAAAGATCAAGCGCGCAAAACGCCCGCTAAGAGTCAGCAAACCAACCGCCCACACTAACCCGAACGCGAACAGCAGCAGGCTAGTGTCCAGATGACGGGGCCTGAACGTCAAAGTGACTAAGTGTTCACCTTCAGGCACTGCAACTCCAATAAAAGCGGCATCCGCGGTGACGATAGCGGCGCTTTCACCGTCAACCGCAGCGGACCAACCCGGATAATTGGAAACCGAAATCACCACCAATGCTTCTCGGTCGCTGCGCACAACAGCCTCGATGCGGTCGCGAGCGATCGCAACACGCACCACGTCAAGGTCCGCGTCCTGCGCTGGTGAACTAGGTAAACCCAAACCAGCGTCCACAACCGCAGACCGCTCACCAACTGCACGCGCCGCAACCGCGCTTGCCGCAGTTTGCGGATCCGCCTCAACTCGAACTGCATCTGCAAGCCGCACAAAGGCAGCGTTCGGACGCTCAATCAACAAAACATCACCAGTTCGGGCCAGACGCAAGTCATCATCGCCAGCGACCATTGTTGCCGCCACCGCACCCGAGTCGTCAGTTCCAACAAGCAGTTGCCCTTGCGGCGACGGTGAGGAGACGTGAACCGAAACAGGAGTGTTGGGCGGAAGGTCTTCGCCAAGAAATGCGAAGGACTGTACAACAGGATCGGTGGCGGTGATATAACGTCTCTCAGTTGTGACGTAACCAGCCGTTTCTACAACAACCTCAACCTCCGCCGTCGAATTTGCAACCACCTCCAATACCACTGCCCTCAAGCCACCCGACGGAGAAGACAAACTTGCGGTCAGCTCTTCTCTAGCCGGATCACGCCCCGCTACCGCGGGCCTCCCTGCAATCATTGAACCTGGAGGCTGACTGTGGGGGAACTGCGCCCAAACACCCACAGCCATGGCATCCCACACAGGCGACGCAATATCAGCATCATAAGGAATATAAGGCCGAGTCGGAAGGGCTTTACCCACACCAAGCGTAAGAGCTTCGGGAACCTCAGCGCGAAACAGTTCATTGTAGCCCTCCGACTTCATCAGGTGGCCACGAGCGTCATCAATATCGAACAATCCGGTGGTAGCCGGAAAAAATGTCCAACCTTCGCCGCTAAGTCGTTCACCTGGTTCAAGCAACTCAGACACCGCCAAATGTGCTGGTGTTGCGGTTAGCCGTTGCTCTCGCTTAACAATCGTATGCACAGGCATCACAAAACTCAGCATTTCAAACCCGACAATCGCCACCAGCGCCCAGCCAACAGCACCGTTCGAAAGCCAACCACGCATTCGTGCCAACACCAGCACTGCAACAGCCGCAGCCGACAATGCTGGAACGACCGACACGGCCAAGACTTCACGAAGTACACCTTCAGTTTGAACCTTGTCAAACCAAATCATGCCGAAAGGCACGAACCCAATTGCTAGCAACAGACCGAAAAATGATGCCACCTGAACGTTGTGCCCCAACGACCGCGCCGAACCAACCCAGCGACTTGAAACCAATCTCTCGACCCCGAAAGCAGCACTCAATGCGATCCCAAGACTAAGCAGAATCTTCGCCCGCGCCATCGAACCAAATACGCTCCCAGTCAAGTTACGCAACGGCAATGTCAGCGGTCCACCGACATAGGCAATCAGCACACCTAATACACAAAAAACCGCAAACGCGGTTACTGCCGTGCGACAGCGTTTATCCGGGTGCCGTAAACCGCTAACTATTCCCAAAAGCGCAAGCATCAAGACAGACAGACCCGCATACACATGAGGTTCATGCCACGCGAACTCACCAAACCAAAAAGGCCCGATTGATCCAAGCCCCCAGATCCCAGGAGCTACCAGCGTCAACAGATACTCAAACCCGTTCGAAGAATCGACGCTGCTCCAGTTCCGGTCACTTGTGTCACCCCAATCCAAATACTCAGAAAATCCAATCAGATGCGGCAGCGCCAACAATGTGGCCAGCACCACGGCAGCAAAAGTCGCTGCCGCTAGCACCAAGAGGCTCCGTTTATAATGCCTACCGTTGATCCCAAACTCACCCACCAATCGCACTGCGAGGTACACAACAGCAGCCAACAACACAAATGCGGCGACCTGCGGAAAATTCGACCAAACCATCGCGGCAACCACCGCTCCCAAAGGCACCGCTCTCCACAACTTCGGGTCGCGCAGTAATCGCTCCAAAGCCCACAACAAACCAGGTGCCAGAGCGGCCACCGAACTTTGCGGCCAATTCATCCAACTCACCATAAAACCGCAGAACGCAAAGGCGATACCACTCACCAACGCCGACACACGCAACAAACCCAAAGACCTCACGAAACCGTAGGTCAACGCGATAGCAGCAAGGGAACGGAGCGCCGCAACTAGACCCGGCGCGAACCAGTCTGGCGAAATTAGGTACCCCAAATTGAAGATCGGTAAGCCACCTTTCACCGTTGGTTGCCCGCCCGCTAGATCAAAGTTCCACCAACCAAAATCTCCAGATCGTACATCTGCGGCTAGCGCTACCCAATGCGAATGCATACTCACCGTTTCCGGTGAACCCAATTCAAGCGAGGCATCATCAATGCGATAGGAAACGAACGGAGCCGCGTAGTGATCGACAATATCGGTAGCTACGAAACTTCCGCCGCTAAAAAGCACCGGCCAGAACGCGAACAGAACCACACCGATAGCAATCAAGCCCGGCAATATTGAAGCCGAAAGAGCCTTGACCATAGTTCTTCACGCTATCGTCGCGCAAGACTATGCACTTGCTTCATGTCGTATCGTCTGTGTCTGATCAGCCAGCATGCGACTCCAAATGTGCCGGCGCGAGGATTTTCTTGCCGGATGGAGCACGGTTGCGTGATGCCGCTGCAACAGCAATATCTAGCACCTTCGCGAAATACCCGGAAGCCGCCGCGATATTCGGCGATATAAAAATCGGCGGGGTTGTCACAGCACGAACAGCGTGGTCTCCCACACGTCTGATCACTGAGCCGGCTGCCTTTCTGCCGCTAGCGGTGCGCTGCAAAACACTCATAGAACTTGGCTGTGAAATCCAAGACCCGGCCTTAGCGCTGCGCCTCGTTGAGAAGCGAGCCATGGTCTTGCACCTTTCAACAGTGTTAACCAGCCACACCGAAACTCCAGTCGGGTCTTCAATAGTCGCAATCAACGATCACCTAGAAAATATTGGTATTGATGCGACTGTTGTGAGCAACGGCCAACCTGGGCACTATCGGATCGTGCCTAATGCAACGCATCAAACGCCGCTGTCAATAATCATTCCAACTGCTGGCCGGGCGTTGAATTCAGAAGCAGATGCCGAACTCGCGATTGAACGTTGCTTAGCAAGCCTTGCCGCTACTCAACGCACCGACCTTGACATCATTCTGATCGTGGGAGACGAATATTCCGGAGATCCGCAAGATTTGCAAACCAAGATTTTGCCAGTAAGGATAAAAACTCGGCCACCGGGAAAGTTCGATTTTGCGACAGCTTGCAACCTTGGGATCCTCGCCGCGCGCAACGAGTTGATTCTGCTTCTCAACGACGACACTGAAGTAGATATCGGCGCTATCGAAGCTCTCGCAGTGCATTTCGGAGACCCGTCAATTGGTGCTGTGGGTGCATTGCTGCGCTACCCGAACGGAACCATCCAACACGCCGGCATGGTGCTAGAGGAAAACCAGCCACGTCATCTCTTTCTAGGTTGGAATCCAAAAGACACTGAGCAGTTCGGCGGTACCTCGGCTCGTGATGTGATCGCGGTAACGGGTGCTTGTTTGATGACACGCCGGTCTTTACTTGAAGAGGTAGGTGCTCTTTCGCCACAATTCCCGTTGTCGTACAACGATGTTGACCTGTGTTTGAAAATTCTATTTTCAGGATACCGGGTGATCGTTGAACCACAAGCAACCCTTCTTCACTACGAAACACTTAGCCGTGAACCAAAAATACACGCTTGGGAATCTAACCGTTGGTTAGACCGCTGGGGAGCAGTTACCGACCCGTGGTATCACCACGACTACCTGCACCCAAAAGACCGCGACAGCACAGATCTCAAAGTCGATCAATCTGAGTTAACCGAGGAAGGCCGCAACGCTGAACTCCAACAACTTCACAATCACTACTTCCAACCGGAAACAAACATCATCACGAGCTCTCCAAAATATGATAAAAAGCTGGAATTGTTCAATTTGCGTGACTATATATTCGACCAACAAATAAAAATGAAACTGCTCATTGAAGAGATCGAAAATCTTCAAATACGCAATAAGCAGTTAACTCACGATCTAGACGAACTGAACCGAAACGCGAGAGAAGCGATTACGGGTCTCTCTGAAGCGAATGCCCAGTTGCGTGTGGAGTTGGAACGCGGCCCGGTTATTCGTGTGGCACGTGCTGTGGCACGCCGTCTCGGGATCTTGACTTAGGTTGCTGCAGAGCTGCGCTAATCAACAACACCCACACGTACGAAAACCCTAAGACAAAACTCAAAGTCAAGTTCAACAGCGCCAAATAAACCACAATCACCATCCAAGTCCACGTATCCCAGTTCGGCGAGCGCCAGAGCGCTTGACAAGAACGCCACAAAGCCAAAGCCACTACCACAACAAAAGGCACCACAGCGAGCAATCCCGCACCTAGCCACACCTCCAAGAAACTGTTATTTGCACTGTCTGATCCGGCGAATTCAGCGACCGAAGAAAAGTCTTCGGTACCCCAACCTGTGAACCAGCCGTATCCAAGAACTGGAGCTTCGGTGATCCGATCCCACACAGCATCCCACAAATCTCTTCGAGATGCCAACACAGAAGAGTT
>JAHQYM010000094.1 GCA_024421095.1 Acidimicrobiia bacterium
TCTGAATTCGGCTAGCAGCGAGTTCCGCACTCGACGCTGCCGCACCGGCATTCGAATTCGGAATCCAAGGACCGGTCTGATCGCCTTGAAGCGTCAGATCATTGTCGATTCTCCGCCAGCGGGCAAACGCACTGTCATAGCTCCGTCCCGGATCGTTCCACGTTGCGGTCACCTGCGCGTCGCCCTCAATGATCTGAAATGCCAGAGGTGCGCGCCTCATTGAGGTTGTTGCTTCACCCATGATTGACCATGCGCTGCCCGGGTCGATCCCGTTATACGCTTGCACCTGCACTTGGTAAGTGGTGTTCTCAGACAATGACGTGATTGTGTGCGATGTTCCCGAGACGCTTATGCCCGATCTGTCGTTCCAGTCGCCTGGTTCGATTGCGGGTGTTGCTGGGTTCTTGTCTTTGAGGCGCCAACGGAGTTTGTACCCGCTGATCGTTGCGGCTGTAGCTCCGCTGTTGCTTGGTGCTGCCCAGTTGACGACCAACTTTGCGTTGTCGGCTGGCACGGCGCTCGCAGTCACCGCGGTTGGTGAACCGGGGTACCCCCATGTCGTGAAGGTCTTAATCGCTGAGGAAACGAGGGTCCCGTACCAAGTCTTGAAGATCGTTCCGGCCGCATTGTAGGGGACTGATCGAACCTCGTATTCTGTGTTTGGCAAAAACCCGTTCAACACAACCATTCGAGCGGTCTGAGAGTCGCCAGTGCTTCCCGCGGCCAAACTGACTCCGGCTGGAAGCGATAACAAACCCTCTTTCCAGTCTTGGCCAGACTGTCTCACATGGATGCCGGTGCGCATACCCGAATAGGCCGGCGCGTCGTGGGCGAACATCGCTGAGGGAGTGCCGCCGACCGCCCCCGGCAGCGGGGTGGTCGGTGCCGGTGGTTCGGCATAGCGGAGGATGTAAATCTTGTACTCCTGGCTCTTGGTGCCGTCTTGGGACAACACCTTCAAGGTGATCGTGTTGGGGCCCGGGTCAAGCGTTACGTTGGTAGCGATTCCGGTTTGGGTAGTGGCTATCTCTGTGGCGCCCTTGCTGATCTCCACAGTCGCCCGAACCGCCTCAGTCCAAGGAGTCACACGAACATGGGCGATGTCGGCGGCAACGATCCCGTGGTAGTCGGTGTAGTTCGGCGAAAACGACGGGCTCAGCGGGGCAACCAAATTGTCGAAGACTTGGCCGCCGCTGCTTTGCTCGACTGAAAGCGTCCGCAATGCCACGGCGGCGTCCACCGGCGTCGGGTTGTTCGGTGTGGCGCTAGCGGTGTTGCTCCACGGCGAGTAGCCGTTGCGCTCACTGAAGGAACGCATCTGAATTTCATAGGTCACACCGTTGATCAGAGAACGCGCCACAAACTCGGTGCTAAAGCTGGCACCGCTCAATGTGGTGGTGGTCCACACACCCGGCGTGACGTTTGGAACCGTCGGGAAGGCGTCCTTCACCCGATAGCGAATTTCCGCCTCCGTATCCAACGCCGAGATCTGCCAGGCCACCGTCAACGAACGGTCACCAGGCACCACGCTGGTGATGGTGACCCGGTCCGTGGGCGACGCGCCGCCCAGGTCTGCGCTCTGCGCCGCTGCGGGCTGAACGTGTTGTATTTGGGGAATGGCCGCGATAGCCAAAATAACGACCCAACTGGTCAAGATCCGAAGGCTAAGATGTTTAAGCATCAGTCCCCCAAAAGACGCTTAAACCGATCTTATCACGCAAGCCCTCTTTGATGCAACTGTATTCCAGTTCCGACGAGCAAGGGTCCGATCTTGCTAAACCACAATCACGCTCAGAACGCCCTGCGGGGGGGGGGGGGGGGGGGGAGGGGGGGGCGGGACGCGCGGGCGGGGGTGGAGGGGGGGGCAGTAGGCAGTAGGCAGTAGGCAGTAGGCAGTAGGCAGTAGGCAGTAGGCAGTAGGCAGTAGGCAGTAGGCCGCCCAGCGATATAAACGTCATAACCAGAGAACCCATGCCCACGCATAGCAGTCAAAATCATCTTGGATTCGCCCGACTCCTTTTCCACACCACGAGTCACCCGACAATAGTCTTTGGGCATAACCTAAGCGTTCCTTCCAAGGATAGTTTCAGCTAATGATAGATGGTGATGCAGAGAATGTCAAATTTCCTAACCTGAGAGTCGTGTTTGAGCGCGCACGATTAGGTCCATTGGTTCAACACCCGCACAAGCAGAGCGACTGCCGCTGCGGTCGCACCAAAAAGTACGAACGGAGCCAAACTACGCGCATCAACATGCTTTCGCAAGGGGCCCGACGCAGCAAACCCCGCCAAAGCACCCGGCACCAAGAACGCCCCGACACGCAACTCATCAAGACCGAAGCGCCCCGCAAGCGCCATCCCCGGGACAACCATAAACAACCCAACCACAAAGTACATACCCATAGTCGAACGAAACTGAGGGCCACTGAGGCGTTGAATCACCAACGCCATGGGCGGTCCACCAAAACCCACAGACGTGGAACTAAACCCCGAGAACCCACCGGCACCGAGCAAGGTAGCGGTATTGATCGGCACCTTGATCGGCCCAATCGACAACGCCACCGCAAACAGGATGATTATCGCCACCAATGCCTGCAAACTCGTGTCGGTCGCTCGTGCCAACACTAGAGAACCAATAACGGTTCCAGGCAACCTGCCAGCGGTACCCCAACCCACCGCAGACCAAACAATTTCGTTACGCTCCCGCAAAACCGTAGAAATCGTCAATACGGTGTTACCCACAAAAATCGGCCCGGGAACCAAGTCTGGGTCAAGCAACGCGAATAGTGGAATCGCCAGAAGGCCGCAACCAAAACCAATAGAACCTTGCACGCAAGAAGCAGCAGCCATAATCGCCACGGCGATCACAATTATTTCGGGATCAACGTTCATCGTTTCGCCTACCGCCGCGCCAAGCCAGCTAATGGCAACCGTAATGCTTGCATTGTCACAAGCTACGGCTAGATTGCGAGATTGTGATACACACCGTCCTACGGCTCTTCGCCGCGTTGGGCTTAATTGTTGCTAACGCTGGGTTCGTGGCAGTTGAATTCGCCTTGGTCTCAGTCGATCGAACCAAGGTAGAAGAGCGCGCCAAGCGGGGTAGTCGCTCGGCGCGTCACGTGCAGCGTCTGTTGCGCCGACTCTCTTATCACCTGTCGGGTGCACAACTCGGCATCACCATCACCTCACTACTGCTTGGTGCTCTAGCAGAACCCGCCGTTGCCTCCGTCATCAACCCAATCCTCGAAAATATCTTCGGGGCAATCGCGCCCGGCTGGTCGATAGCTTTGGCCTTGCTGATAGCAACCGTGGTTCAAATGGTCTTAGGTGAATTGGTGCCTAAGTCGATGGCAACTAGTCATCCCCTCGAATCGGCAACCCTTTTGGCGCGGCCCACGCTGCTGTATGGCATCATCGCACGCCCAGTAGTCGTGGTGCTTGACGGTCTCGCAACGCGGCTTACCCGCGCCCTTGGTGTGGAACCCGCCGAAGAACTTGAGGCAGTGCGAGACCGAGATGAAATCGAGTTCCTGATTCGTTCATCAGGTAAACAAGGCACCCTTGACGCGGGTGAAGTAGACCTGCTCACCCGTTCCATCCGTTTAGCAGGCAAGACTGCTGACGTAGCGATGGTGCCTCGCGTGGAAATGGTCACAATCGAACGGGCAGCCAGTGTGGAACAACTTGTGTCGGTAGCTATCGAAAGCGGCCATTCAAGGTTCCCGGTTATTGGTGACGGACTTGATGACGTGGTCGGTGTGGTACATGTGAAATCCGTGCATACCGTGGTTGTCAAGGATCGTCCAACCACCGAAGTTGCTGCGCTCATGGTTCCCGTGCTCGCAGTTCCTGAAGCCCGAGCATTAGGTGACTTGTTGGTGGACCTGCGTGAGGGTGGGCTGCAATTGGCGGTGGTGCTAGATGAACATGGTGGCACCGCGGGGATTATCACTTTAGAAGATGTCTTAGAAGAGATCGTCGGCGAAATAGACGACGAACACGACCTGGTGGGTGCCGCACTCACCAAAACGGAAACGATGGGTGCAAAAGTCGTTTCAGCATCGCTGCACCCAGACGAAGTGCGTGATATAACTGGTTTTGAAATGCCCCAAGGCGAATACGAAACCTTAGCGGGCTTGATGCTTGACCGCTTGGGGCACATCCCCGAACCGGGGGAGATGTGTACAGTGCAAGGCTGGCGACTTGAAGTGGTGGCGATGGAACGGTTGCGAGTTGCTTCGGTTCGGATCGTTGCACCGGAAATAACATGACTGCCGGTTTAACATGACTGCCGGTTTGCTGTTCGTGACCGTGCTGTTGATATTTGTCAACGGCTTTTTCGTAGCGGTTGAGTTTGCTTTGCTCGCCAGTCGCGCCGCACGCCTTGAACGCATGGCCGAAAGCGGAGCCGATACTGGCGCTTCCGCGGCACTTGATGCGGTGCAAGACCTGCAACCTCAGTTGGTTGGCGCGCAACTCGGCATCACCATGGCCTCTCTAGGGCTCGGTTATGTTGGCGAACCAGCAGTGGCGGTGCTCTTCGAAGCGGCGATTGGAGTGTTTGTGGTATTGCCGAGCGGGGTGCTCCACACCCTTTCTTTTATTGTGGCGCTCAGCATCGTGGCCTTCGCGCACATGGTTGTCGGAGAGATGGTTGCCAAAAACTTGGCAATCTCCAACCCGGAACGGGTCGCACGGGTGCTTGCGCCTTTCCACGCCGGGTATTTGCTTGTGTTTAAACCAGTGATTTGGTCGCTCAATCTTGTTGCCAACGGAATCGTGAGATTGTTTGGCACCGAACCGGTAGATGAGATCAACACCGCGCTCACCGTCAACGAGTTCCACACCTTTTTTGATGGGGTGCGCCAAGACGGCAAAATCGAAGACACCGAGCACGATTTGTTGGCCGGTGCTTTGGCCTTTCGAGACCGCACAGCAGAGTCAATCATGGTGCCAGCGCAGCAAATGGTTTCGATGCCGCGCACCTCCTCGGTGCAGGAGTTGGAAGACATAGTTGCCACCTCCGGCCATAGCCGAATACCCATCTGGGGAAGTGGGCCGACAAATATTCTTGGTTTTGTGCATTCCAAAGATTTGCTTCGTTTAGCTGACGCGAATGGCAATGGCGCTACCCACGGCGATCAGGTGCCGCTCGAAATAGTCCGGCGCATGCTCATCGTTCAGCGGGATCAGTCGGTGCGTGATCTGATGTTCGTGATGCGCCGTCGGCGTTGTCACGCAGCCCTTGTGCAAACCTCAGACACCGCTTCGTCGCCGCTCGGTATGGTCACCCTCGAAGATGTCCTAGAAGCGTTAGTCGGTGACATCCGAGACGAAACCGACCAAGAAACATAGCCGCGAAACCCGCAGCAAACAGCCGAAATTAGGCGGACAAACAGCCGAAGTTAAGCGCCGATAATGTGGTAACCGCCATCTACATGGATTATCGCACCCGTGGTGGCTCTAAACCAGTCGGAAAGTAAAGCCACCGACGTTTCAGCAACCGCACTTGAATCACCAACGTTCCATCCCAACGGAGCTCGCTGGTCCCACACATCCTCAAATGCTCCAAAGCCGGGGATTGACTTGGCAGCCATCGTGCGGATTGGCCCAGCAGCCAACAGATTGCAGCGAATCTGGGCTGGGCCGAGTTCCCGGGCGAGGTAGCGGTTAGTGGATTCGAGGGCTGCTTTGGCAACCCCCATCCAGTTGTAGGCCGGCCAAGTCACACTAGCATCAAAGTCCAACGCCACAATCGACCCACCGTTGCTCATCAGTGGTGCCACCGCCTCTGCCAACATCTTCAGCGAGTAAGTTGAGATCTCTATGGCAACCCGCACGTCGTCCCATGTGGCACCCATAAAATCTTCCCCGAGGCAGGCAGCCGGAGCGAAACCGATGGCATGCAACGCTCCATCAAGTACGCCCCACTTGGCTTCGAGTTCCGCGCGCAATCTCTCGGCGTGGCTTGCTTCGGTCACATCAAACTCAAGCACCTCAACCTCGTTTGGTAACTTGCGTGCAGTTCGCTTGGTCAAGCGCAGACCACGGCCCGCACCAGTCAACACAATCTCGGCTCCCTGCTCTTGCGCTCGGGCAGCTACGCCGAACGCTAAAGATGCCTCCGTCAACACACCAGTGATGACAATTCGTTTTCCGTCTAATAAACCCACGTTTCTCCTTTGACTTGCGTGTGGTTACCCTTCTATTCTGTCACGGTTATTCTGTTACGATGATAAACCAGCAAGCCACCTTGAACACCAACAAGATGCGTCTCTACGACACTAACCAAGGTGCGACGGTTGAGTTTGCCCCCGATCCGTTGGTGAAAATGTATGTCTGCGGAATCACGCCCTATGACGCAACCCATCTCGGTCACGCCACTACATACATTACCTACGATGTTTTGCAACGTCGCCTGCGTGACCTCGGCCACGAAACCCGCTGCGTACGCAACATAACCGATGTAGACGACGACATTCTCGCAACAGCTCAACGGCGCGGCGTTCATTACCTCGACTTAGCGTTCGGCGAGACCGCTCGCTTTGATGACGACATGGCCGCGCTCAATGTGTTGCCACCGTGGTCGGCACCCCGCGCCACCGGCGCGATCCCTGATATCAGAGGCGTGATCGAAGCCATCCTTGATCACCAAATGGGTTACGTTGTGAACGGTTCAGTTTACTTCGACACCCGAGCCGCGGGGAACTTCGGTTCTCTCGGGGCAATGGACCGCGAACGCATGACCAAACTCGGCATGCAATGGCGCGAAGACCCCCATGACCCACAAAAACACGACCCACTAGATTTCTTGATGTGGCGACCTTGCGCTCTCAATGAACCGTCATGGGAATCGCGCTGGGGGCCTGGCCGCCCTGGCTGGCACATCGAATGCACTGCTTTGGCGCTGCGTGAACTCGGCCCATCAATCGACCTTTACGGCGGCGGTATCGACCTGTTATATCCGCACCATGAATGCGTGCGCGTGCAAAGCGAAGCGGTGACCCGCAAACCCTTCGTGAAACACTGGCTGCATCAAGCGATGGTCTACCTCAATGGCCGCAAAATGTCTAAGTCGACGCAGAACCTGGTGTTTGTCCACGAACTTCGTGCCGAATTTGACCCTATGGCAATTCGTTTGGCTCTGAGCGCGCATCATTACCGTCGTCCTTGGAATTGGAACCATCACCTGTTGCTGGACGCGGCGGCGCGTCTGGAAAAATGGCGAGCCGCTGGCAACGGTGACGCAGCTTTAGACGAAGTGCGCGCGCATTTGGATGATGATTTGGATTTGCCCGCCGCACTTACCGTTATCGATGAAGCAGCAGCGCCGGGTTGTGGTGTGAGCGAGGCCGCGGAACTGATTGGTGTCGCCCTGTAAACGCGCCGGTTCAGTCAGCGTGTTGGCAGTTTAGTTTGATGGTGTATCGGTGACCTGATCATATCCCCAGCAAAGTAGTGTGCCGTCAGTGGTCAATGCACAATTATTCGTCACGCTAGTGCTAACGGCTTGGAAAGTGCCTTCGGGTGCGTCAGTGAGGGTAGGAAAAATAGTTTCTGAACCCCAGCACTCAATGGTGTCGTCCGAGGCGATCGCGCAGGATTGTCCTCCTCCAGCGCTAACCGATTTGAATGTGCCCGCAGGTGCGTCAGATTGATCTTGATCATTTTGGCCCCAGCAAGCAACCGTGTCGTCTGCGGTGATCGCGCAGGTGTGTTCGTCACCGGCACTAATCTGTTTGAACGTTCCATCCGGCACAGCGGTTCTCTCATCTGAGTCGTCGCCCCAGCAAGTGGCTGTGTCGTCTGTTTTGATGGCGCAGGAGTGTGAGTGTCCAGCGCTCACGGCTTTGAAGCTACCGTCTGGAGGGGTGCTACGGCCATCATCTGTGCTTCCCCAGCAAACAATGCGGCCGTCGGTGCGCAAAGCGCACGTATGCACAGCGCCAGCGCTAACCGACTGATATGTGCCAGTCGATGGCACGTCGGTTTGTCCGGAGGTGTTGTCACCCCAACATCGAACGGAAGCGCTAACTGTGATGCCGCAGGTATGTGAACCACCCGCGGAAACCTGGGTGTAGGTTCCGGTGGGGGCGATGTTCTGGTTGTCGGTGTTGTCTCCCCAGCAGGTTACCGCGGCCAGCGAGTCCAAAGCACAAGCATGCGTGCCGCCAGAAGAGACCGCCGTGAACACGTTATCTGCAGCGTCTGGATCATCTGCAGCGTTTGGATCGCACGTCGGGCTACTGCTACTAACCGTCACATCGGGTTCACCGTTGTAACGGTAGAGGAATGTGATTAGCTCAGAACGAATCAACGTGTC
>JAHQYM010000095.1 GCA_024421095.1 Acidimicrobiia bacterium
CGCTTTCATCGCCGCCAACGTCGACTCGGCGCGACCCAACACCTTCAACCGCGACCGCAACCCCTCATCAGACAACCCCACCTCATCAACCAGACCCACGCAAACCGACCCGACGGTACCACAACCGCTGGCCATAGAGGAGGGTCGCACTTGTGAAGCGCTATCGGTCCGCGATGCCCCGGCGGTGCCAGTACCGTTGGTGGTGCCCGCCTCAAAAAGCTCTGATCCTGAAAATAAACTCATGGGCCACACCTTACCGACCCCGTGTGACAATGACCCCGTGAAATATTGGAAAAACATAAAATAATCTAAAGAATTTTGTTTGACACGGAGACAGTCAACAATATTTTGTTTGATACGGAGACAGTCAAACACCAAAATCAAACGCGCAGACGAACACCGCGTCGGCCTCAACTCCCTCCAGAGGAAACCGAACGCAGAAACGACCGTCAATGTCAAACTCAACCACCCGGCGAGGTTAGCCGGGCGCGGACCGGAACCGCCGAATTCGTGCCGCACCAGCAGCGTTTGTGCCACGCCAACGGCGTGTTTGCTGAGGCGTTCATGCGCTGAATCCGAACTCAAACGCGGACAGCCTGTTAAGCGGCAGCAAACCCAACAGCGGTGGCGACAGACACGCTTCGCTGTTGGCATCTTGTTTGGACGGGGTATTGCATGTCGGTGAGGTCTCGGATGCGGCCAGAACCTCTGCTGCGTCTGGGGGTTGTGCGAGTGGTCGCTGGAGGAGACCAGCGCCGGGTCTCCTCTCATACGGCACGACGCGGGTCAGGAACTTGCCAAGGAGATCGCTTGGCGACTGTATGCGGAGTCGTTCACTTGGTCGACAAGGAAGTCTGCAAGGTCTTCGCGGCTGATCCGCTTCGCTGGATCGCTGTTGCTTGCCACGTAACCGCTTGCGGGACGATCGTTAAGCACAGCCGCTCGAACGATGGTCCAATCCAACGTACTCTGGCGAACGATCGCTTCTTGTGCCTTGTGGTCGGCGAAGACGTTACGGAGCAAGGTTCTGAACAGGACGCGAGCCAGCAGCGCAATCTGCTTCCAACTCTCACCGACCCCCGCCGCGGAAATGACGACGAGGCGTTCGATCTTTTGAAAAACCATGGCATCAACGATGTTCTTGGTGCCTGAAGACAGCGTCGTCTTGTCTTTCAGGTTGGTGCTCCCGATGCAAACAATGACCGCGTCGTGGCCAGCTACGGCTTCGGTGACATCACTCAAATCCAAGACATCGCCCTTGAAGGTTTGCAATTCGGGCTCAGCTTCGGAGAACCGGTCTACCGAACGGCCGAAAGCTGTTACCTGATGCCCTTGCTGCAGCGCCCTGCGCCAAGTGAACATACCCGTTTTCCCGGTCGCTCCAAAGACAATAATACGCATGTCGCTACTCATTTCCCGCCAGACCAGCGGTTTTCAACAGTTGTGCCAAACGACCAATCTAGCCGCTAGCGGGCGCAGCGCCACGACACACAATCAAACCGCTCCACATCTCTTCGAACGTGAGAAATCCGATTGAACAACCCGGCAAGCTCTCCGCCGCGATCTGTGCCGAGCTTTCGATCGGTTCGTCCGTCATCCGCTCCCGGTTGTCCAGCCCGCCTGCGAAGAGATCAAGGTAGATCCGATCACGTGCCCGGAGTTTTGTGGCCGTGGTGAACGCGTCAAGGTACGCCCGAAGAATATCAAGTTTGCCAACTGTCCAGTATCCCCAAGTGCGGGCCACTACACGGCGACCTCGGTGAGAGGCATCTCGTCGTGGAGGCTGCCGTCCAGTTCTCGGCCGTTGGCTTTGGGGGTTCGGCCACCCCATTGTTTGAAGAAGAAGGCAACACCCTCGGCGACACATTGGTCGCGTAGGTCGCGGGCCCATTCCTCTTCCATCGGACGGGCTCCGTGGCCGCTCTCACCGCCGACGATCAACCAACCGATCCCGGAGAGGTCAAGTTCGGGGAGCGGCCCCAGGAGGGGTTCGGCGCTGACGAACCGCACCGCAGCGTTCACGGAACGGAGGTGGTCGATCCGAAAGGCGTAACGAGACGACTCGACGCTCACGCCCATCCAAACATTAGACGGCCAGTGTAATTCGCCGGCCAACGACACCAAGCGCTTGGACCGCTTCGTGAGCACTTGGTACGTGTGTTGAGGAGTCTCAGCCATGACCCTGAAGACCCGCTGAATGAACTCCAACGGAACCTCGGGATGGAACAGGTCGCTCATCGAGTTAACGAAAACAATGCGTGGTGCTCTCCAACGGTAGGGAAGTTCGAGCACATCATCGTGCAGTGTCAGCCTGAAACCAGGGCCGCTGGACTTGGGGTCACCGTCGTTCTGGTACTTCGGGTTGCCCATCGCCTTGAGCCGCTTCGCCAACGTGAGCGCGTAACAGTTGTCGCACCCCGGTGAGGTCTGGTCGCAGCCGGTCGTCGGGTTCCAGGTTGTCTCGGTCCATTCGATACCGGTTCGGTCCGCCACGATCACTTCCCTCTCTCACCAAATTGCCAAAGGCTATCCAGTGAGCCCCAACCTTACGGGGAGGGTATAACAAACCCACTCGTCCGATCGTCAACGTACCGAAATACGCTGAAGTTGGATCGTCACTCGCGTACACAAATTGTTAGCATGGGCAACGTGAAGATAAACGTGCCGGGAAGAGCGGACCGCAAGGTAGTCACACTGATCAAGCCCCTCGACATTTTTCGCGACGACGAGTTTGTCGAACCGTGGTTCGACCAGCGACGCTTGCCCGTTCTCAGGCCGGTGTGCCCCTCCTGCCGATTGGAGGATACGCAGGAAGAGTCGTTCAGACCTTGGATTGAAACCACTCGGGACGGATTGTTCGAGTCCCAATTGCTAGCGAATAGCGGATACTTCGTTAAGCGCCTAGCGGACGATCACCAACATCACCCTCCCACGCGTTCTCGGGATACTAAGCAGGAATCAACTATGGTGAAGGCGGGTGCATCCGCAACAAGAGCCGGTGTGAACCTTGCGTTGCCGGATCCATCCCGAACGCATTTGTGATCGTTATGTTTTTAGAGGACAACAAAATCTATCAGGGCAACTCATTAGAGTTGATGCAGAAATTGCAAGATAATATCGCCCATCTCATTCTCAGCGATATCCCATACGGAATCGGGTCTGATGACTGGGATGTCTTACACACCAACAACAACTCTGCTTACATGGGTTCAAGTGCTGCACAAGAACTAGCTGGTTCAGTGTTTGAAAAACGCGGTAAACCCATAAACGGTTGGTGTCAAGCAGACAGAGAAATCCCTCGCCAGTATCAGGAATGGTGCTCAACCTGGGCAGCCGAATGGCTACGAGTCTTGAAACCGGGGGGTAATGCGATCCTGTTTAGTGGCAGAAGGTTTTCTCACAGGTGTGTGTCAGCTTTGGAGGACACGGGGTTCAACTTCAAAGATAGCCTTGCGTGGCTTCGGCCCACGGCTCCGCACAGAGCGCAAAGATTGAGCGTAGTTTATTCACGCAGAGGCGACGACGAGTCAGCTTCAGCATGGGAAGGTTGGCGGATCGGAAACCTCAGACCGCTGTATGAGCCTATACTTTGGTTCTCCAAGCCATATCGAATCGGTGGCACAATTGCGGACAATGTCTTAGAACATGGTGTGGGTGCTTATGACGAGTCAGGTTTCGTGAAATACACTGGAGCGCCGAATAACATAGTAACATGCGGCTTGGCGAAAGGTGAAGGAGGTATGCATCCTACGCAAAAGCCTGTGAAACTCATGGCAATGCTGATAGAACTTACAACGCAGAAGGACCATTTGGTAATCGATCCCTTCGCTGGCAGTGGTTCGACGTTGGTGGCTGCCAAGTTGCTTGGTCGGCGCTACATGGGTTTTGAGTTGAACTCTGAATACGTCGACACCTGCACGACGAGACTAGAGCCAACAGTTCTGTTCCAGTAGTTTAGGGTTATGACGTTACTTGACGAACATATGATTGAGCGAAGAAACCGTTGGATTGATGAAATCGGTGCGCTCAGTGGTGAATTCACAGAGAACGCCTCACACATTGAAGACAAACTGCTTGAAGCCATTCGAAACACCGGAATTGCGGTCTTGTTAGAGCACCTAAGGCTCTGCTCGGCAATCCCAGAATCGTACGGCCACGATTCAAGCGAAGAGAAACTGTACTCCAAGTACACGGACATATTACTTTCGGCCAGCTATTCCCAGATTGGGTTGCAGAGTGTTGTTTTGGATACTAGGGCAAATTCAGCGGATGTAGAAGCCGTTGCAGACAGCTACAGTTTCGTTGCGGATGCAAAAGCGTTCAGGTTGAGCAGAACAGCTAAGAACCAGAAGGATTTCAAGGTTCAAGCAATGGACAATTGGAAATACGGAAAGCCATATGCAATGGTTGTGTGTCCCCTTTACCAATTACCGTCGACGAAAAGCCAGATTTACAAGCAAGCGGTCACGCGAAACGTCTGCATTTTCTCCTATTCGCATCTTGCGGTTATCGTCCAACTGTCGGCCGCGTTGGGACCAGAGTTCAGCACAGCTTTGCTATATCGAATTCTCGCGACAGTTGAGGCTCTAAATCCCTCAAAAGATGCGATCTCATATTGGCAAGCTGTGAACCGAGCCATGCTTGATGCTCACTCGTCAGTGCGTCAACTTTGGAAAGTGGAGAAGGTTGCGTCTGCGGAGGCAATTGATGTTGCCAAGGTCCACGCATTGAGTCACTTTAGTAGAGAGCGTGAGAAGATCATGATGATGAGCAGAGAGCAGGCAATTAGAGAGTTAGTGACGACCCGAAAGATCGACAGTCGTATTGAGCAAATCGAGTCTGTGGAGATCAACACTCTAATGGATGTGAATTCGTAACGGCTGACTTGTTGGTGCGCCTTGAACCCGGCGTGTGGCTCGGCGTGTGGTGGGTGTGGATACGCAGCCGGCCAATCTGGATCACCGATTAGTCGGTGAGGAGGTAGTCAGAGTACGGCAGTATGGCGGCTTCCTGGTAGTTTGATGGCGAGGATCAGGGGGTCGCCACCACGTTGAACCTCGTCGATCACTGCCGGGGTACCAAGCGTATCAAGGAACATCGGATGCCGACCACGGCCTGCTCGTTGATCGCAACAGGGAACTGAAGCGTGTGGATCGCGCCTTGAAGAAGTCGAACGAGGACTGACGGACCAACGGAGTTTGAGAAGAGTAACGGCGAATCCACTTGCAGTGACGGTACGGCCACTGGCGGTACGACGTACAGATCGGTTGAGGACGGCGACCCCATCCTCCGGGATGGATCGCGTGCTGGTATCGCCAAGCAGGTCGAAAGACAGATGACTACAACCGAACCGAACACCCTCGTCGACAAGATTGAGGTAATCCACCAGTGCCTTCAACCGATCCACGGCGATGAACTCATGCCGGTGTTCGTGTTCGACGACACCGACAGGTGGAGCGCTACGGCCAGCAACGGTACAACCCAGTCGAAACGGTGGTTCGCCCGACTCCTCGCAGCGCTACGAACTGCAATCCATGCTGATCGGTCGAGGCCCGAACCGCTGCGGGCGGTCACGGAAAACTCCTCAGCAAGACCAAATCGCGCTTCGCCCGCTCGGCAATCTCGAGCCCGAGACCTCCGCCGCCGCCGCTGGAGGCAAGCCCTTCAACCGCAAGGACACCGCACGGGCCAAACATGATGCTCCCCGAGGTGAGGTCTTGTCGCAGAAGATGAGTGCCGAAAGCTCCTTCGGCGCCCAACAACCGGGGCTTGATCGATTGCATCACGGTCAGCGCAGCGCGCGAAAGGATGCTCGTCTCGCCGACCTGGCAACCGACGATCACGCCTACACCCAGATCCACTGCTTTTCGGGCGACCTCCAGCGAGCGGATGACACCGCCCATCTTCGATACCCGAACGTTGGCGATCCAGTTAGCGGGATCACCACTCAAGGCATCCAAGTGTTCAGCTCGCAAGAGGCTCTCGTCGACCACGATCCGCGTCGAGCATTGTTCCGCCACCTTGAGCATGCCGTTGAAGTCTCCCGGCCTGAGTGGTTCTTCCACCGCAAAGACGGCGGTGTTCAGCGCCCCCAAGTGCTTCACGCAGTCCTCGGCCGACTCCCAGAGGTTGTTGGCATCAACCCGAATCCGCACCCCAGATGACGAGGCTCGCGACCGCGATGTGGCGTTTTCCAGAGCTCGCAGCTTGGCTTGGTCGCGGCGCACAACACCGCACAACTTGACCTTGAAGTCCACGAAACCAGCACGGCGGTACCGACCGCACTGCCAGCGATATGCCGGCCACAAAAGATCGGACAGCACCGCGGTGTAGCGGAACTCTCCTACCGGCTTGGCAACGTCAAGGACATCTTCGAGAGACCGCGTCTGTGACTTGCCGAGCAGGTCCAACACAGCTAACTCGACTGCGCAGAAAGCCGCCGGGTTGCGGTCGATCTCTTCACGGTGAACCTTGATCCAAGTCCGCAGGGGCTCTGCGCCGGTGATCTTTACCAACCAGTCATCCGCGTGTTGGTCAATGAACTCCAGGGCGCTGTCGATTGTCTCGCCGGTCACATATTGACGGGGGCAACCCTCGCCCCAGCCGATCCGGCCGTCGGCACCGACAACCTGCACGATCAGGTTCTGAGCCCGCCGATGACTGGCCGATGCATGACGGACCACCGTCTTGAACGGCACTGGGAACGACATCACCGACAGGCTTACGATGCGGGCGGGGGATTCGGGTGACGACATTACGGGTGTTCGGCGTAGGTGTCGAAATCGAAGGGACAGTCGTGGCTGTATTGGACGTGCAGGTACTTGAATTGCATGTCGCGTTGACCGGCAGTCACCTGTTGGTGTCGGTAGGCGGCTCCTGTGCCCGGGCGTAATCGCAGTGTTCGCAGCGGTTCAAGCCTTCCGCTGGCTCGCTTGGCATCGTACTCGACATTCCCGAACCGCAGACGCTGGTCAATGTCGCTCGCCAGAGATGCCATCGCGGCAGCATCGTCAGCATTGTCGGCGGTATTTGCGTTGTCGGCGGTATTTGCGGAGGCCCGAGCAGGTTCGACATACAGGGTGTAGCGAGCGTTCTCCACATCCGCCAGCATGATGAAAAAACTGGTGGGCAACTGGTGCTCAGCGAGCGCCGGTGGCACCGCGCCCAACACTTGCGTTTCATAGAGCTTCTCTCCGGTGATGCTGGTGATGCCACTGGCCTTCTGGACAAACTCGAGTGTCGGCGTGGCATTCAGCCAACCGGTCACACGAACAATGTCGCTCATGTCGTAGCGATAGAGCCCGTCGGAGGTGGTCACCACCACGTTGTAGTCGTGCCCAGTCTCCAGTTCACCGAGCGTCAACAACTCGGTCTGGTCGAATCCGATCTCGTCGCGCTGAGCCGCGGAAGCATCCCTTTCGGCGAACTCGAAGAAGGTGTCCTCCAGCAACGGCAGGCAAATGTTTTTGCGAGCATCGACATTGATGGTTCCCTGCATCTCACTTGCCACCCAGCCAACCTCAATCACCAGGCAACTCTCGGGCAACGTCGGCTTCAGGCTGCTCAACGCAACCCCACAACTCCCGCCGGTCCAGGTCACAACACCTGCCAAGTCGGGCCAGAAGTCGGCATAGGTGAGCCGCCCGCCAGCATCCAGACGTTTCTGCAGACTCAAGGCGCGGGAGCGCTGAGGACGCAAGTTCAAAAGCGCAGTCACCCCACCCGCGCTAGTAGCCAGCTCGTCGGGCAAGCGTCCCATAGCGACCGCATTCAGCACCAACTCAGCATTCTGGTTGATCAGCGACAGCAGTTGGGTGAGCGTGGACGGATTGGCCGTAGCGACACAGGTGACAGCCGGTTCCGCAACCCCCAGGATCGCCATCGCCAGATAGCGGACCTGATAGTCCGCAACCGAGGTCAACGCCGAGGGCAGCACATAGCGGCCTTGCAGCAGCCGCGGCTGGTTCTCGTGCAACTTCCCGGACGCCGATCCGTAGGGCGACCCACCTTGCAGGCGACCCTCTACCGCCGCCCCGCCAACCGCGAAGACCTTGCCCGACAGTATTGGCGCGCCCAGTGACCAGACGTAGGTTCCCAAGCGTTGACGATCTCGGAGTCGCTGGAGACCCGCCGCGGTGACCGGGATGTTCTTGGCAGCTGTGACGGTGCCGCTCGTCCGATTGTAGAACACCGGCCGCTCTGCGGTGAGGCACGGCTCGCCGGTCAACTCCTGGCGCTCCACCAACTCACGCAGGTCCTCATAGACCTGGACCGGTACCGCTCGGCGATACTCGGCAACGGTGTTGATGC
>JAHQYM010000096.1 GCA_024421095.1 Acidimicrobiia bacterium
CCGAGCGCAATTGCGGCTACCATCTCTCCAATAGCTGGCGACAGTTTCAAGCCGTGCCCAGAAAAACCGAGAGCCAGACACAAACCGTCTACCTCGCTGGACCAACCGATCAGCGGGTGGTAGTCGGGGGTGACATCATAAGCTCCACTAATCTGGTTAACTGGAGTAGCACCTCGTAGCGCTGGCATCCGCTCAGCTAGCGCGGTGTCGATGCGTTGCAGGTGGGCTTGCTGAGCGGTTTCATTCCCGAGCGCCAACGGGTCAGCCACGAGTGGCATCTGCTTAGGGTAAGCCGCAGCCACAAAACGGCGGCCAAAATCTGGGCGCAAAACGATGTTGGAGTTGCCATCGGTGATGCAGGAATGCATTTGTGGTTGGCCCGGTTGGGTTTGCAGTGTGGCCAACTCCAACCGACGCCGTTGCACTGGCACAGGCACCCCGATGGGGTCAAGCAAATCACACGCCCAAGCACCGGTAGCAACGATTACCAGCGGCGCGGCGACCTCACCAGAATTAGTGACCACAGAAGTCACGCGGCCGTCGCTCACGCACAATTCGTCAACTCTCACACCGCTAACCACTTCAGCGCCGTGTGCTTGAGCCGCAATCAGCCAACTCAAGACCATTTTGGTGACATCAATGTAACCGCCCTCAGGTTCATAAGCCCCACCCGCAAGACCGTCGGTCACTAACAAGGGTTCAAGAGCAGCAATCTCAGGCGCCGTCACAAAGCGAGTGTCCACCCCACAGGCCTTACCTATATTGATGTTGCGATGTAAGGCTTCAAGTTGATTGTCGGTCACCAAAAGCAAATAACCGAGTTGCACATAACCGGGATTACCGAAACCCACCTCCGTATCCCAATTTTTTATCACCGCGAAACCACGCTGAGCCATCGCCACGAGCAACTCATTGGAGTAATGCTGGCGTATCTGGCCGAACGTTCTACCCGAAATGCCCCCAACCGGGGGGCGTTCATCCAAAACCAAAATCTGTGCTGAGGATTGCTTGGCAAGCTGATAGGCGATGCTCGCGCCCATAATGCCAGCACCTACAACAACTATGTCGGCTGTTTTAGGTAGCGGCTTCATAGCTTTGGTGGTTAGGTGGAAATTTGTCAAGAACCGGTCGCTAAAAACGATTCGAGTGAGTCATCTAAAGCGTCTACCCAAGCGGTGTGGTGAACTGGCGCAACCGTGCCGGTTATCGGCGAGGTGTGTCCGTTGTCTCGGTAGCCGATGATCGACTGTTTCTTGTGCTTCTTCCAGTCTTTGAACATTGCCGAGACTTGAGCCGTGCTAAAGGTTGGGTAATCGCTTTGTTCAAGAAGATCTTGCGTGTATACACCCTGATAATCAATAAGGCCGTAATCGTCTTCAATGCCATCTTCAATAGCTTGTTGTTTTTCAATCCAGCGAGCCTGCTCTGGCGCTGAAGGCAAATCAATCCGACCGAGGATTACATCACGGGCATACCACGCCTGCACATCAAACATATTGAACGTGTACCACTGATCTTGCATGCCCAAATACATCACTGCATTATCGGGCTGGAAAACCACCCCGCGATAGAGCATCGAAGTGGCCAAGCGATTAGTCGTTACAAGACGCAGACTGTCGTCCATATAGGGGAAATGATGCAAATAGCCGGTGCAAGAAATAATCGCATCAATCTCAGCAGAACTGCCGTCGACGAAATGCACGGTACGGCCATCAACATGGCTCAGGATAGGTTTTTCGGTGATACCGTCAGGCCAATCAAAACCCATCGGCCCACTGCGTGACGAACAAGTCACCGACCGTGCCCCATACTTCCAACACTGCGAAGCGATGTCTTCGGCTGAGTAACTTGAACCGATAATCATCACGTTCTGGTCTGCAAACTGTGCCGCGTCACGAAAATCGTGGGCATGAATCAGCGTGCCTCCATAAGTCTCATAACCCGGATAATGCGGCATATTCGGTGTGGAGAAATGCCCACTAGCCACCACCACATAATCAAACTCTTCGGTGCTCGTAGTCTCGGTCTCGTGGTCATGCACGCACACCACAAAACGGCCGGATTGCGCAGAACGACTGACGCTGCGAACCACATGATTGAAGCGAATAAACCGCCGAATCCCACTACGCTTAGCACGCCCGATGATGTAGTCATATAGCACCTCTCGTGGCGGGAACGAACCAATCGGTGTCCCAAAGTGCTCTTCAAAAGTGTAATCGGCAAACTCCAAACATTCTTTCGGGCCATTAGACCACAAATAGCGGTACATACTCCCATGGCACGGTTCACCGTGTTGATCAAGGCCGGTACGCCATGTATAGTTCCAAAGTCCGCCCCAATCACTCTGTTTTTCGTAGCAAACCAACTCTGGTGTCGCCGTACCGTCAACCGTTTTATCACTCACAAATGCGTGCAACTGCGCCAAACCGCAAGGCCCAGCACCAATGATCGCTACTCGTGTCATAAGTCAAAATCTCCTCTGGATAGTCATATTTTGGCAAAGCAAAAACTAGCACAGAAATTCCTTGGAGCAAGACCGGAAAGGAGCAATCAAGAAAAACTGGCACTGCGCGTTTGACGTTCGAGTCGGGAAACTCCAGTGTCAACGTCAAACAACTACAACAACAGTTCGTCTAGAGCGCCTAGCAACATGGTGACATTGCGGGTACGGGCCGAGTGACCCATACAACCAATGCGCCAGCAAACCCCCGCCAAATCGCCGAGACCGCCTCCGATCTCAATGCTGTAACGATTAAGCAATTCGGCACGCACCTCGGCTTCGGTGTAACCATTCGGCAGTCGAGACTCTGGTACCCGCACCGAAGTAAGTTGAGGCAGACGATTAGCGCTCGGCGCTATCAAATCGTAACCTCGCTCCAGAAGGCCAGCTTGAAGCAAATCACCACAATGCTGATGCCGTGCCTGAGTCGCTTCCAAACCCTCATCAAGAACCACACCAAGGCCAGCATGAAGCGCAAAAACCATGGCTATCGGCGCGGTGTGGTGATAAGCCCGAGCAACATTACCGGTGACATAATTAGCGAGCATCTGCAAGTCGAAATACCACGAACGAGGCTCTTTCAGGAGCCGCTCAAGAGCACGAGGAGAAACGCTCAAAGGTGCCAAACCGGGCGGCGCACCCAAACATTTCTGCGTGCCGCTATAGGCAATATCAATACCCCATTCATCAAGCCTCAAATCAATGCCAGCAAGTGAGGTGACGCAATCCACAAGCAGCAACGCATCACCTTTAGCGGCACCCAACTCGACGATGTCGTTGCGTATACCGGTTGAAGTTTCAGCGTGTACAACTGCTATCACAGTCGGATTCGGGTGTGCATCCAACAAACGTTGAGGGTCAATGGGCAAACCCCAGCGCTCGTGCACAGGAACCACCGTGGCACCACACCTCGCAGCCACATCACACATCCGCTTCCCAAACACACCATTGACACCCACCACCACAGTGTCACCTTCACCAACAGTGTTCACAAACGCCGCTTCCATACCAGCCGAACCAGTCCCCGAAATAGGAAACGTAAGCGCATTATCAGTACGGAACACGGCTCGCAAACGGTCACAAGTTTCGTCAAGCAAGGCAATGAACTCGCCGTCCAAATGCCCCAAAAGTGGACGAGTAAACGCCGCGGTCACCTCCGGATAAGGATTAGAAGGGCCAGGCCCCATAAGCAATCGATCAGAAAAAGGCATAAATATTCCTCATGTTTTGGTATAGCAACTTCAAAGAGTAGTGCTACCGTCCACAGTTCTCACCATACCCGCGAAACAAAAAACCTAAAGAACGGAAAAAATGAGCCATCATCAAATCGCCGAGAAGCCCCGCCGCTTGCAGCGCAGCGAACTAGCCGTACCCGGTTCGAACCCCGATTTCTTTGCAAAGGCCGCCGCCAGCAACGCCGACTATGTGTTCTTAGACCTTGAAGACGCGGTAGCACCAGACGACAAGGCCAGCGCCCGCAGAAACGTCATTGCGGCACTGCACGACATCGACTGGCGGAGCCACAACAAAACAATCTGTTTGCGGATCAACGGGCTCGACACGCACTACATGTACCGCGATGTGGTCGATGTGGTCGAACAATGCGGTGCAAAACTAGACACAATCTTGATCCCCAAAGCCGGAGTACCGGGCGACATTTATACTGTGGACGCTCTCGTCAGCGGCATTGAACAAGGGCTCGGCCTGCGCCATCATCGAATCGGCTTAGAAGCACTCGTAGAAACCGCATTAGGCATGGCCAATGTGGAAGCCCTAGCCGCCGCAAGCCCACGCCTCGAAGCACTCCATTTCGGTGTGGCCGACTACGCGGCTTCGTGCCGCGCACGCACCATCACCATCGGTGGGCTCAACCCAGACTACCCTGGCGACCAATGGCACGCAGCGCTTTCACGGATGCTAGTTGCTTGCCGTGCCAACGGTCTGCGTGCCATCGACGGACCATTCGGAGACATCGCCGACCCCGACGGCTACCTGGCTGGCGCACGCCGAGCCGCAGCCCTAGGTTACGACGGCAAATGGGCGATTCATCCAACACAAATCGATTTAGCCAACGAAGTGTTCACCCCACCCGCGAGTGAAGTGAACCAAGCTCGGCGAGTGCTTGAAGCGTTGGCTGAAGCGGCTGCGGATGGCCGCGGTGCAGCACAACTAGACGGGCGCATGATTGACGCTGCCTCAGCCAAAATGGCTGAAAATATTGTTGAGACCGCCAACACAATCGCCGCGAAAACCTAGACCACAAACCGAAGAACCAAGAAGTTGAAGAGGGGGCTTCATGGAAATTCATGAGTATCAAGCCAAAGCAATACTCGCCGACTATGGCGTGGCCATACCCGACGGAGGATTAGCATACAGCCCCGAGCAGGCCACCTACCGAGCATCAGAAATAGGTGGCGAACAATGGGTAGTGAAAGCGCAAATCCACTCTGGAGCTAGAGGCAAAGCCGGCGGCATCAAAGTGTGCAACCACGAACGAGAGGTTGCCGAAGCGGCCGAAGATCTGCTCGGTAAGCGTTTAGTCACCCAACAAACCGGCGGGCGTGGCAAAGGGGTGTATCGGCTCTATGTCGAAGCCGCCGTGGCCAGCGAAAGCGAACTGTATCTCGGTTTCGTGCTGGGGCGTGCTGCCGAACGAGTAATGATCGTGGCCTCCGCTTCAGGAGGCAGCGACATTGAAGAAATCGTGGCCTCCGACCCCAGTTCGATTGTGCGCATCAACGTTGAACCCGCAGTGGGGTTGCAAGCCTTCGAAGCTCGCGAGATCGCTTTCGCGGTGGGGCTTGACCCGAGCCTAGTACCTCAAGCAGTTAACCTTTTGACCGCTTGTTATCGAGCCATCATCGACCTCGACATCACCATGCTCGAAATCAATCCACTAGCGGTGACCGCCGATGGGCGACTTCTCGCCCTTGATGCCAAAATGATCTTCGACGACAACGCCTTGTTCCGCCACCAAGACGTATCGGAGTTGCGAGACAAATCGCAAGAAGACCCACGAGAACGAACCGCTGTTGATCGAGGGCTCAGCTATGTGGGGCTTGACGGCGACATTGGCTGCATCATCAACGGTGCTGGATTAGCGATGGCCACAATGGACATGATCAAACACGCCGGCGGCGACCCCGCCAACTTCTTAGACATAGGCGGGGGTGCGTCACCCGAACGAGTGCTGAAAGCCTTTCGTTTAGTACTCTCAGACGACAACGTGAAAGCGGTTTTGGTGAACATTTTCGCTGGCATCAACCGCTGCGACTGGGTAGCCGAGGGTGTAGTGCAAGCCTTGCGTCAACTGGATGTGGAAGTGCCGGTAGTAGTGCGTTTATCGGGAACCAACGTGAAGGAAGGCCAAGCCATCCTCGCTCAAGCCGATGTTGGTGTGATAACCGCCGATTCGCTAGCCGAAGCAGGCACCAAAGCGGTCGCTTGCATTGCGGGGAGGGCAACCAAATGAGCATCATCGTTAACGAAAACACACCCGTGATCGTGCAAGGCATCACTGGACGTATCGCCACATTTCACACCACGGACATGGCCAAATACGGCACCAACATAGTGGGTGGCGTCACCCCCGGCAAGGGAGGAACCAGACATTGCGGTGTGGAGGTGTTCGACACCGTGAAACAGGCCGTGTCTGCTACTGAAGCCACAGCCAGCATCATTTTCGTGCCACCACCATTCGCGGCGGACGCGATCATGGAAGCCGCCGATGCCGGAATTGAATACTGCGTCTGCATCACCGAAGGTATTCCCATACAAGACATGATTCGGGTGAAACGTTACCTGCGCCGTTACCAGCACGCCAAAAGGATGTGCCTGATTGGGCCCAACTGCGCTGGGGTGATCAGCGGGGGTAAAGCGCTGCTCGGCATCATGCCTGCACACATTTATATGCCTGGGCCGGTGGGGATCGTGAGCCGTTCCGGGACGCTCGGTTATGAGGCGGCATCGCAACTAAAAGCAGAAGGCATCGGGGTGAGCACTAGCGTTGGTATTGGTGGCGACCCCATCAACGGGAGTTCATTTCTTGACCACTTAAAGCGTTTTGAAGCCGATCGTGAAACCGAAGCGGTAGTGATGATCGGTGAAATTGGTGGGTTGCAGGAGACCGAAGCGGCGATTTATGCGCGTGACCATATGCACAAGCCGGTGGTGGGTTATATCGCTGGCCTCACCGCACCCAAAGGCCGCACCATGGGTCACGCTGGCGCCATTGTGTCCACCGCTGGAGAATCCGCCGCTGAGAAGGTAGCGATCTTGCGGGACTCTGGCGTGACGATCGTCAAACTGCCTTCAGAATTCGGGGTGGTCGTCCCGAAAGTGCTGCGCCGCTAAGCAACCCGCGCCGTTAAGCAACCTGTGAAGAACTGCATTGTTTGAAGTCGCTCAGCCTAGTTTTGGGCTTACCCACGCACGCGGGATTTGCTGGGGTCGTAGAAGGGGAACGGCACGACCACGGCGGGTATGCGTTTTTGATGGCCGTCAATCTTGCCAACTTCAACTTGGGCGCCGATTTGGGCGTGTTCGGTGGCCATGCGGCACAAGGCAATGTTCTTGTTCAAAATAGGTGAGATCGTGCCACTGGTGATGGAGCCTACTTGGGCACGACCAACATAAACCCCGTCATCAAGAACTCCTAGTTCTCCGCCTCGTAGTTCCAAACCAACGAGTTGGCGTTGCGGATTGTCTCGGCGTTTTTGCAGTGCTTCACGGCCAATGAAATCATCTTGTTTGGTTCTTAGGGGGACAGTGAAACCGATGCCCGCTTCGAACGGGTCGGTTTGGTCGTTAAACTCATAACCAGCGAAGATCAAGCCTGCTTCGATGCGCAACATGTCGAGAGCTTCTAACCCTAGTGGCACGATGCCTGCATCACTTCCCGCTGCAAATATCGTGTCCCACACTTCGGGAGCATCGTTAGGGTGACAAAAGACTTCAAAACCAAGTTCGCCGGTGTAGCCAGTGCGAGACACGATTAGGGGAATGCCGTTGTGGTCGCCGAGACGAGCGATGGCGAAACGGAACCAGTTGAGTTCGTTGACTTGGGGTTGGTCGGGGCGTGTCCAGATCACCTGTTCAAGGATTTTGCGGCTGTTGGGGCCTTGGATTTGCAGGTTATGTAGTTGGTCGGTGGAGTTTCTTACCCAAGCTTTCAAGTCGCGCTCTTGTGCTTGTTGACGTAGCCAAAGCCCGCTAGTGTCGCTGCCGCCAACCCAACGAAAGTTTTCGCGGCTGAGTCTGAAGACTGTGCCGTCATCAATCATTGTGCCGGTTTCGTAACACATGGCTGTGTAGACCACTTGACCATCAGAGAGTTTGCGAATATTTCGGGTGACACAGGTTTGCATTAGCAACTCGGCATCAGGGCCAGATATTTCATATTTCCGCAGCGGTGAGAGGTCTATGGCCACCGAAGCTTGCCGACACGCCCAGTATTCATTTACGGTACCGTGGTTTCGGTAAGTGTTGGCGAGCCAATACCCTTGATAGTTGATTAGGTCTCGGGTCAATGCGGAGGTTCGGGGATGGAAGCCCGTTTCTTTGGTTAGTTCGGCTTCTGAATCTGCGGTCATGCGGAATGCTGTCGCTTTCTTGAAGAGGTTGGTTTTCGGGTAGACACGAATTTGGATGTCGGTGGGGTTCCAAGCGTTGGCAGCGTCAATATCGCAGGGGCAGGCAGTTGAAACACACACTAGGTCTGCTAACGCTTGGAGCAAAACGTAGTCTCCGGGGCGAGACCATGGTTCGTCAAAGTAAATCTGGTT
>JAHQYM010000097.1 GCA_024421095.1 Acidimicrobiia bacterium
AGGAGATCGAGAACGGGCTGCACCCCTCGCAGGCCGCTGTGCTTCTGAATCAACTCAAGAAGTCGGCGGAAAGCGGTGTTCATACTCTTGCCACCACGCACAGTCCTGCGATCCTTGATGCGCTCGTTGGAGCCGACCACTCGAGTGTCATCGTGTGCAGCCGCGGGCCCGACGGGTGGAGCCGGACGACCAGGCTCACGGAGTTCCCCGACTACATCGAAATCGCGGGACGAGGGCTTCTTGGCACCGCTGCCGTTCGCGACCGGCTGCGTCCGGGCAATGAGATCACTGACAGCGATCGTTCCTTGGTCGACATCCTAGGGCTGAGCTAGGCGATGATCCGGTCGGCCGTTGTCTTGGTTGACACGTCCATCATCGTCCGCCTCATGGGTATTGACGGTGACAGAGAGGCGAAAAAGGCGGCCGAGGAGTTTGACCGCAGGCGTAGTGAGGGGCAACGGCTCGTGCTGACTGTTACCGCGCTCATCGAAGCGGGGAATCGAGTAGCCCAGCAGAACAGACCAAACGACCGACGCCGCTGTGCCCAGCAGCTGAAGAAGCTAATCGAGGCCGCCAACCAGCCCGATCCTCCTTGGATTCTCCGTGAGGCAACTCTGGACCAACAGTTTGTGGACGAGATGATCGCGGGCGATTCGACGGGGTCCGATCTCGTGACTCTTCTCGGTGATGGGCGGCTCGGCACCGGGGATCTGGCAATACTTGTAGAACGGGATCAGCTCCAACGGAAGACGGCACACACAGACGTGTCGGTGTGGACGCTGGACAAGGAGTTGTCGGCGCACGGTTGAGGGATGCCAGACTGCGGCGAATCTGGCTGATTTTACGTTCGATCAAGCTCCCTGAACGGGTGACATCAAGCGGATACGCCGATGCCGAACTGGCCGCGATGATGTCTGGACTTGAATCTGACCTTGTGGAACTCACGGAGTCATGGTCAAACAGCACAGCCGAGAAGGTTGCTGGAGGTTGGTTTGGTGACATCTACAACGATTACCGAAATCTTCCGAGATTCCTCGGGGCTTAGATCATCATCGAGTCTTTGTTTGAGTTCTTCCGGCGAACTTGGGCGGGTTCCGTCGGAGTGCCGAGTGGCAGGCTTGTTCGAATCTGCGAACCACAGAACTAGGTAGATACCGTAGCCATCGCTATCAGGATCAGTCGTGTATTTGGCCATGAGTTGATCACGGGGAGCGGTCCAAAGATCGGAGTGCGAATCCTTTTTGATCTCAACCGGCACCTTGAACCCGCCGCAACGCGCCTGAACGTCATCGCGTGTGTTAGCGGCATGGGATCCCTCTCTTAGCAGTTCGACTTCGTCAGGAAGACGAAATTTCAGATTGCTGACGAGCGCATCCCGACAGGAGTTCTCGGGTTTCTGCGCTGTCAAATCTCCGTGCTGGCCCTCGTTCCAGAACTGGCGCCAGATGTCGCTGTCGCCACCGCGCAAATCGCTCTGGAAGGCATCAAAGTGATCTCGCAGCAATGCCGCTAGGTCGGCTGCGTTTGCGGGTGGAGCGTCGTTGAGGGTCTTTTGGACTTGCTCAAGGCTTGGGGGTTTGTAGGACGAATCGCGACGGATCACGCGCTGCTCTTCCAGTGCTCTTTGCAAGTGGAGTCTCCAGCCATTCAGTCCTGGGTCCGCGATCAAGCACTTCAGGTTTCGCTCGGCTTGTTCGCTCGGGTCTGAACCCAGTTGGTCGACAAGGCCAAAGATCAGGTCCGACATGCCCATCTCTAGCGTGCCAGACTCACCGCCGAACAGCCAAGGCGGCCACCAGCGGCCCAGAATCCCGATCATATCCTCCAATGTCGCCGGATCTCGGATGGCTGTGAGTATTGAGGGCTTGCCATCGAACCGATCCCAAATCGGTCTCAAAAACTCAGCCAGATGCCGCATTCGGACTTCGCTCTCGGCAAACTCAGATCTCAATTCGCCAAGACGTTTACCTTGACTGATGAGCGCGTCGGTGGCCCACCAGCGGACCCGCTGCGCGATTGGCATGCTTTTGAGAGTCTGTTTCCGCCTCGCCAGTGATAACAGATGCGAGTTGTCGTGGTACTCCAGCGTGCGGGAGAGAAGCGGATCCAAGTCCTGCATCTGACTCTTTGAGCTTCTCGTGGGGAACGCTTCGAGCAATCTCAGTCTGAAGTCGTTGAGGAGTTCCTCGTACCCCTCAACACCATCCAGCACATGTAAACCGTAAGGCGTGTTCTTGTCGGCTCGCAGCTTCGCAACCGCACAATCGAACAGCACATCAAGCACCATCTCAGGGTTGATCTCAAACCAACGACTGTGCCAACGAGGGGCTGAAATGGTGTGCGGTACGCAGTAGTAGATGGCCAAGATCTTGCGTTTTTGGGAGTCAGTTAACCCATCAAGAGTTTCGGGACCTTCACGTTCCATCAGATCAATTCCTGCTAGTACCGGATCAGCCAAAAATGATTTTCTTGACTCATGCAGCAATGAGATTGTGTGGGCCACCTCAGGAAGGTCTTCGCGTCTTAGTGTATCTCGAAAAGCCGTCAACACAGCATCCACCAAGGGAGCGTCCTCACCTATGAAGTTTTTGATCCGGTCTTGTGGGGAAGCCCCGCGGTTGCCACCGTTGAGCAAACCGAGGTAGACGACGGCCAAAGTGGAAAGATTCTGTGGCGCAAACCTGTTCTCTCTCAACTCCTGTTCCTGTTCGCGGAGATGCTTCGCCCAAACCTCACGACGTTGGCGTTGTTCCGTGCACCATTGCTCCCGTTCCTCGGCCATCTTTCGTTCGAATTCGTCGTCCGTTCGCTGCGATTCCTCTGAGGGTCTGCACAGTTCTTCGAGATACTCAGCAAGAATCGGAAGTCCGCACGTTCGCTCACGCATCGTTTCAAACGTCAAGTTGTCGCTTATTGAAGGATCATTCAGCGATCGGTATGCGTGCCATAGTAAATGTCTTGCAGTTTTCGGTTCGTTTTCTGCGATCCGAATTGCCAGATCGAGGCACCACCTTCCGAAGTCCGGCGGTAGCTTCGAGCCGAACAAAACCCCATGTGCGTGGAAAATGTGCGATTCGGAGTGGCCCTTGCGGAGCGAGAATTGTACAAGCCGCTTTTGGACTTCTGGTCGCTCCTCCAACCAGGTTCGTACACGACGCTCAGATTCGTCTTGCTTAGGCCGTCGACCCAAACCGCTCACCGACTCGAGCCAAAAGTACAGGCGCTCGGGATCATCTTGAATCTCGCTGTTCGTTTCCAGACAACGCGCCAATAGTTCCATCAGAGTATCTTGAAAAACGTGATGCTTACGCTGCTCTGAAAGGTTCGACGACTGCTCATGCAGAGCGTCAAGCAGTTCTGCTAGGTGTTCAGACGAAGATTGTTGAACGAGAGTCTCTTCCCAGAACCCCCAGAATGCACCAAAGAATTTGTGGTTGCGGGGAGCTAGGTAACGCCATACTTCAGCCGGTGTGACTGCCTCCGGAAAAAGAACCGACAACAGGGTACCGCGAATTTGGTCGTCGGGGTCAGCAATTGAGCCGTCTCCGACCGCGTCAATCAGACGACGGAGAGTGCGATTGCGTTCCTCGCTGGAGTCAACAATGTGCAGATAGGCGTGTAGGGCATGCTCTCTGATCAATGCTGGGATAGTCGTACACCACAGAATGGCCTCCAGGTCGTCCTTAAGTTCCGCGACCGCGTGTCGATCCTCCGCGCATGCGAGCACCTTGAGGATCAATTGCAAGAGTCTTTGTTGAGCGGGACTTTCCGCTTCGACGCGGAGCAGGGTCTCTATCACGGGCACCATCTCCGCAGTTGCCAGAATTCGAAAGGCCCAACCGATTTCATCGCCCAATCCCAAGTACTGCTGGGGGTTGTTCTCGAAGTATGCGGCCAACGATCTCAAAAGCCGCTTCCTATCGCTAACCGCTAGGTCGCCGATGTCTCCATATAGTCCCACACCTATTGGATCAACTTCGATCAGCAGCCTACGCAACTCGCTACTATGCACAGCCAGCCAGGCCGACAGGCCCCGCAGCGATGTGACGACGCCACCGTCTGACGGGCCAGTTAGCAAAGCGATCACTCGTTTAGCGGGAAGACCATTGTCGAACAACTTGGCGATGAACCTGCCAGCGAGGAACTCCGCTACTTGACGATGCAGCGGAGCGAACCCTCCGCCTAGAGCCTTGAACATCTTGGTACTGACCGCTGGGGCAAAATCATCAGGGGATATCGGAGCCGGGGGATTTGCTAGTTCCGACAATTCCGGGAACGAAGGCGTTCTGTCGGTCAAGCGCAGCACGAAGCCTTCGCCGTCTGACAGTAGCAGCAACGCACACAAGTATCCGGCGACATCAACGATCGCCTGTGGTCCTGGGCGGAGTTCAGCTTGGCCGCCAATTTCATGTTCCTCGTTGTGTTCAGTCGCAAGGTGCTGACAAGCCAACTCAAGAGTTTTCCGGCGACTATCGGGCCAATCGCCTCCCCCACGCACGGCATCAACGAGCAAACCGAGCGTCAAAGGATTCACCAACAGGCCATCCACTTTGCGCTGCTGAGCCTCGGCGATGAACGCTTGAGCTTCATTCGCTGTTTGTTGGTACCGCTTGCACAGCAGTTCTAGGATTTGGCCATCTTTGAGTTCGTCGAGTCTCAAAACCCTGATTTGCTTGTCGCGAGACACCCGCTCCAAGTGCATACGGTCGCTTTGGCCGAGCCAATCCGCTTCGCGACAGGAAATTCGAAAGGCCGGCGGACCGAGCTGGTCGAGACGACTTCGGATCTTGTCCAGAGGGATTCGCGCGTCGTTTCCTCCTGATCGGATTTCGTCAAGCCCGTCAATAAACAGGACCTTGCCGGTCCACTCACGACGAGACTCATGATCCAACGCGATGAAGTCACGGGCGCTAATCATCAATGCCTTGTCACCGAGTTCGTTACTCTCCCGTTCGAATTCGGTGGTCTTGCCGAACCCCGGATTGCCAAGAAGCACATATGCCGATGTCGAGCGATAATCTCTCAATGTCTTACTGCCCGCGACATCGGAAGTGTCCGCGCCACCGGACTGCGAATCTGACACCACAGTGCAAGTTCGAGGAACAAAAAAGTTCATGCCTGCTCCAACCAGTAATCGGCCGGATGCGAAAGGAAATTGCTCAACTCAATGTCTCTACCGACAACTACCGTGGCCTGCGGATTGAAGCGCCGCTTGAACGCGTCTAAGCCCGATAAACGCGCGGTGGCCATGCCGCTTTTCACCTCAATCCCGACCGTACGCGGCCCCCGGTGGAGAACGAAATCGACCTCCGAGCCAGCTTCTCGCCAGTATCGGACGTGGGTGTTCGTGGAAGCCGTGTTGAGCAGATGTGCCCCCACCGCGCTCTCCACCATACGGCCCCATTGGGAGCGATCAGCGCGAGCCTCCGCAAAGGTATATCCAGACTCGAACGCCATCAATGCGGTGTTAAGCACGTTGAGCTTTGGAGTCGATCCTTTGATTCGCACCGCGTTGCCGCTGTGCTTCGACAAACCAGCGAGAAGGCCTGCTCCAGTCAACAGTTTCAGGTAGCGGTCGAGGGTGACGGTATTACCTGCGTCTTGAAGTTGGCCGAGCATCTTGTTGAACGCCAGTTCCTGTCCCGAGTAATACGAGCCAAGTTCCAACAGGCGCTTCAGAAGCGATGGTTTGTCGACCCGCGTCATGTGCAAGATGTCACGCTCGATATTGGGCTCGATGAGAGCTCCCCAGACATGGTTCTTCCAACGCTCCCAATCCTTAGAGTCTTGGGTCAGATGAGCCGCACTTGGGTATCCGCCGAAGAAGACGAATTGATCCAACTCGAAACCGAACCCGTCGCGCATCTCCGGCCAAGACCAGTGCGTGACCCGCAAGGGTTCAAAGCGACCAGCAAGGCTTTCGCTCAAACCATCTTGCATCAATAAAGGAGCCGAACCCAAGATGATCACATGCATTGGACAGCGCGCTGCCCGGTCGGCATCCCAGAGTCCCTTCACGGCCTCGGACCAGCCACGAATCTTCTGAATCTCATCCAAGGCTAGGACGAACCCATTCTCCGATTCCCATGCCTGATGTCGACTCTCCTCCCACACCTGAATCAACCATCGGCGGTCACGAACTCCTTCCAAGACACTCGAAACAGTGCTTTCGTGTTCTATCGGCAGAGGAACTGCACCGCGCGGACCTCCGCTCGGGTTGTCTATCGCCTCCAAACGTGAGGGACGCTGCAAGGAACCGAGCGCTTGTGACACTAAGGTCGTCTTACCTGTTTGACGCGGACCGAATACGGCGATCAACCACCGTGGGGGCTCTGATAACCGTTGGATGAGCGTGTTCGATTGCGGGCGACGGTACTCGTGCATGGCCAAAGCATAGTACCTAACTACTATTCTGAGTAACTTTACTCAGAATAGTAGTTAACGCTTGAGGACTACCTGTATCTTGGTTCAAGGCAAAAGCAACTCAAAGCGACTATCCGGGCCGTGAACAGTCAAAGTGGCAATTCGCAACACGTCAAGTCCGATCAACAGTTGTGCGCCGAGAATTTCTGGCAGGGCATGAGCGAAGACTTCGATTGGATTTGGCAAACGCTCCAGAGTCACGCCCAGCTGCAAGCTGAGGCTGTACACGTCGCTTTCGGCCCTACCGGAAGCGCCAGAAACACGGGCTCGCCCGACGGGGTTGAGTCGTAGATTAGCCGCGGTGCTAGCGAGAATGCAGGTCGTTTGAGCTGCCGTGTCGATGATGGCACTTGCACTGAACGGCAACGGAGCAGTGCGTTCTTCAAGACGGTAACGCTCCAGTTCGGCCGGGTGTAGCCGGATCTCCACGTCGAGAATCGGGCCTCTGCTCCCGACCTTGCCAGTGATGCAGGAATAGTCGCCCCGGTTAGAGAGGGTCGGCCGGAACCGCATATGGGACGCTGAAAACACGATCAGTCTCCAGCACTTCTTTGATCAGAAATCGTCTGCCAATGGTGCTGCGGAAGCCAGCGTCGCAAGCTTGCTGTTCATCATCGAAACATCCGACAAGTACGGGTTTGCGGCGCCGGTCGTTAGGTTGCACAATCAACGCCCATTGGCCAGCTTCGGTGGACATGAGCCCAGAACGACGCTTCAAGAAGGCCGCTTCGAGTTTGTCAAGAATCGGATCAGAAGCCATAGCGCATTATGCCATAAAACTGCGCGTCGACAGGGGACGACACCATGAACCAAGCGAGCCGGGCCTTATCTAACCTGGCTGGGGCGGTTCTTGATCCGACACTGATCGGAGAATGGAAGGAACCGCAACGACTTCCGGCATGAAACGCTACTGCTCATCGGCGATCCGAGCCGCATCGAGACCGGTCGCATTGTGTGCGCGTGAGTTCGGGTTGATGTCCGATGGCAGACGTTGTCGCCGCATCGTTTCGAGCAAGCCGAGAAGGGTCATCGACGTCATACAAACCCTGGGTTTAGAGCCTTACCTCCCCCCAGATGCCCTCCCCGAAATCACCTAACGCGATGTCCAAGTAGTTCCCTGGCGCGCACTGGCCTAGAATCATTGGCCTTGCTGGCAAAAGGTTCTCCTTAAGTGGTTCGGGGGACGGGGAGTGGAGCAATGGTAACTGATTCTGTGTGTGACACGAAGGCGCGTGTGGAGCGCTTTCTGGCCGAGTATCCAATAGGGCACCTCTATGTCGTTACCGGGTTCGCGTCGATGGCAGGTTTAGCTTGGTTGGCTCACCGGACGAAGAACCGGCCCGTGACCTTGGTCATAGGTGACCTCCGCACCGGTATGGACAACTTCAACGCCGGCGATGCCTCTCAAGCCGTCGCGTTCATCTCCCGCCCCGACGTGCATGTGTTGAACTGGTACCGAACTGCCAAGAACCCGAAGGGAGCCGCGATCGCCCATGCCAAGGTGTTAGCTGTCGAAGGTTCTGCGGGGCGGCCGCTGGCTGTGCTGGCGGGTTCCGCTTCGCTCGTTTCGATTATTGCGAAAACGTCGAGTATCGGGTAGCGTACCCGACAGGAACCGCAACAACACACAGGAGGTGCGTGCGCCATGGCACGAGGATCAGTGCGGGAACTTGAGCTGCTGGATGAGCAGGGAGCCGAGCAGGCTGCCAATGCTGTCGAGCAGTTGACGGAGTTCCTCCGCGCCCATCCAACGCCGACGACGCACGTCCAGCTGGTTAGCGAGGATCCCGACGGTGTCACCGGAATCGTGGTGCCGTCGGTCGCGTTCGGGTTCTTCGTCGACATCCTAGCAG
>JAHQYM010000007.1 GCA_024421095.1 Acidimicrobiia bacterium
CGGTTGCCTTGCAAGCCTTGCACTAACCAGCGAGAATCATCGTTGATTTGTAGACCGGTGATACCAACCGCACCGATTTTGTTGCTGGTGCCTTCAAGTTCAAAAGCCACCCCACAACCAGGGTCTAAATTGCCGTTGTTGACGGTTGGGTCCACATCGGCTGAGTGACGCAACAACTCGGTGTGTTCATAAAGCGTTTTCACCGCAGCATCCGACTCGTTGAATGATCACCAACGTGAGCAACAGCTACACCAGGTTGAGCAACCGGAGCAACTGTGGTGGCCCCATCACCGCTGTTGCCTGAGGCGTTGCCGACGTTGCCGCAACTATTTGCCGGTGCGGCAGGTTCAACCGAGGGTTGCGCGGCCGCGACTGTTGTCAGCGATGCCGCGACAATGCACATCACGAGGAAGGCAACCGTTTTGGTTTTGCTTTGGTGGAGATAGGAGAAGACAGTCATGTTTGTTTCCTTTGATTAGGTTTGGATTGTCAGTGAGCCAACTCCGAGACTGAACCAACGCACGCCTTACGGTTCACGCACATTCAGCATCGGAGTTTGCTCACTAGCGAGTACTTACCCTGAACACCCCAGTTCGTCGCGCGCAAATCCAAAAAACTTTAATTTTCTCGCGGCGGACAGATTCCTCGGTCAGCAGCCGGGTACGAAATGCAGCGATCAACGATTATCGCTAAGTGGCTTTTCGAGCCTGCGCGTAAATGTGGGATGGGTGGTGGTTGAGGGTTCTTGAGTTTGGGTTGAGGCCCTGCTGGAATTGGTTATTGATATATACCAAATATCTAGGAGGGCCTCAATGGCAAGTTGTGACAACCTCCGTGGTTTTCACACCTAACGAGGAGGTGTCGTTGATGTCGACATCGTCGGCTTCGCGGACCCGCCAGATAAGGTGACCACAGATGTTCAGTACTTGCCTTGTGGAAGGTAGAAGGTGGCTTGATGTCGTTCTTGAGCTTCGCTCGCAAGAATCAGTTATCCCGGGATGTCACCAAACCTAGTGACCAGCTTAGATTGAGGTTGCAGGGAGAGCTAATCCCGAACCCTTCTTTGATAGACGGGATAGATCTCCACGGTGAGGATCTCTACAGTGTATTTGCAGCCACCGCGGTTTATCTTGCATTCGAGCACGATGCGTTCGGCTTGTGGGGGATGAACTACGCTGAGCTTTCATATTTCGATTCGAGCACTAATGCAGAGTTCCAAGTTACGCCAAACGACAACACGTCCGCACACGTGATCCCACAGTTCTGCAAATGTGCTGAACTGTCTCTAGCACATTTTGGTGACTTCAGATTGGACACGGTGGAGCTATTTCTTAGCCCAGGGAGCGCTGGCGTTATGGAAAGCCGGCTTTGCGCAAGCTTGAACCGATACCGGGTATACGTTCCAACGCAATCTTGCCGCACTTTCTTTAGAATCCACTGGCTCTCAGACGCTGTTGATGAGAAATCAAGCTTCGAAACAATATCTACCATGCTCTCAGACAGCACCTTCAAACTAGATATGGAAGATCCCTTCAAACTAGAACTAGAAGATAAACCAATTTCGTGTCCGAACGATGATTACTCGCCAAACGATGATCACTCGACTTTGAAGCGGTTCAATGCCGCTGGCACGGCGTTGTTGCCCGAACGTTCCCTAGATTGCGCGGGCTGGATTATTGCATATCTCATCTCGCTACTCGCCCCTATAAAGACCGAAGATATCTCGGTACGACTAGAATTCGGGAGACCCGAAGGCTTCAGTGATTAATGCGGGAATTGCTCTAACGGTCCCGAGAGATACAACGCCGCCGAGCGATGTTGTCGCGCCATCGTTGGGGCTGTTCGAGCAGCCACTTGGTGGGGGCTTTAGCTGTGCTACCTGGGACTATTTCCAACAACTAGCCCCGGGCGATATCGACTATGCTGGTCGTCCGTGCCTTGCGGTGGAACTGGCCCCGCCGCCACAGCAAGGCCCTGTTCGGTGATCGTCCCCGCCGAACACACCGAGTTCGCGCAACGCCAACGTCGCTTGTGCCACACCAAACGCACCGCCCGCCCAACGCCGGGAGGTCAACCAACTCCACCCGCTTCTCACCGTCAGACCACAACGGCCCGTCACAACCCCCACAGTCCAGTCGAGGTGCCCTCCCGCGGATTTGCACCCGCAGCGGCAAACCCACATCGTCGTCGACGCCGATCACCTCAACATCGCCAAGTCCCAACAAAAACTCACAAACACGTACAGGGTTAAGTTCCACAGGGATTCTCCAGTCGAACGATTGCCTGAAACACCGATTCTGGAGGATCTCTCGCGTTCAACCGGGGACCCTCACCCCACCGACTCCGAACTCAAACGCGTAGAGCCGGATTGGCTTGATATGGACCCGGTATTCGTCTGCGGGATGGGTTTTGGAGATTGATGTTCTCTGTGTTATACAGAATATATTGGATTATTTTATGTTTTGCCAGTAATTTACAGTGCAAATGTCACACGGGGTCAGTAAAGTGTGATCCATGAGTTTACTTTCAGGATCAGAGCTTTTTGAGAAGGGCACGGCCGGCGATGATGATGCCGGCGGGGTGTTGCGGGCCGATAGTGCTTTAGGGGTGCGGCCTTCCTCCGCCACGGTCAACGGTGATGCCACCACCGGAGCGTTCCGGGCCGATAGCACTTCAAGGGTACAACCCTCCTCTTCCCCGGCCGCTAGCGATGGCATGGGCGGGGCGTTGCGGGTGCCGTTGGTTGATGAGGCGAAACTGTCTGATGAGGGGTTGCGGTCGCGTTTGAAGGTGTTGGGTCGTGCCGAGTCGACGTTGGCGGCGATGAAATCGCGTGCGTTGGCTGAGTTGAGTCGTCGTCACAACAAACGCGACGCGCAGCGTCTGGTTCGCGATGAACTGCAAACATCGAAACGTGACGCTCAACGCGATGTCGAAATCGCAACCCGGTTAGCCGAGTTACCGGCAACTAGTGGTGCGTTGGATTCTGGTGACATTCCTGTTGGTCACGCACAGTTGATCGCCCGCGCTGCTGGTGAAAGCCCGATAGATGAACGGTTACTTGTTGAAGCAGCGAACAACGAACCGTTTGATGAGTTCATGCAGACTGTGAAACTTCATCAACGCGACGTTGCTGCCGATGACGGACAGTCTTTGTTGGATCGTCAACGCAAGAAACGCAAAGCCCGTATCTTCGAATCTTCTGATTCTGGTATGTTTGTGTTGACAGGCGAGTTCGACCAGATCACCGGAGCGCGTATCGCCACCGCGTTGACCGCCAAAGAACGACAACTCTGGCATCGCGAAGACCCCAACAACCGTGCCACACCACAACAACGCATGGCCGACGCATTAGCCGAGTTGATTAGTGAACCTACTGGTGACGGCCGGTCTGTGGGTACTGATTTGTTGGTAATCGCCGATTTCGATGTGCTTGAACAACAACTCGAAAACCCACGGTTGGTTGACGGGTCACCAATACCAATCACCGAACTACACGAGTTAGCGTTAGAAGCGAACCTACTGCCATCAATCTTCGACACGAAAACCCAAGACATGTGGCTCGGCCGTCGAGTGCGCACCGCCACCGAAGCTCAACGCATCGCGTTAATCGCACGAGACCAATGCTGCATTGGTTGCGGTGCTAACCCGTTGTGGTGTCAAGCGCATCACATTATTTGGTGGTCTAAGAATGGACCCACCAACCTAGAAAACCTGGTGTTAGTGTGCAACGACTGCCACCACAAAATCCACGACGAAGGCTGGCAAGTCCACAAACACCCCAAAACCGGCAAATACTACCTAAAACCCCCAACCCACCCAACAGATAAGCGCCCAACCGTACCGGTGGATAAGTCGGCAAGGAACTCGTCGGGTGAGTCGCCGACCCGCGTATCGGACGACTTACCAGCCAATTCGGTTGATAAGGCTTTGAGCGGTCCGTCGGGCGAGTGTCCGACTGTCTCACCAGACAAACCAGCCAACAACATGCCGGGTCAATCGCCGGCCCACCCATCGGACGACTTACCGTCCAATTCGGTCGATGAACGCTCGCTTACCTCATCGGACAAACCAACGAACAACTTGCCGAATCAGTCGCCGGCCCACCTATCAGGCAACTCGCCATCCAGTTCGGTCGACGAACGCTCGCTTGCCTCATCGGACAAACCGGCGAGGAGTTTGTCGGGTGAGTGCCCGAAAGTCTCATCGCTTGATTCTTTGCACGGTTCGTCGAGTGATTGCCCGACTGTCTCATCAGATGAGCCCCCGACCCGTCCGTCGGGTGAGCGCGCGGTTTTCTCATCCGATGAATCGTCGAGAAACTCGTCGGGAGAGCGTTCGGCCGTTTCGTCAGGTGAGGTTTCGACTATCTCGTCGGGTCCGCCAGACCGTGTTCGAACCCGCGCAGACCCGGCCCGACCGGATGGCAGCGACGCAACCCGGTCGACTATCCAGAACGCGCCCGAGTTCACGCACACCGAGCAAGCTCAAAGAGAGAAACAGACAAGCTCGCACACCGAACAACAACACCCCACGTCCCGAACCACCGGCCACGACCCGGTCGACGCCATCGACACCTCCTAAAGACCACGCCGATAGGTGACCATCCACTTGTCGTCGAGTTGTCCCGAGCGCGCCTTGGGGCGCATCAACCAACGACGGCTAATCGTCACACGCGTTGCTCTTGTGGTTGTTGCGGGTTTCAGTGATGGGTCAGCCGCCCACCCATAGGTTCAACTTCCACACCAATCCACCAATCACTCGACCGAATGTCAACGCCGATTCTGGAGAAACACGCCCACCCACAACAACACCCCACAGCTCACACAGACATACACACACCACCCACAAACGCGAAGAGTCGGCACCGACACCTCCTAAGGACCACGCCGATAGGTGACCATCCACTTGTCGTCGAGTTGGCCCGAATGGGCCTTGGGGCGCATCAACCAACGCACCGCACCGCACAGCACAACAACACCATGTGCATTACAACAACATGTACATCACAAATCAGTGCGACCGACCATCAAACGAGCGTCTTTGCAATGACCCGGTCACCCCACGCAGCAAGTGCAGCAGTCGTGTCACGCGCAAACAAAAAAGACGGCACAACAATACGATTCGCGCCCCACGAAGCCAATTCTTCAACCGCTGCCTGCGGATCATCCCCGAAAATACCTGGATGCTGACCAGTCAGTTCGATCAATGCTGGGTCGCGGCCATACGCAGAGGCAGTCTGACAGGCGATGTCAAACAACTCACGCAAATCACCTTTAGCGGGCCAAAAACCATCACCAACACGCCCGGCACGCTCCGCGGCCGCTCGGCTATGCCCACCAATATGGATCGGAACTTTGCGACTAGCCGGCTTCGGGTTACAAGAAATCGCCCCAAAACTGACGAACTCACCTTGAAAAGACACCGCATCTTCCGCCCAAAGCAACCGCATAACCTCTATATATTCTTCCGTGCGTGCGCCTCTGCGTTCCCAAGGCACACCAAGAGCAGCAAACTCTTCTTTCAACCAACCAATTCCGACCCCTAGCTCAACCCTGCCACCAGACATATTGTCGAGTGTGGCAACCTCTTTGGCGAAGCTAACGGGACTGCGTTCAGGCAACAACGAAATCCCCGTAGCAAGGCGCAACGTTTTGGTATGTGCCGCAACAAAACCCAGCCAAATCAAAGGATCGGGGATCGGATTTTCGCCACTACCAGGCATTTTCCCGCTCTCGTCGTAGGGATACGTAGATTTGTAACCCTCTGGATAAATGATATGTTCAACAGTCCACACCGAATCAAAACCCGCAGCTTCCGCGGATCGGCCAATAGTTTTCGCACCCTCGCCGCTACCGAAATGCATAATATTTGCAAACGCCAGTCCAAATTTCATCGCAGATCACTCCCTTGATACAGATCAGAACCATCAATATAGATCAAATTCGCCAAGGTTCGTCAAGTTCCCACGGTTCTATCGTTTCGGGTTCCAGAGGACGCGGACGGCGAGGTTCAGCCATAGCTCGAGCAGCGATAACACCCGCGGCCATGCCAAACAAATGCCCCTCCCAAGAAATGTAGTCCTGGGGCACCACTCCAGCCACCAAACTGCCATACAAAACGATCACCAACAATGCCGAAGCTAACGCCCGGGGACGACGTTCAAACACCGCTGCCGCCAGCAGAGCACCAAAATATCCAAACACCACACCACTCGCACCAATATGATTGCCGAAACCCGCAAGTGCCCAGGTCAGCGCACCACCCAACAAAATCACCGTCAAAGTAAGCAAAACCCAATAGCGCATGCCGCGCACCGACACCAACCCCCCAAGCACCAACAGTGGAACCGAATTGGAGGTAATATGACCAAAATCTGAATGCAAAAACGGTGCCCACAAAATCCCATCAAGCCCGCTGCCGCGGCGAGGTACGATACCATTGCTTTGCAAGCTGTCGTCAAGCGCCAAAGTATCGACAATCTCAATACCCCACATCACCGCAAGAAAAAACGTCAACAAACCGAGCGGCGACCAAAGCAGCCTCCAAAACGAGCGCTTGGGTTCGGTAGATTCAACCATCCCCATAGCGTAGACCACACAACCAAAGTGATGCACCCGAAAAGGACCCAGTAGATATTCCGTCTATGCTCCTGCGCAGACTACACAACCAAAGTGATGCACCCGAAAAGATGCACCCAAATACATGCGCCCAAAACCATTAGGCAAAGTTAGGCAACCAACGGCGCGGCTAGCCAAACTGCGCTATGTTGACTAGACACAAGCTTGCAAGCGTCGCCACGAACAAACGATTCGCAACAAACCACACGAACGGAGAACTAACCAATGCCCCAAACAGTCGAGGGAGTGATCGCCAGCAAAGTTGGTGAACCGGTAACCACCACACAAATTGTAATACCCGACCCCGGCCCCGGCGAAGCAGTCGTGGCGATACAAGCCTGCGGAGTGTGCCACACCGACCTGCACTACCGCGAGGGCGGAATAAACAACGAATTCCCGTTTCTGCTTGGCCACGAAGCCGCCGGCGTAGTCGAAGCAACCGGCGACAACGTGAACGAAATCGTGGTCGGCGATTTCGTGATACTCAACTGGCGCGCGGTGTGCGGCAACTGCCGATCGTGTGACAGAGGCAGAGAACATCTTTGCTTCAATACCCACAACGCCAAGCAAAAAATGACCCTAACCGACGGCACCGAACTTTCACCCGCTCTCGGGATAGGCGCTTTCGCCGAGAAAACGCTAGTCGCCGCTGGGCAATGCACCAAAGTAAACCCCGAGGCATCGCCGGCAGCCGCCGGGTTGCTTGGTTGTGGAGTAATGGCCGGCATTGGCGCTGCGATCAACACTGGCGGAGTAAGCCGTGGCGACAGCGTTGCGGTGTTTGGTTGCGGGGGTGTGGGCAACGCCGCAATCGCCGGTGCCCAGTTGGCCGGTGCGACCACGGTGATTGCTGTTGATATAGACGATCGCAAACTTGATCTAGCCAAGAGTTTTGGTGCCCATCACACCATCAACTCACGCACAGAAGATGCGGTTGAGAAAATCCGTGAATATACCAGCGGGTTTGGTGCAGATGTGGCGATTGACGCGATCGGCCTCCCAGAAGTATACAAGCAGTGTTTTGAGGCGCGGGATTTGGCTGGCACGGTGGTGTTAGTGGGGGTACCTACCCCAGAAATGAAACTTGAATTGCCATTCCAAGAGGTCTTTGGACGCGGTGGTGCGCTGAAGTCTAGCTGGTACGGCGATTGTTTGCCGAGCCGCGACTTCCCGATGCTCATTGACCTCTACCTTCAAGGTCGCTTAGATTTGGACGGGTTCGTGTCTGAGACAATCACGCTTGACGGCGTGGAGGAAGCGTTCCACAAAATGGAACGAGGCGAAGTCTTGCGTTCGGTGGTGGTCATATAATGGGTATTGAACTAGTCACCACCGAGGGTGTTTTCGCCCTTGACGGCGGTGCTTGGGAAGTGACCAACAACATCTGGTTAGTTGGAGACGACCGTGAAGTGGTGATCATTGATGCTGCCCACGACCATCAACCGATCGTCGATGCCGTCAACGGGCGCCGCGTCACCGCCATTGCTTGCACACACGGACACAACGATCATATCAATGCTGCGGTGGCTTTACGTGAAGCTGTTGATGCCCCGATCCTGCTGCACCCCGACGACCAAATGCTCTGGGATGCGGTGTTTCCCGATGCGGATATTGATGCCGCGTTGGTACCTAGAGAATCGCTGCGTGCGGCTGGACACACGCTTGAAATTATGCATACTCCAGGGCATTCACCCGGTTGTTGTTGTTTCTTTGATGCCAAGGCGCAGCGGGTAATGTCTGGCGACACGTTGTTTTGTGGCGGACCGGGGGCAACGGGACGAAGTTACAGCGACGAACCAACGATCCTGCGTTCCATACGTGATCGTCTACTGACACTCCCCGGCGAAACCGTGGTACACACCGGCCACGGCGACACCACCACCATCAACAACGAACGCCAAAGAGTGCTAGACCGCATGAGCGAGCTCAACCTCACCGACTAAGCCGCACAACCCACAACGAGCTATACCACAACCCCAACCAACGAAACAGCCGACGCGCAACCAGTAACAACAAGCCATACAAGCCACTACGCGCTATCGGTACCGTCGCAGTCGTTGACTCAAACTCACCGACTAACAACGGCGAGCCGCACACCAGCCCCGCAGAGCCAACGAACATCGGATTAAGGTTCGCGGTAAAGCAATGCCCCCCAATGGGCACCCGCACCGAAACAAGTGAAAGCCACCAAAGATCCAGCTTCCACCCGACCAGTTTGGCACAATTCGTGGTAGAGAATCGGCAGAGTTGCTGCCGTTGTGTTGCCCCAATTGCCGATATTGGAGGGCACGATTGCATCGTCCACATCTAACCGTTTGCGAACACCTTCCAATATTCGGTCGTTGGCTTGATGAGCCACTACTAAGTCAAGGTCGGCTAGACCCAAACCAACCTTGGCCACAACTTGGCGCACCGCTTCGGGCATGCACTCCACAGCCATTCGGTACAGCGCGCTACCGTTCATGGTGGGGTGCTGTAAACCCGCAGAAATTTGCGCGGCGTCCGCATAGGGGCGTTGTAAAGACCCCAATCCCGGTACCTCAATCAAGTTTGCGTGGGCACCGTCGGTGTGCAACACTGAACCCAAAATGCCGCTGGAGGCCGCCGTGTCGTGAACGGCCCCGCGTTGTAGCACCATGGCACCAGCACCGTCTCCAAAGAGCACACTCCAGGCACGGTAACGGGTGGCAACTGCTCGTTCTTCGGCGCTGGGTTCTCGAGTTGATTGCCCCAACACAATCTCCCAAGCATCGCCCCAAGGAAGATACCCAGCATGCACTTCGGCACCAACCACCAACACAGTCGCGGCCCGCTCAGTTGCAATCAACATGTCGGCAATGTCAAGCGCAAACAAAAACCCTGCACACTGCTGGCGGACATCAAACACAACGGCATTGCTTAGCCCCACTAGATGCGCCAACGCGCCAGCTATTCCCGGAGTTTGGCGATCTGGGGTCATCGTTGCACAAACCACCGCATCCACGCTAAGAGCATCAAGTTTGGCATCCGCAAGGGCCGCAAGCGCGGCCTCTGCAGCCAACTCAGAAGTACCAGTTCCTGCGTCAACGAAACGGCGTGACCTCACGCCAGTGCGCGAACGAATCCACTCGTCGGTGGTGTCCATAATTTTCACCAGGTCTTGGTTGGTAACCACATTCGGTGGCACAGCAACTCCAGTGCCAACAATGCTGGTGTTCATAAGTGGATAAGCCTAATCACGCAACGATGATTAGAGACACAAATTCGCAATGACTCACCACCTCAAACTCGCCGCACCCAAACCTAAACGAACCCGCAGACGTACAGAACCCCCAACAACGAACACACTGGACAAGACAACCAGATCCGCCAAGCACGCCAACACGGACTCCAACAAGCCGACGCGCAACGACGCGCCCACCACCGAAACCAACCGCTAACATGGCCGCCACCAACCGCCCGCCGATGCGAATCGAAAAAACCGGCAATCTGTCGCGAAGAGTCAGACGCACCTCACCGCCCGACAGTCCTCAAATCCGCAATTTTCCCCCACATTAGCCGCCTATATTCTCTAATCTGTTCATAGTCGCCCAACAAACTCACGCGAACCGAAAACGTTGAGCATAATAAGAGGCATGGATTCCGCACCTGCGCCTGAACACCTCTATCGGTTGCTGACAACACCCGACCTTACCGATCCCGTCTTGATAGTGCATTTCGATGGTTGGGTAGATGCCGGGCGTGGCGGCAATACCGCGATCCGCCACATTAGCAACGTCAGTTCAGCGACCACTATCGCCGAGTTCGACACCGAACAGTTGCTTGACTACCGAGCGCATCGACCAACACTGCACATCGTCAACGGCATCAGCGCCGATATCGACTGGCCGCGAATCGAGTTGCGCGCCGGCCAGGACAGCAACCACCGAGACCTCCTAATCCTCAACGGAGCGGAACCAGACCACCGCTGGCAAACCTTTGTCGAAGCTGTCATCGGGCTAGCCAAACGTTTCGGCACAAGCCACCTAGTGTGCTTAGGGGCATATCCGGCAGCAGTACCGCACACCAGATCCACCCACCTGACGATCACCTCACCCACCCCCGAACTTGTTCGCGTCAATCAATCCGGTGCCACCCTTGACGTGCCTGCCGGTGTCGCCGCGGCTATTGAAGCAGCAGGCAGTTGTGCAGGTATCGCCTCGTCGAGTATGTGGGCCCAGGTGCCTCAATACATTGCGTCAGCACCGTACCCACCAGCCGCGCTCGCGCTGATTGAGGGCCTGAAAGAAGCTGTCGGCATAAGTGTTGAGGGTGGCGCGCTCGCCGAACATTCAAAAACCATGCGCAAACAACTTGATGCACTAATCGCTGACGAACCAGACCATGCCCGCACCATTGCACAGCTAGAACGCCACCACGATGAATTCAACGCCGACCCGATCAGCGGCGACGGTGCGGTAGCCATCTCCGAAGAACTCGGCGCTCAATTCGAGAAGTTCCTGCGCGCCCAAACCAACCCAGACAACGCCGACAACACCGACAACGCCGACAACGCTGCAGAAAGTGAACCGGAATGAAAGTTGACGCTCACCTAATCGAACGACTTGAACAAGCACCTCAACGGGCCTCCGAAATCGAAACCTTAGGCTATGACGGCCTGCTCACCGTGGAACTTGACCACGACCCGTTCTTCCCTCTGCTACTCGCCGCACAAAACACCCAACGCATCGAACTGATGACCGGTATTGCCGTAGCTTTCGCCCGTAACCCGATGCTGCTAGCGAACATCGGCTGGGACTTGCAAGCCTACTCTAAAGGCCGTTTCAGCTTAGGTCTGGGCTCTCAAATCAAACCCCACATCACCAAACGCTTCTCCATGCCATGGTCACAACCGGCTGCCCGCATGCAGGAACTCATCGAAGCGATCCGGGCGATCTGGGCAAGCTGGCAAAACAACACGCGCTTGAACTTTCGTGGAGACTTTTATCAACACACGCTGATGACACCAATGTTCAATCCTGGACCCAACCCTTACGGCAACCCCCGTATCGCCTTGGCGGCGGTTGGACCCATGATGACCAAAGTTGTGGGTCGGGTAGCGGACGGCTTCATGGCGCATGCCTTCCAAACCGCCGACTACCTGCGCCAGGTCACCTATCCTGCGCTCCACGCCGGGCTCGCCGAAAGTGGCCGCAGCCGTGAAGACATTGAAGTGATCTGCCCGCTTTTTGTGGTGAGCGGTTTCGACGAGGCCGACACTGCAGAACGCAAAGCAGCCTGCAAACAACAAATCGCCTTTTATGGTTCCACACCTGCCTATATCGGTGTGTTAGACTACCATGGCTGGGGTGACGCACACTACGAACTCAATAGCTTGTCCAAGCAAGGCAAATGGGTGGAAATGGCTAATGTCATCGACGACACCATGCTTGACCACTTTGCCATAGTCGGTGAACCACAAGAAATAGCCGCCAGGGTCAAAGCACGTTTCGGTGACCTCGCCGACCGCGTGCAACTAACCATGCCAAGCGCTGAAAACGAATTGTGGCAACCGGTGATAGCCGCCATCGGCAAAAACTAAACCGGCTCTTGGCACCAAAACCGCTGCAAAACCGCTGAAGCATCAATCTCGTAGCGCGACCGAGCGGCAGTTAAGGCACCGAAACCGGGTTCGCAGAAACGCGACCAAACCGATCAACGCAACGACCAAAGATACGCCTCGTCGAACGTCGCAACCAACTCCGCATCAAAAGGCGCGATGCCATCGGCGCGCAACAACACATGCGAAAAGCGCGAGCCAGCCTGATACGCAGCGCGATCAAATTCGGCATAATCTGCGGCATTGTCGAAACCGACTTGCCAAACCACCGCAGCGGTCAAATTGGGCGACAAACCATCCAAGTCAAGGGCTATGCGATCAATGTCAAGATCTTCTATCGCCCGCTGCACATTGCTCAGGGTGGCATCGCCAAACAGTGCATCAAGAGTCGCAAGATTAGAAGAAGTGCCCAACGCCACGACCATCAACAGCAAACCAAGACCCCAGCAAAGCGATGCACGCCGAAACGCCCAAAACATGAGCGCAGCTACCAACAACGCCACCGAAGCAGCAGCACCTGGTTCAAACACGGCGTTACCAAAAGGAGCACCAGCCGCCTCAACACCAAGCATCATCAGAGGAGATCGAGGCTCAAGCCAGACGTCTTCAGGCACGGCCCAAGCACCCCAAAAGCCAGCAAACACAATACTACCAGCCATCAATGCGGGCACCCAGACTGCTCGCACCTGAACCAACCCGATTACACCCAAAGCCACCAGCAGCGGGGCCAACACTTCAATGTAACGTCCGTGCAAGTAAGCATCAGCACGGTGTCCACCCACCAAGAACCAGGCACTCACCAACAGCACACCACCCGCCCCCAGCAACACCCACGAACCACTCGGTACACAACGTGCCAACACGACGACCCCGATAACCGCTACGCCTGCGCTCGCCAACGCCAAGTAACTGAGCGCGCCAACACCGTGTAGGGCCATCTGAGGCACCTCGCCAATCCCTCGCCGAGACCCAAGATCAGCCAAATCATATATGCCGCTGTTCCCAAAAGTCGCTTCAGCCAGCAATCGGCGCAACCGCTCCACGGTAACCAAACCCACCAACCCAGAGAAAACAACACACGCAGAGGGGACCCACCCCAAAGGCAAAGCCCGATTATTGCCAACATTGTCTCGCCGTCTCAATATTCGCCGCCTCCATATTCGCCGTCTCAAAAGATGGTCTAAAGGCCAAACAAAAGGAGTAGCAAGCACCATCAACAAAGCACACAAACCCAGACGTGGGTGCGTCGCATAAAGCGCCACGGCCGCGGCGTCAACCAGCAACGCACGCCCCAACACCGGCGCATCCAAAAAACGCAACAAAACCAACACACAAAGCGCAATCAGCAACGGCAACAAACGCTCCGTCCAAACAACCGACGCAGTTGCCAAATGCGCCGGCAATGATGCCGCAACCACAGCCGACACCAAAGACAACCACCGATCCGCCGAGGTGAGCCGCCTGACAATGAAATACAGCAGCGGAATAGTTGCTGCCCCAAACAAAGCGTTCAACACACGAGCCCAAGAAAGCATCGACAATTCATCGAGTCCCAAGAGCCAGCCTGGTGCCAGCAACAACGGATACAAGGCACCATACGGTGGTTGATCGGCGAGTGTTGCGCCCCCTTGCCCCGCCAACGTTCGAGCCATCGCTAAATACGCCAAATCGTCAGCGACCAACAACGGCCCGGGTGTCAACGCCGCAACCCAAGAGCCAATAGCCGCATGCAGCACCGACACCACAGTCAAAACCTTCACTTCCGCCTTCATCATCACAGTCCGCATTGCCTGCCCCGACCGCATTGCCTGCACTGTTCGCATGGACTTGACGTTAGACCCCGCGACAAATAATTGGGATCGATGGCGGCTGCGCTGCTTCTAGGATTTCCCGCTAATCTAACACTAAAGAATTTCACTGGATAATTTTGGGGCTATAGCTCAGTTGGTAGAGCGCTTCCATGGCATGGAAGAGGTCAGGGGTTCAATTCCCCTTAGCTCCACAAACTCTTCGCCAACCGCATCCCAACCGCTCCTAGGCACCTGATAGTTTCCAATCGAGGCGTGGGCAGTCACCCCAGAGACGTTCAAGTTGGTAAAAGTCGCGATAGTCGGCGCGCAACACATGCACCACAAATACACCATAGTCAAGCAACACCCACTCACGGCTCTCGCGTCCTTCCTCTCGCAGCGGCGAAAGCCCGCTAGCACGGCGAACCTCATCTTCGATAGCATCCGTAACGGCAGCCACTTGGCGCGAGTTGGCCGCACTGGTGATCACAAAGAAGTCAGTCACCACGAGAACATCACCAACATCAATCACTAGCGTGTCGACTGCTTTCTTATCGTCGGCAGCTCGCGCCGCTTCACGCACCCAACTGAGGTGGTCTTGGCGGTCTTCGCTCACGAACCGACCCGATCCAAACCGACGGTAACAGTCAGGTCTACCGGCTGGTTTAGATCTTCAACAAATCTCACAGATGCTCCAATAGCATCAGCTAGCGTGTTGGCCGCGTTTCGATGCTCGACAACATGGTAATCGACAGTGGTCTCAGCCACCCCGAAACTCGCAACATTGCCAATCACCGTAACCTCAGCGCCGGCATCAACGAGCACCGGCAGCATCGTGTCTCGCAGTGTGCCAATGCCAGTACCGTCTAGCAAACTAACCCGAGGCCGTGCCCCCGCATACGGCGCAATTGGCAAAGGCACGATCTCCTTTGCGAGCAGTTTGAGATACTCAATGTGTTCGGTGGTTACGGTGTAGACAGGAAGGTCGTCGCCATCTGTCAACACCGCTTGCAGAGGCAGAACCTCCAAACGCCGGTTGCCGCCCGCAAACGCCCAAAGGTAATCCGACAAGACATCGGCACCTGCTGGACTAGTGGTTTGCTGGTCGGCCAACTTTGTTACCCCATCAAACCAACTCTCCCAAAGAGCTCGTTGTCGCTCGGTACGGTTGGCATCAAACTCGCCGGGGTTGAGCCAACCATAAACCGCCGCGGCTTGCACCGCTCCAAGTCGGCGCTCGCCGGCCCGAAACACAACCTGCCGGATTCCGTTGTCGCCTATCTCCACAAGGTCATCAGGCAACACCAACACCAACGGTTCAACGAAACGCAAATAGTTGCTTAACGCTGAACTGTCCAACGCAATGCGGTCGGTGAAACCAAACCCGAACAAGTCACCCACTACCCTACTCAGACCTTCCAAACCATCGTTTGCATACAATTCGCGCACCAAGATACTCTCATCTGGATCAACCTCGCTCGGCAACAGCATCTCCGCGCTGACGACCACAGCGGTGCCGCCTTGCTGCAGGGCTGTCTGAGCCATGATCGTGAGCCCCACAAGTTCCCCACCGTCATCGAGGTGGGCAATGAGCAGAGTGGGTGTTGGGGCAACGAAGGCTTTGTAGCCTGGGGCGCTCGGGTCGGTGATGGTCTCAATTCGTTCACCAGCATTAGAATCGAGAACTAGTTTGGTGCCGTAACGCCAAACCGCAAAGACCAATACCGCCGCCGCAATAACCAACACTGGAAACATCACACTCCAAAAGCGGTTTGCACCCGGCGCGGGCCGTTTACGTAACCGCCGACCGCGAGGAAGCGAAACTTTAGGGGCTGCATTGGCCTCGCCAAAATTCAACAGAGGTTCCTTAGCGTCTGGGTCGGTTATCACTCGCTGCTCCCGTGACCTTTGCTGCCGTAAAGCCGGTGCGAACGAACATAATCAACTACGCAAGGCAGGGTTAGCGCTTCAACCGGCGCTCCCGTGCGGAAACGGTCACGCAAATCGGTGGATGAAACCTCTAAAGCAGGCACCTTTAGAACCTCATGCGCCCAATCTTTTGGAGGTCGCCCGGAGGCTTGGATGCCACGATCCGCAACAATCGTCTTTGCCAAACTGCGTACCTCATCGGGTCGCTTCCAAGTATCTAGGCTTGCAGCTATATCGGATCCCACAATAAGAAACAGTTCAGCATTGCTACTCTGCTCGGCCAACCACGCAAGCGTATCGGCGGTGAAGGATTGCCCGCCGCGCGAGATTTCGTGAGCGGACACTTCCAATACGGTGTCGCTCATTTGCTGGTTGACAGCGGCAGCTGCGGCTTCAACCATCGCCAAGCGATGAGCTGCGGGGGTTACCGCGCCATAGCGCGTTTTTTGCCAAGGATCGTTCGCTACCACTAACAACATACGGTTGAGTTCTAGGCGATACCTTACTTCAAGGGCCATAGCTAAATGGCCGAGATGAAACGGGTCGAATGTTCCGCCGAGAACGCCGATGCGCAGCGTTGTAACCTTAATCACAAACCCGAGTCTAGGGTCACAAGTTGCCACGGCTCACAGAAACTTCCGACCAACTTCAAGCTAGGTTTGAAATAACAGATAACATGACAGACTACGTGACAGATGACATGACAGACGACGTGACGGAAGTCATAGCATTACTACGTGACAAGCACGCAAAAATAGTGTCTAATGGATTGCGGCTAAGCCGTGCCTACGGCGCGAACTGACACAGTTGCAACCAAATGGTGCCTCAGCAAAGCCAAAAACACAACCCCAGATCCGAGCAAAATCGCCTTCCTTACACAAGGGGGCGTATCCACCAATACCAACACCAATACCAAAAAGTGAGCAAAAATGAGCGATTCAGTAGGACAATACCTAAACGAAATCGGTGCTGTTGGCCTTCTCAACGCACAAGACGAACGCCAACTGTCACAGGTCATTGAGAAAGGCACCGCAGCCCAGGCCCGCAAAGACAACGGCGAAGTTGGCGTTGAACTAGACCGAGCTATTCGTAAAGCGGCTGCCGCTAAAGACCGCTTCATCCGCGCCAACTTGCGGCTAGTGGTGAGCGTGGCACGCCGTTATCCACTCCCACCGGGAATGGAGCTGCTTGACTTGATCCAAGAAGGCAACCTCGGCCTTGAACACGCAGTCGACAAATTCGATTGGCGCAAGGGTTTCAAGTTCTCAACTTACGCAACGTTTTGGATTCGCCAAGCTATCGGGCGAGCGCTTGACCAAAAAGCTAGCTTAGTGCGCTTGCCAGGCGACCGTTCAGCTAGTTTACGCGCTGCGCTGCGTGCGGTTTCTGGTGATGGAGACGAACTAGACGATGAACACGCTCGTCTGCATCGTCTGACCACGCCCACTAGCCTGGATCGCACTATTGGCGATGACGACTCCAACGAGCTTGTAGATCTCCTGCCCGATAGCAACCCGGGTCCAGAGATTGAGGTCATGGCGAAAGCCGAAGAAGAAATGGTGACTGGCCTGCTTGATGTCCTCGACGAGCGCGCTAGGTTCGCTGTTCAACAACGCTTCGGTCTTGGTGATGGCCGTAAACGTTCCTACCGCGAAGTTGGCGAAGACTTAGGTGTCACAGCCGAAGCTGCTCGCCGGCTTGTGAAGCGAGCAATCAACGCAGTTCGCGAACATGCCGCAAATAGTGTTGACACTGCGGGCGCGGCGTAGTATACTTTAACACCCAACCCAACAACCCGCTGAAGCCCTCGCCGGTCGGCGAGGGCTTCAGTGTTTTTACCCAGTACCTTTTACCAGGATTACCAAGATCTTTTACCCAGTGTTTTGCCATAAACCAGTGTCTCTTTACTTGTTGTCCGTGTAGGTTGGACCTGTCGCCGAAGAAAGCGAACTGTGCAGTGAACGAAAAATGGAGCCCCGAAAGTTGGCGGAACTTCCCCGCCAAACATCAACCAAACTGGCCCGACCAAGCCGAGCTTGAGCGAGTGCAAAAAAACTTGGCCGACCAACCACCACTGGTATTCGCAGGTGAAACACGCCAACTGATGCGCGAACTCGGCACAGTTGCCCAGGGCAAAGCCTTTCTTCTGCAAGCTGGCGATTGCGCCGAATCCTTCGACAGTTCAGCGAACTCAATCCGTGACAAACTACGGGTGATCTTGCAAATGGCGATTGTGCTCACCTATTCAGGGGGCACACCAATTGTGAAAGTGGGGCGCATCGCCGGGCAGTTCGCTAAGCCGCGCTCCAACCCCACCGAAACCAAAGGTGATACCGAACTGCCCTCGTTCCTTGGGCAAATTGTGAACGATGTTGGCTTCACTTTTGATGCTCGCCGCCCCGACCCGCAACGACTGCTCACTGCCTACAATCGAGCCGCGGCCACGTTGAACCTTTTGCGAGCCTTCACCCGTGGCGGTTACGCCGATCTAAATAAGTTGTCAAGTTGGAACCGAGATTTCGTGGCTTCTTCAGCAGCGGGTGCCCGTTATACCCAGATGGCAGACGAAATCGACCGTGCGCTGCGTTTTATGGCAGCTTGCGGGCTTAACCCTGGCACCACCCCAACTCTCCACGAAGTCGACTTCTACACTAGTCACGAGGCTTTGCTGCTCAACTACGAAGAAGCGCTGACCCGCCGTGATTCGTTGAGCGGCGATTGGTACGACTGTTCAGCACACATGTTGTGGATTGGCGAAAGGACTCGCGAACTTGATGGCGCGCATGTGGAGTTCCTGCGTGGTGTGAGCAATCCTTTGGGTGTCAAGATCGGCCCTACCGCCACGCCCGCAGAAGTACTTGCGCTTTGTGAAGCGCTTAATCCAGAGCGCCGACCGGGTCGTTTGACGCTCATTAGCCGTATGGGTGCCAACAAAATCGCCGATTCCTTACCGAGTTTGCTTGAATCTGTTCGCCAAGCCGGCCACGTTGTGGTATGGGCGTGCGATCCGATGCATGGCAATACCTACACATCTGCGAGCGGACGCAAGACCCGCCATTTTGATGACGTGATGAGCGAAATCGTGCAATTTTTCGCGGCCCACAAAGCCGCTGGAACTCATCCTGGAGGAGTTCACGTTGAGCTGACCGGAGACGCGGTCACAGAGTGCTTAGGTGGCTCTGATGACTTAGGAGACGACGACCTTGAACGAGCTTACGAAACCATGTGTGACCCACGGCTCAATGGTCGCCAATCCGTGGATTTGGCTTTTCAGGTGGCGGAACTGCTAAGCGCCAACAACGCTTGACACCACAGAACTAAGCAAGATTTTCTACGAATGCTTCGAGTTGGCGAAGGTTGCGCGCCTCAAAAGCACCATCGCAATATTGCGCGTATTCACCAACGATAGAATCGCCGGTGTCCCAATAGCTTCGTGGTTCCGGGTTCAACCAATACACATGACGGGCATTGCTTTGCATTTCTTTAACGGTCCAGCTTTTTGCCTCGTGGTAATTGTTGCGTGCGTCACCGAGGATCATGATTGAAGTGCGTGGGCCAATATCTTTGCCGAACCGTTCCCAAAACACTTCAAAAGCGTGTCCGTAGTCGGAGTGACCATCAACCCAAACCACATCAGCTTCGGTATTGACCCGATGCACGGCTTGGTTGATGTCTTCTGCTCCTTCGAAGTACGCGGTTACTTCATCTATCCCGTCGATGAACACAAAGGAGCGGACTTTGGAAAACTGACCAGAAATCGCATACACAAGTTGCAAAGTGAAACGCGCGAAGGCCGCTACCGAACCCGAAATATCGGCGATCACAAATATTTCTGGTTTGTGTGGTTTAGGGTTGCGAAACTTTGTTTCAGCCAACACTCCGCCGTAGCTCAATGAAGCGCGTACGGTGCGGCGAAAATCCAGCGGGCCTTTGCGGCCGTGGCGGCGTTTGCGTTGCAAACGCGCTGCGAGTTTGCGGGTGAGCGGGTAGATCGCTTTGCGTAGACTTGCCATTTCTTCACGCGAGGCGTGCATAAAGTCCACATCCTCAGGTAACGGTTTTCGGAGCGTTTTGGCCATCGCCTCAGCGCCTCGGTCAGCAACTAGCCGCCGCCGAATCTCCGCCTCGATTTCTTGTTGCAGTTGATCTATGCGTTGTTGATATTCGTCACGCAACAATCGCTGGTCGAACTCTGACAGATCACCTTGTTCGTATTGCGCTTGTTGCAGGAGGCGCTCTAGAACATTGTCCAGGTCTAGGTTACGCAAGGTGCGATATAGGTAGTAGGTGCCACCAACTGGCCGACCTGGCTCCATTTGCGCGTATAGACGCACCGCGCTACGGGCAACGCTTTTTAGCATTTGTGGGTCTTTGCGCTGCAATGCGTCGAATAGCATCGCGGCGAGGTCTTCGGGGCTTAGGTTCTCAGTTGCACCTGCCGCGGCTTGCAGATTCGTGGCTTCGTGGTCATCCAATTCGCTTAGCAAATCGGCGGTTCCATCAGCACCTAGGTCATACTGCTTGCCACGCAAGGAGAAGTAAACCTCGAAGGCGGTATCAAACGCTTGTTGATGGTTGTAGTGCTTTACCAGCGTGGTAGCCAGCGCGGTCTTGAACGTCTGTCGGTCGCCTATGGGTATGTGCTTCACCGCTTCGAGCGCATCAAGGTTTTCGGTCAGGCTCACCGCAAGACCCACATCCCGTAGTTCTTTGACGAAACCATTCAACAGTTCCAAGAGTGCGTCGCCAGTAGCGACCGCGCTAGCCGGTAGGTGGCTCGCAGGCATGCGGTTTGCAGACAATTAGAGGTTAACCCCGCCAGCGGTAGAGAACTCTTTGGCAACCTTGTTGATGTCGCTTTGGTATTTGAGCAGTATGTTCAGGGTTTCGCTAGTTGTCCGCTCGTCAATCTTGCTGAAACCCAGCAAGACTAACGTCTTAGCCCAATCAATCGTTTCAGACACCGAAGGCGCTTTCTTTAACTCGATTTGGCGGATCGTGTGTACCACCCGAGCTACCTGATCGGCCAAGTTCTCAGTGATTTGCGGCACTTTGGCTAACACGATTTCTTTTTCGCGTAGCAGGTCGGGGTAATCGACATGCAGGTAGAGGCAACGCCGTTTAAGGGCCTCAGAAAGTTCGCGGGTGTTGTTGGAGGTAAGAAAGACGAGTGGAATCTGCACGGCTTCAATGGTGCCTAACTCGGGGATTGAGACTTGGTAATCAGACAAAATCTCAAGCAATAAGGCTTCGGTTTCAACCTCAACACGATCAACTTCGTCAATCAACAAAACCACTGGGTCGGGGGCACTAATTGCCTCCAACAAGGGACGGGTGAGCAAAAACTCGTTCGAGAAAATGTCTTCCGAGAGACCACCCCAATCTTGCTGGTCGCTACGATCGCTTTGAATCCTGAGAAGTTGTTTTTTGTAGTTCCATTCGTAGAGAGCTTTGGCTTCGTCAAGGCCTTCGTAACACTGCAAACGGATCAAACGTGTGCCCAGAACCTCGGCAACGCTCTTGGCGAGTTGAGTTTTGCCGGTGCCCGCTGGGCCTTCAATCAACACCGGCTTCGCCAGACGATCGGCGAGGTAAACCACCCCGGCAATTCCCTCATCTGCTAGGTAATCGACGCGCCGCAACCCAGCCGAAAGTGACGCTACATCTTCAAAACGAAAAGGCATAAGTTGCTTAGGTTAGCGGCTCAGCGGCGCAGCGCCCGGAGTTTCGTTAGGCCCGCACGTGGCCATCGCCACGCAGCACATATTTGGTCGTGGTGAGTTGCTCAAGCCCCATCGGGCCTCGCGCATGGAGTTTCTGCGTAGAAATACCGATCTCCGCGCCGAAACCAAACTCTTCGCCGTCAACAAAACGTGTTGAAGCGTTAACTAGCACCGCTGCGGCATCAACCTCGCGTACGAAGCGTTGCGCGGCGCGCATATCGTTGGTAACGATGGCTTCACTATGACCCGTTGAATTCTGCCTGATGTGTTCAATCGCAGCAGCTAAGCTGTCCACCACTTTTACGCTCATTTTCATGCTCAAGAACTCTGTCGCAAAATCTTGCGGTGCTGCTGGGCTAATCGCCGCAGAAATCTCACAGGCTTGCGAATCGCCTACCCACTCCACCCCAACTAGTGCAGCAATTGCTTGAGGCAAGAACTCTGCAGCGATGTCGCGGTGCAACACAAGAGATTCAGCAGCATTACACACCCCGGTGCGCTGGGTCTTTGCGTTGATCAGAATCTTCAGCGCCATATCAAGTTCGGCACGTGAGTCTACGTAAACATGGCAGTTGCCGGCCCCATCAAGCACGTATGGAACCGTGGCGTTGTCAAGAATCGATTGAATCAACGCCGGCCCACCACGCGGAATTAGGCAGTCTATGTAAGCGTCTTGTTGCATAAACTCCAACGCCGCTTGACGGCGGGTGTCGTCAACCATCACTAGGGCATCTACTGGCAAACCTGTGGCCTCCAACGCCTCGCGCAAAACCGCCGCAATAGCTAAATTGGAGTTGATCGCCGAAGACGAGCCTCGCAAGAACGCCGCGTTGCCAGACTTGAGACAAAGGCCGAAAGCATCGCTAGTCACATTCGGGCGACCCTCATAAATGATCGCCACCACTCCGAGCGGCACATGCATCCGCTCAATCTGCAACCCATTGGGCCGCACCCAACCTTGGTTGATGCGCCCCACTGGATCAGCGAGAGAGGCCACTTGACGAAGCCCGTTGGCCATCGCCTCAATGCGCCCCCGGTCTAACAGCAAGCGGTCAATGAGTGGTGTGGCCATACCCTGAGCAGTCGCTTCGGCGACATCAACGGCATTAGCCTCTTGCAGTCTTGCAGTATTTGCAAGCAGTCGGTCTGCCCCGGCGTGGAGGGCAGAGTCTTTTGTTTCGGTCCTGACGACCGCTAGCTTCCTTGATGCTGTCTTGGCACGCTTAGCGAGCGTCAAAATAGGAGTAACCTCTTGTATCACAGTCTCAGCCTAGCGTGTCTTGGCAGTAGCCTGAGTCTGGGGCAAGACAATTCAATCGGTGAAAGGACTAACTGAAGTGTCGGCACCGAAAACCAACGGGTCTGTGCTAGTCGCTTCGGGTATTGCTTTGTCGCGGATCTTCGGGTTCATGCGTGAGAAACTACTGAGCCATGTTTTCGGTTTAGGTTTTGCCGCTGATGCGTTCTCGGCGGCGTCACAAGTTCCCAACCTGTTGCTGATGTTGTCGGGGGAAGGGGTGCTTTCAGCTTCGTTCGTGCCGGTTTACAGCAAACTCTTAGACGAAGACGACCCTAAAGAAGCTAGCCGTGTGGCTAGCGCGGTGGGCGCTTTGCTGCTAGCGGTTACCGGCATCGTGGTTGGCCTCTTCGTGCTCGCGGCAAGGCCAATTACTTCGGTTCTGGCTTTCGGTTTGAGTGGTGCCAAGTTTGAGTTGGTGGTTGATTTAGTGCAAATCATGGCGGTCGGTTTGGGGTTCGTGGTGATGTCTGGGTGGTGTTTGGGGATTTTGAACAGCCATCGACGCTTTTTTCTTCCCTACGCGGCTCCTGTTCTTTGGAACGTTTGCCAGATTGTGGCGCTCTATTTGATGTGGGTTCGGGGCTGGGATTTGGTAGACGCGGCACGAGGCTTGGCGCTAGCTGTCACCATTGGTGGTCTAGCGCAGTTGCTAATCCAGTTGCCCACTGCATTGCGTCTGGTTCAAGTGATCTGGGAGCGCCCAAACTTCAAGAACCCGTTGGTGCGTGATGTGCGCCGACGTTTCGCGCCAGCGTTACTAGGTCGCGGCACGGTTCAGATTTCGGCTTACCTAGATTTGATGCTGGCAACGTTGTTGGCCACCGGAGCGATAGCCGCGCTCATCAAAGCACAACTCATCGCCACGTTGCCAGTCAGCCTTTTCGCCATGAGCGTGGCTGCCGCTGAACTACCTGAACTGTCACGTTTGGGGAGCGAACCGAAGCAACTCGTTGAACGTTCCTCACGAAGCCTCCGGCAGATCACTTTCTGGATGTTTTTTGCGTCGTTCATTTTGATTGGTGCTGGCGACTTGGTTGTCCAAATGCTTTACCAAGGCGGTGAATTTAGCAGCGAAGATGCGACCTTGGTGTGGTTCGTGCTTGCCGTCTATGCGCTTGGGCTGCCCGCGATCGGCGCTGGCCGTTTATTGAAGAACCTTTGTTATGCACTTGCTGATACACGCGGTCCAGCACGAATCGCCGGGTTGCGCGTGCTGGTTTCCGTTTCCGTTGCTTTAACCATCATGTTCTCTTTGGATCGCATCAGCATCGGCATCGATGGTTTCATTGCTAGCAGCGATTGGCCAGCCTTCGCCCCGCTACCACAAGATATACGCGCGGTTGAGGGCCCGGTGCGTTTAGGGGCAGTCGGGTTGGCTGCGGGGTCGGCTCTAAGCGCTTGGTTTGAATTCGTTTTGTTGACGCTGCGTTGCCGCAAACATTTAACGCGTTTTATTCGACCCGTGCGTTTTTTGACTAAACCGGCGCTAGTTGCGGTTTGCTCATTAGCGCCAACCATGGCCGTGCGGACACTTATCGGAGACCTTTGGGTGTTTGTGCAGTTAGGCATCGTGATCACAACCGCAGCAGCCAGTTATCTCACAATTTGCACGTTCGCAAGAATCAAGGAAACCCAACTAGTGCTTCAGCCTTTAGGAAAGGTTGCCGCTGCGGTAACGCGAAACAAATCAAAGCACTAGGATTAGGCGATGCTGCAATATCTGAAAAAGCGCTGGAAATACTTCGTCGCCAAACAAAATGAAGACTTTGAGGCATCAGCCGACCCAAAGGTGCAACTAGAACAAGCGATCGCTGAGGCCAAAGATCAACATGTGCGTCTGCGCGGCCAAGCCGCCAATGTGATCGCCAACCAGAAACAAACGGAGTTGCGCCTCAATCGGGTGCTTGAAGAACTTGAACGTGTGAACGGCAATGCCCTTCGTGCTGTACAGATGGCCGACGATGCCGCCCGTCAAGGAGACCGCGACGCCATGGAACGTTATACCGATGCCGCTGAGCAGTTCGCCACTCGTCTATTGACTTTGGAAGAAGAAGTCGAAAGCCTTAAAAGCCTGCACTTTCAAGCCTCCCAAGCGGCCGAACAAGCCAAATCTGCTGTCGAACAAAATGCCAACTTGTTGCAAAAAAAGCTGGTGCAGCGTCAAGCACTGCTAAGTCAGCTAGACCAAGCGAAGATGCAAGAAACAGTCAACGCGGCTATGTCAACTTTGTCGGAAGCAGTTGGTGAAGACGTACCTACCTTCGACCAAGTACGCAACAAGATTGAAGCCCGCTACGCCAAAGCCAAAGCCACCGCCGAACTCACCGAAGGCAACGTTGAAACGCAAGTGTACGAAGTCGAACAAGCCGCTCGCAAAATCGAAGCCCAGTCACGCCTCGACACCATCCGCAACAATCTCGGGCTCCAAGCACCGAACGAAACCGCGGCAATATCGGAAAGAAGTTCCCCCGAACACAAAAACTAAGCTGGCACGATCACTAAATCATCGGCGTGAATTACTAGGTGCAATGCGCCGGGGGGGAGTTCCTCGCTGCGCCGGCCCGCTACCGTTTGCAGATCCTCAGCACCATGTCGGCTCAGCCCCTTAGCAAACACCTGCGCCGTCTGGTCAACCACTTCAACTGGGGAACCAGCGGCGAAGCTGCCATCAACCTTGCGAACGCCGGCAGCCAACAGCGACTTACCCGCTTCAAGAGCACGACGTGCCCCGGCATCAACGGTGACGGTTCCTTGCGCGCCAACCGCAAAAGCGATCCAGAGTTTTCTTGCCGCCAACCGGGTCTCACGGGCACGCACTATAGTACCGCTCCCGGCTACACCCTCAACCGCATCGCGCAGCACGCCCAGACGATGCGCGTCGGCTATCACCGTGGAGATACCGGACCACGCGGCGATCTTGGCTGCGTTCAGTTTGGAGGCCATACCGCCACTACCCCGGGGCGACCCAGCACCACTCACTAGGGCTTCGGTGCGCTGATCAATCTGTGCGATCTCAGCAATCAACGAAGCATTCGCATCAATGCGTGGGTCAGCGGTTAACACCCCCGCGGTGTCGGTAAGTAACACCAAACGCGCAGCATCCACCAGATTGGCCACCAAAGCAGCTATCCGGTCGTTGTCGCCGAAACGAATCTCGTCGTCTGCGATGGCATCGTTTTCGTTGACGACTGGCACGACACCAAGCTCAAGCAACCTCTCCAGCGTGCGCCGGGCGTGCAGGTATTGTGAACGCACAATGAAATCTTGTGGCACCAACAGCACCTGCCCGGCAATAACGCCGTGCGCCGCGAACTCTTGACGATACACCGCCATGAGCGCGCTTTGGCCAACCGTGGCTACGGCTTGTAGGGTCCCGATGTCTTTGGGTCGCTTGGCTCCCCCTAAACCCAACTCGGGAAGCCCGGCGGCTATCGCACCCGAAGTAACCACCACCAGGCGATAACCCTCGGCGCGCAAGTCAGCGACTTCAGCGCATAGCTTGGCAATCCGTGAACGATTGATTACACCTTCATCGTCGGTAATGGACGAAGTGCCTATCTTGACCACGATTGTCTTGTGCGTACCCATTACTTTGTTCAGTCTGCTTCGTATTCGAATTGGAAACCGCCGATACGCACTTCATCAGCAGACTTGACCCCGGCTCTTGCTAAGGCCGCATTGATCCCCAAACGCGCTAAACGATCGTTTGCATACGCCAATGCCTCAGGGTTGGTCAAGTCGCTCAACGCAACCGCTCGTTCCGCAGCTCGGCCGTGTACTTCCCAGACACCGTCAACACCTCGGACAATTTGCAACTCCCGGGAGCCAGGCCGATGAACTTTCGGCATAACCACGGTTGGTTGCAGAGTTCGATTTGCTGCAACTTTGCTAGCCAAATCGCCTACCAACGCGGCAATTCCTGCACCAGTTACCGCGGAGATTGTTGGCCCCTCGTAGCTTCGTGAGTCGGCTACATCGGCACGGCTTCCCACCACTAAGCGAGGGCGACGGAGCAGGTCACTGCGATAGGAACCCAATTCGCGGAGCAAGACTTCTAACTGATGTTGAGGAGTAAAGCCTTGCACAGACGCCAAGTCAAGCAACACTAGGAGCACTGTGGCGCGTTCAACGTGGCGCAAGAATTGGTGGCCCAAACCCTTACCTTGGCTCGCTCCTTCGATCAAACCAGGAATATCTGCCACCACCATCTCGAAATCGTCGGAGCTACGCACCACACCCAGGTTGGGTTCAAGCGTAGTAAACGGATAATCCGCAATCTTCGGTTTGGCTGCCGAAATACGGCTGACGAGCGTGGACTTGCCAACGTTAGGAAACCCGATTATGGCCACATCGGCGAGCAGTTTGAGTTCTAGGCGCAGCCAACGCTGTTCGCCATGTTCGCCTTGCTCAGCGAAGGCCGGGGCACGGCGGCGGTTCGATAGGAAACGTGCGTTGCCCTTGCCGCCTTCACCCGCACGCGCCGCTAACCAACGATCGCCTTCGTTGACCAGATCAACAAGCGGTTCTCGCCTTTCGTGGTCAAGCACGACTGTCCCTACCGGCAAAGCTACATCTAAATCGTGCCCTCTAGCACCGTGACGTTTTGAACCTCCGCCGTGCGCTCCGTTGGGGCCACGGCGATGCGGGTGGTCACGAAACGACAATAACGAAGCCACATTACGATCCGCTACCAACCAAACCGATCCGCCGTCACCACCATCGCCTCCGTCGGGCCCACCTTTGGCCGTGTGCGATTCACGGCGGAAAGCAACGCAACCGGCACCGCCGTCGCCAGCGGTTACGTGCAGGTTGCATTCATCTATAAAATTAGACACTCAGCCAGCGTAAAGGCAAGCAACGGTAGCTGCACTTAGTGCGCTTGCGGCTGCGTAAACATGGGTACTCAAACGGCTACTACGTCAACGAGTTTACGGCCACGGCGTTGCCCAAACTTGACAGTACCGTCGGCAGTGGCGAATAGTGTGTCGTCACCAGCGCGCATCACGTTGTTGCCGGGATGGAACTTGGTACCGCGTTGACGCACAATGATCGCGCCAGCCATTACTCGGCCACCGTCATAAACTTTGACTCCGAGCCTTTGTGCGTTGGAATCCCGCCCGTTGCGTGTGGAACCGCCACCCTTGGTTTTCGACATCTGCTATCAACCCTTCGTTATGTCTGTTATTTCAATGCGAGCCAGAATCTGGCGATGCCCCCAACGTTTGCGGTTGTTGGACTTGGATTTGTAGAGAAATCCGTTGATCTTCGGCCCACGCTGCTCTTCGAGAACCCGAGCCGTCACCGAAGCATCCTTGAGTTGTTGAGGTGTTGCCAACACGTTGCCGTTGTCTACCAACATCAACGGTTGTAGCTCTACCTCAGTTCCCGGTTCGCTCAGGCGATCCACCAAAATGGTTTGGCCCTGTTCCACGCGGTATTGCTTACCGCCAGTCTTGACTACTGCGTACATAGGTTCAACACTATAGCAGCAGATCACGCGAGCAGGTCATCATTTATTACGTGCCCCGCCCCATCACAAACTTCACAAAGGTCAGATACCGACTCGATCAAGCCTTCGCCGTTGCGTTTGCGAGTCATCTCCACCAAACCCAAACCCGACATCTCCAGAACTTGGGTACGGGTCTTGTCGCGAGCCAAAGCCGCGCGAAACGTTTTCATAACCTCGGCACGGTTCTTGGCTATGTCCATGTCGACAAAATCAATCACGATGATCCCGCCGATATCGCGCAGGCGTAGTTGGTTGGCTACTTCCTCGGCTGCTTCCAAGTTGTTGCGAAAGACTGTTTCTTCAAGGTTTGAACGGCCCACGTTCTTGCCGGTGTTGACATCAATCACGGTGAGCGCTTCGGTAGCTTCAATAATCAACGAACCGCCCGAAGGCAGCCACACCTTACGGTCAAGTGCCTTGCGCACCTGTTCATAGACGTGATATCGCTCAAACAAAGGCAACCGCTCCGTTTGTGGGTCGTAGTATGTGATCCGTTCGGCCAAAGCGGGCGTAATCGTTGAAACGTACGCCTTGATTTCGGCGTGCAGGTCACGATCGTCGATCAAAACACCACGAAAGTCTTTGGTGAACTCTTCGCGGATGATACGTACCGCAGCTTCAGGTTCACGGTAAACGAGTGCTGGGTTTTTGGTCTTCTCAGCAAGTTTCTCGATCTCCTCCCAAAGCATCACCAAACGCTCTACATCGCGCCTGATTTCCTTAGCGGTGACGTTTTCGGCGGCAGTGCGAACAATCACCCCATGGCGTTTCGGTTTGGCTTTGTCGAGAATGTTGCGCAAGCGAACACGCTCCGAATCGGGTAAACGTTTAGAAATACCGTAGGTTGAAGTGTTGGGTACGAGCACCACGAAACGCCCTGGCAAGGAAACTTCTTGAGTTAACCGGGCACCCTTTTGAGCAATCGGGTTCTTGGTTACTTGACACAAAATCAACTGGCGAGCTTGCAGAAGATCTTCGATACGCTGCTGCTGTTGCGCGCGTCCACCTTCCACGTCTTCGGGGTCGTATTGGACATCGCCGCGATAAAGCACCGCATTTTTGGGCGTGGCTATGTCCACAAACGCAGCTTCCATGCCCGGCAATACGTTCTGTACCCGACCAAGATAAATGTTCCCATGTATCTGGATGATGTCGTCAGCGGGCCGCGAGACTTGATGTTCAACAAGTTTGCGGCCTTCTAAGGTGGCGATATGGGTAGATTTCTTGCCTACCGATACGCACATTAGGTAACGTCCAACTGCTTGACCTTTGCGAGTCCTGCCGCGATAACGGCGCAGAGTTTTTTCGTCTAGTTGAACTGCGTCGCCAACTGTCGATTCCACTGGTTGCGGTGGTTTAGGCGAGCGATTAGCGCCGCGGCGTTGTCTTGGCGCGTTGGCGGGTTGCGCTCGTTGGTTGCGTTTACGACGGCGTGTTGGCGCGTTACTACTTGGTGCTTGCGGCTTGTGGTCGCCTGCACTAGGTGGTTTCTTCGGCGGTGCCGGTCGGGTATCACCAATTTTTGGTTTGCGTTGATCTTGGTTGATGGGTTTTGGTGGACGAGCGGAGCCGTCGCGGTTGTTGGCCTGTGTTTCGGCCATGGTTTCGTTCCTTCGTTTGGGGCACTAGCAGTATAGGTGTCATGTCACCCTTAGTAGTGCGGACGCAGCAGTGCTGAGAGGATCACTGCACTGCTGGTAGTCGTTTTCGTTCGGTGTCCATTGATGAAGCCGCCCGACACGATGTGCAAGCATAGGCGTACCGTGAGCAGTTACGAGTTCCGACTCCTGCAAGCCTCGCGGTTGGGTAGCTAGATCAGCAATATTTCGGACTTGCGAACCTTGGTTCGGTAAAGCGATTTCGTCAGTGTCGGGGGAAGTCAACAACCCACTCACCATGCGCGCGCTCTGGTTCGGGGTTTGCATACCCTGCTCACAAACGCCGTAGCAGGCGGGTTTCTGCACCTGTGGTAGCAGGTACCGAAGACGAGGCAACAGCGATCGAGACACTCTTTGAGGCTACCGCCATGTAGTCACTTAGCCACGCTCAGCGAAGTCAAAACGGCGCTTATAAACCCCCATTACCAAACCCAACGCAAGCATGGAGGTCAGCATCGAAGAACCCCCATAAGAAACTAAGGGTAAGGGAATGCCCGTAACCGGCATCATCCCCATGGTCATTCCGGCGCTTTGAAAAGCTTGGAACAAAAACATTGCCATCACCCCGACGGTCAATAAACGATCAAAAGAATCCGTGGCCCGCACTGCGATACGCCACATCCGAAACAACATCAAGGCATACAGGCCAAGCAACACGCCAGCACCACGAAAGCCCAACTCCTCGCCAACGACAGAGAAAATGAAGTCGGTTTGCTGCTCAGGCACCAAATTCGAGCGGGTTTGCGTGCCCTGGAACAACCCTCTACCCAACAACCCACCGTTGCCAATCGCGATCTGAGACTGCTCGACGTTGAATGCAGCACGAGCCGCTCGCGGACCCAAAGCATCTAAAGCCTCTTCGCTGAGCACGAAAACCTGCAAACGTTCTTCTTGATATTGCGCCAACACATCAGACTGAAAAATGCCCACCACCGCAGCAATCGTTATCACCGCTAGAACCGCAATCGCACGCACCCTCGCTCGGCTCATTGCTATCATCACCGCCACCACAACCACATAAACCAAGATTGTGCCGACATCGGGTTGGGCAACGAAAACGGCAGCCAACATCAACACAACTGGCAAAGCCCCGAGGCTCAAGGCGGCCAACAAACGTTTGGTGTTTACATGCTCGGAAGACAAAACCGCTGCGAGAACAGCAATTACCACAACTTTGCCAAACTCCGAAGGTTGCACACTGAAACTTCCGAACGAATACCAGGCACGCGAACCTCTAACATTCTCACCAACAACCAGCAAACCACCTAACAACACCAACAAGGCCAAATATGCATACGGCAACAAAGCACGAAGCGTACGCACACGAAGATGCGCCACAAACACCGCGAGCAGAAGACCAAACGCAATAAAAGCCGCTTGCCGTTCGAGAAAAGAATAATTCGCCGGTTCTGCGGGAGTGGCCGACCCTCTCGTAGCAGAAAAAACCAACACCGCACCGATAGCGGTGATCAACAAAGCCGTCACAATCAAGATCGGGTCGACAACGAACCACCAGCGTTGATCGTCCTCTTTAGCAAGCGGCTGCGGTTTCAGCGCGAGAGTGTCAACGGAAGTCATTGCGTCTCTTCATTGTTGGCGGTGCTTTGACGCTCCAGCGCGTTTTGCTGGTGCAAGAGTTGGATTCGAGCTATTTGCGCTGCTTCAGCTTCTTCAAGCGTACGTGCTGTCGGTAGGTCGTTGCGGGCGAGAGGTTCAAGAATTGCTGCCGCTACCGGTGCCGCAGCAACGCTACCAAAACCCGACTCTTCCATCACCACGGCTAGGGCGATTTGCGGTGGCTCAGCCACATCAACACCTAATTCTACGTGATCGTTTGGCCCCCAAGCCACGAAAAGGCTCGTGTCTGCCTTTCCTGCCACCTCTGCCGTGCCGGTCTTGCCTGCCACCGGCCAAGCATTTATCGGAAACGTCCCACCCTCAAAAGCGTTCGCCGCGGTACCCCGCACACCCCCAAACCGGGTAACACCCAACAACCCCTTAGTAATCGGGGAGGTCACTTCTGGAGCAAAATTCAATGTGGCGCGCACACGCGGCCCAAACTCCAACAAAACCTCGCCCGACGCGTTAGTTATCTGGCGTGCCACATTGGGTTGATGCAAAGTGCCACCGTTCGCAAATGTGGCATAAGCGTTGGCAAGTTGCGTGGGTGTGACCAACACATCGCCCTGTCCGATAGACAACAATATGGTGTCGCCGGCAAACCACTGGCTACCGTCTCGAATGAACACGCCCTGCTCAAACTTGAGATCAAAGTACTCACGATCGGGGACGGCCCCGGCGCGTTCATAGGGAAGCTGTAACCCCGTTGGGCTACCGAAACCCAAGTCGCGAGCGGTCGCCTGAATACCCTCGTCTCCTTGCGGGCCTCGCTGACGGGTAAAAAACCCTTCACCACCGATGCGGTAAAAGTACACATCGCTCGAAACGCTCAAGGCATCGGCGAGGTCCACGTATCGAGACCCCGTGAAAGGGCTATTGAACACGCAGGTGCCCTCAAGTTCCGAGCCCGTCTTGCAATTGGGGTACACGTAACTTCCGCTGTCGTCAACAAAGTTGTAGACACCACCGAAGAGTTCGCCGATCACATCCTTTTCAATCGCCGCCACCGCGGTAACCAGCTTCCACGTTGACCCAGGTGCATACGCCCCTTGAATAGCACGATTGAGTATCGGCCAATAATTGTCGTCAGAAGTCAACAAATTGAAATCTTCTGAAGAGATACCCGCGGCAAACAATGCCGGGTCATATGTCGGTAACGAAGCCATCGCCAACACGTCACCGTTTTGGGGGTGGATAGCTACCGCGGCAGCAGCAGGAGCTAACACATTTGCTTCTTCGGCTTGGGCACGAGTGCGCGCTAAACCCAACGCCAACTGTTCCTCTACCAAAGCTTGAAAGTCCGCATCTATGGTCAACCACACATCGTTCCCCGGTTGCGGTGCCGTACCCGGAGTTTCACGGACGATCTCACCCAAATTGTTGACTTCTAACCAGCGCACCCCGGGCACACCACGCAATTCACTTTCGAAGATTTGTTCAACGCCAGTCTTGCCAATCTGACTGTTTGGTTGATAAGTCCTGCGGTTCTCTGCGTTGGGTGTGAGGGTGGCGTTGGCTTGTTCTTGCTCGGCTCTGGTCACTGGGCCGACATAGCCCAAGAGATGCGCGGCGAGACTGCCAAAAGGATAATTGCGAATGCTGCGCTGTTCCACACGCACACCAGGGAACTGGTCGGGGCGCTCACCGAGATAGACCATGAGTTCCGAGTTCACATCAACCGCAATGGGAATACGATCAAAAGGGCCATAACGAGGGTCACGAAACTTCGAGACGATGGACGACACTTTGGTCGGTTTACCTGAACGACTAAGCGCCAAGGCCAAATTCGTGAACACCTCTTGAGTGTCCGCCTCCTCGAGGTTCTCTAAATGCATACGATCCAGGGTTACAACCTGCACGACTTTGTTGTCCACCAAAACACGCCCGCTGCGATCAAGGATTCGACCCCGAGGCGCCTCCTGATATACAGCTTCAAGCACATTGCTAATCGCTTCGTGGCTCAGCGTTTCGTGCTCAATACCCTGCAAGAACCACAAACGAGCAAACAAAGCGCCAAACAGGACCAACGACACGAAGGCAAAAATGCGTAGACGCAACTTCGTTTGGTCATCTACCTGTGCCATGATTTCAACCCGTCGCCAACCGAGGTCTAATCGCCCACACCATCAGCGGCCTGACCAGCGGTGTCAACACCATGTTTAGCAAAGCAGCAACTACAGCCACGCGCAGCATTTCCATGTCTACCAAACCACGCTGCCCCATCACTTCACCCAACAAAGCGTAACCAGCTAACGCACCCACCGTACCTAGAGCCACAATGATCACTAGTTGCGCTTTGGAATCACTGAACAATTCGGCACCACCAGCGGCTACCACATAAGCCACCAAAGCGAAAACAATCGCTGAGAGACCCAAAGGAGAAGGCAGGTAGACATCCCACAACAAGCCGATCACGAACGCTATAGTCGGCCCCGTTCGAGGCCCTGCTAAATAGCCCACAAGCACCGCCAACAACACCAACAACTCTGGTGCAACCCCCCAAAACCGCAGGTCAACAAACACAGTCACTTGCACTACTAGCGCCACCAATATCAGCAGGGCGAGACGCAGCACGGTCATTGTGGATCGGCCGGTTCTAGTGAGTCAAGCAGTTCGGGATCTAGGTCAAGCGGAACGCTGGTGCTAGGCACAACCGCACCTGTGGGAGGATCGTTGCTTTGTTCGGTAAGCAACACCGACACAAAAGCCAGGTCTTCAACATCGTTGGCCAACTGCACAAGCACTTCCAAAGACAGTTCATCGCTTGCTGGACGCACCTGAACAACCCTACCGATAGGCACATCAGCGGTGTAGCGCGAGTCGGCGTCGGTGACCACAGCTGATCCAACATCGGGGAACGAGGCTGTGTCTTCGATACTAGGCCAGTTCGGGCCTTGGTTGATGATAAACGTGTTGGGCTCGCCCCGCACGGCGTGACCAAGCCCCACATCATTAGTAGACACCAACCGCACACCCACAACCAAATCGGGGTCGCTGAGCAACTGCACTGTGGAAGTCACACCATCAACACGCGCGACACGCCCCACAAGCCCTGCTTTGGTAACTACTGTCATCCCCGGTTCAATACCATCACGCTGACCTTTGTTGATGGTCACCACATCACTAGCGAAATTACCAACCGGCCCACGCTCAACGCGGGCCGCTACCGTTTCAAGATCGGGCGCGTAGGGCAGGTCTAACGCTTCCAGCAGCCGTTGATACGCCGCGGTTTCTGCTTCTGAACGCAGAGACGTACCACGCAAGGCATCCAATTGTTCACGCAATGCAACGTTCTCAGCCTCAAGTTCAGCATAAGAAAAAAGCGAATTCCAAATGTCGCCCACTGGCGAGAAAAGCGTTGATGCCAAAGAATTGACCGGATGCAAGAAATCTCGGAGTAGGCCTTGAGCTTGGTTGACCGTGTCGAAACCGCGCAGATCAACGGTCAAAAAAGTAATGGCAAGTAGCGTGAGCAGGATCAGCCGGTGCCGAACCCGCCCTTGCCGCTGAGCCAGCGCCATTTTGCCGGTTCGGCGTTACAGCTCACCCGAGCTGAAGACTACGTCTTTAAGTGCCTCAAACTCTTCAAGTACCTGACCCGACCCGATAGCAACGGCATAAAGCGGGTTCTTGGCGATACGCACCGGCATACCCGTCTCGTCTGCTAACCGTTGATCGATCTTTTGCAGCAATACTCCCCCACCGGCGAGCGTGATGCCGCGTTCCATAATGTCGGCGGCGAGGTCTGGGGGGGTTTTGTCTAACGTCGACTTGACCGCATCACAGATAGCCACAATCGGCTCTTCAATAGCTTTGCGAATATCTTGTGTGCTAACCACAATACTGCGAGGCAAACCGGTCATTAGGTCTCGCCCACGAATCTCCGCGCAGCGTTCTTGAGACAATGGAGCCGCCGACCCGATCTGCACCTTGACTTCTTCGGCGGTACGTTCACCGAGTGCTAAGCCGTGTTCCTTTTTGATGTGTTGAGTAACCGCATCGTCTAGTTCATCACCACCAACACGCACCGATTGACTAGCCACGACACCACCCAAAGAAATGACTGCCACTTCGGTGGTACCACCGCCGATGTCTACGATCATATTGCCTGTTGGTTCTTGCACTGGCAAACCCGCGCCGATCGCCGCGGCCATCGGCTCTTCAATAATGTACGCAGGCTTGCTGGCTCCGGCGTATTCGGCTGCTTCTTGAACCGCACGCTGCTCCACGCCGGTAATGCCTGAGGGTACCGCGATGACCATACGCGGCCTAGCCCATTTGCGATGATGCACTTTGCGAATGAAGTAGCGAAGCATTTTCTCGCAAATCTCAAAATCGGCGATCACACCGTCCTTGAGGGGACGAATAGCACGAATATTGGCGGGAGTGCGACCAACCATCCGTTTCGCTTCAGCCCCGACCGCTAAAGGTCTGTTGTCTTTAGTGTCTACGGCCACCACCGAAGGTTCATCAAGCACCACACCGGCAGCACGAACGTAAACCAACGTGTTGGCGGTTCCGAGGTCAACTGCCATATCTCGACCGATGGCAGCCCTCAAACCACCTCCTAGTAAAGTTGCGAATGAGTCAGCAGCCATCAGCTTTTCACCTCGTCTTGGTTGGCCAAGTTGACCAATACTGGCACAGCAGCCACGGCGCTGCGGCACGAAACCTTAGTCGCAGAGTTTAGTGGATGCAAAATCAATTTTGTCATTGAACGGTCGCAAGAGCAAAATTCGGAAAGAAAATGCCGATCTCACGCGCCGCAGATTCGGCGGAATCGCTGGCGTGGATCAGGTTTTCGGTGAGGTTGTTGCCGAAGTCTCCGCGCACCGTGCCCGGTGCCGCTTGAAGGGGATTGGTTGCTCCAACCATATCGCGCACCACCTTCCAAGCATTCGGCACACCCCCAATGATCGCTACTAGCGCCGGGCCCCGACCCATGAAAGCCAAAAGATCGCTATAGAAGGGTTTGCCTTGATGTTCGGCGTAGTGGCGCTCAAGCGTTGCTTCGCTGATAACTCTCAGTTCGACAGCATTTAGCTGCAAACCTTTGCGTTCGAAGCGTGCGATAATCTCCCCCAACAGCCCCCGCTCAACCGCATCAGGTTTACAAATCACAAAAGTTTGATCCATAGACGCAAAGGCTAGCGGAGATATCGCAAAACACTTACAAGTCGGCAACAACGCTGCGGGCCGCGGCGAGCACCGTAACCGAGCCTGCCACCACAACCAAATCGTGGTCTTCTGCTTGGTGCAATGCATAGTCCATCGCCGTCGCAACATCAACAATCGCTTCCGAGGAAACATTGAGAGACCGAGCCACATCACTGAGGGTACGCGCCGACACGCCCCTAGCTGTTGGGGCTGTGCAAGTCACGATCAAGTCAAAATATGTCACATCTAGAGCCTCAAGTACTTCTTTAGGATCGCGACCGGTCTGCATCCCGAAAACCAGAAAACGCCGATTGATCGCGCCAAACTCTTCTCGGAGCGCACGGCCTAAAGCTAAAGCACCAGGAGGATTGTGAGCCGCGTCGAGTAGCACCAACGGCGACCTCGCAACCACCTCCATACGCCCCGGCAGCGTCACCATACTCAACGCTTCTTGCACTATCTGCGGATCGATCGGCGCAGCAAAAAACTCTTCCACAGCAGCTATCGCGACTGCGCTGTTTTGGCCCTGGTGCGCGCCACGCAAGCTGACGAACACTTCAGAATATGTACTGCGTGAGGTCTTGATGTCAACAAGTCGGCCACCTACCGCTACATCATTGCTCAAAACTTCAGGTGCACAAATTGCTGCTGGTGAGGCCGCGTGTAACAGTTCAGTCAACTCCAGCGAAGGCTCACCAACAATCACTCTGGCACCGGGTTTAACAATCCCAGCTTTCTCTTTCGCCACGCTTTGCCACCACCCCTCGCTCCCATCAGTGTGGTCAAGGCCAATGTTGGTAAGCACCGCCACTGACGCATCGATCACGTTGGTGGCATCAAAGGTGCCGAGCATCCCAACCTCAATCACGGCTACTTCCACCGCTTCGTTAGCGAAATGCAAAAATGCGGCTGCGGTGACCGTCTCAAACCAAGTCAAACTTTCTAGGTCGGTAGCCGCAACAAGGCGAGCAATATCGCCAATCGCCGAACCGAAATCCGCCTCGTCTATTTGCGTTGCAGCCACACGGATACGTTCAGTCGGAGAAAACACATGTGGGCTGCTGTAGAGCCCCACCCGTAAACCCATCTCGGTGAGCAACGCCTCAATCATACGCCCGCTAGAACCCTTACCGTTTGTGCCGGTGATATGAATCGAGGGGTAAGCATGTTGGGGGTCGCCCAAAAGTTCCGTCACCCGACGCATTTTGTGCAACGTCAAACCACCGCTAGACCCAGCTCGAGGCGAAATCTCATAGTTGATTAGCCCATCAAGATGCTTTAAAGCCTGGTGATAATCCAAAATCCAAATTCCGCGGCTTGGCGCTTCAGCTAGCGCGCCGACCTTCTGCGTGGCTTACCAAAACCGGTGGCACCTTGCCAAGTACGGTGTCTCTTTCGATTATCACATGGCTGATATCGTCACGCCCCGGCAAATCATACATGGTGTCCAACAACACCTCCTCAAGGATGGCACGCAAACCACGAGCCCCCGAAGAACGTTTTATGGCTTCTTGAGCAACCGCCAATAACGCCGCCGAAGTGAACTGCAAATCAACATTTTCGAATTCGAAGATTCTCTTGTATTGCTTGACTAGCGCATTACGAGGTTCGGTGAGGATTTCGACTAACGCATCAACATCTAGGTCGCCTACCGAACCGAGCACCGGCAACCGCCCAATAAACTCGGGGATCAAACCGAACTTGGCTAAATCTTCGGGCAGCACCGCATTGAAGATCGCACCCATATCTTTGTCTTGTGGGCGCCTGATATCAGCGCCAAAACCGACCCCTTTAGTGCCGATACGGCTTTCGACAATCTTTTCGATCCCCGCGAAGGCACCACCGCAGATAAACAAGACATTGGATGTGTCTATCTGAATGAACTCTTGGTGGGGGTGCTTGCGCCCACCTTGCGGGGGTACAGCGGCGGTGGTTCCTTCCAAAATCTTTAGCAATGCTTGCTGCACACCTTCACCAGAAACATCGCGGGTGATAGATGGGTTCTCGCTTTTGCGCGCTACTTTATCGATCTCGTCAATGTAGATGATTCCGGTTTCGGCCGTTTTTATGTCGTAATCGGCAGCTTGAATGAGCTTCAACAAAATGTTTTCGACATCTTCTCCTACGTACCCTGCTTCGGTTAAAGCGGTGGCATCAGCAATCGCGAACGGCACGTTGAGCATTCGCGCCAGGGTCTGCGCCATCAGAGTCTTGCCGCAGCCGGTGGGTCCAATCAACAAAATGTTGGACTTCGACAATTCAACTTCAGAATCTAGCTGGGTGCCTAACTCAACTCGCTTGTAGTGGTTGTAGACAGCAACTGCAAGTATTCGTTTGGCGGTGTCTTGACCGACTACATAGTCGTTAAGGAACTGGTAAATCTCTCGTGGTGAAGGCAACACGCCCAAGCTATTATCTGTGCCTTCAGCGAGTTCTTCTTTGATGATTTCGTTGCATAGGCTGATGCACTCGTCACAGATATAGACACCCGGGCCAGCGATAAGTTTTATGACCTGCTTTTGCGACTTGCCGCAAAACGAGCACTTCAACAGGTCCCCACCTTCGCCGAATTTGGCCACTGGATTCCTTCCTTCTGCTGGGGTCAGGCGATCGCGGTAATCGCGCCGCTGTTATCAACAGCATCGCGTGTCTCAATAACTTCATCAATTATGCCGTAATCTTTAGCTTGCGACGCGGTCATAACGAAGTCTCGATCGGTGTCGGCGGAGATTTTTTCAACCGTTTGGCCGGTGTGTTGCGCTAAAACTTGCTCAAGGGAGACTTTCATGCGCTGAATCTCCGCGGCGATCAATTCAATATCGCTAGCTTGCCCCCGCGCACCGGCGTAGGGTTGGTGGATAAGAATTCGCGCATGCGGCAACGCTAACCGTTTGCCTTTGGCACCTGCGGCCAACAAAACCGCAGCGGCCGAAGCCGCTTGACCGAAGCAAATGGTGGTGATATCGGGTTTGATGTAACACATGGTGTCGTAAATCGCAAACAGCGAGTTGATGTCACCACCGGGCGAATTGATGTAGAGGTTGATGTCTTTGTCGGGGTTTTCTGATTCGAGGTGCAGCAACTGGGCGCAGATCAGGTTGGCGATGGTGTCGTCTATCGGCGTGCCAATGAAGATGATGTTTTCTTTCAACAACCGACTGTAAAGATCGAAAGCTCGTTCACCGCGGTTGGTTTGCTCCACCACGGTTGGCACTAGGTAGTTGCGAGGGTTGACAGTCATTGCTCTGCTCCGTCTGTTGGCGTTGGAAGTAACTCAGCATGGTTGATATGTTCGATCTGGTCGGTGAACACGGAATCAATTTCGTGCCATTCTAGTGCTTGCCCGTTTTCGTCAACCAAGTCCACATTGTCGAGGAGCCAACCAATCGCTTGGGTTTTTGCGAAGGTAGCTCGCGCCGAAACTAGTTCTCCAATTTCTTTGAACACTCGGATGTATTCGCCGCTTTCGAGATCTGCCGCTTGCGCCATCTTCTTTATGGATGCTTCAAAGGCAGCGGGGGTGTTGAGTTCTTCGGCTTGGGCAATGGCTCGCAGTGCAAGATCTAGCTTGACATCTCGAGTTGCGGGAGCGGTGAATTCAGAACGGACTTGGTTGATGTCTTTACCGACGCTTGAAAGAAACTCTTCTTCGGTAATGCCGGCATTACGGATGTTGCCGAGGAAAGTGTGCATTCTTGAATCGATCTCGGAGTTGATTAATGCCTCGGGCAGATCCTCTTCAACTAGCGCGGCTAAACTGTCGGACAATTTTTGGTCTGCGACACGACCCACCGCAGAACGTTTTTTTTCGGAAAGGGTTTCGTCTAAGCCAGCTTGCCACTCTTCAAGGGTGTCAAATTCGCTAACCGCGGCGACCCATGCATCGTTGAGTTCGGGTAATACCGGTTTCTTCACTGCCAACACGGCGACAGCAAAGTGCAAAGGAGAAGATTCAGCATCTGGGTGTGCAGCCGCAAATTCTATTTCGTCTCCGGCGCTAGTGCCACGCAAGTTCTCGTCTATCTCAGCCACAACCGTGCCGCTCCCAACGCCATAGTCATAATCGTTAGCCGATAATGCTGGTAGCGCTTCTCCCTCGTGACTACCGACGATGTTGATGGTCACCAAGTCGCCGTCTTGGGCAGGGCGTTCAACCGTTTCGTATTCGATGTGTTCAATTCGCATTTTTTCGATTTGGTCATCAACCTCTTCGTCTGTGGCCGTAGGGTCCGGCACCTCAATGCGTAGGTCATGGTAGCCGCTGATGACGACTACCGGCCGCACCTGAACCGTGGCATCGAAGACTAAAATGCCTTCTTCTAGTCCGCCTAAGACTTCCAATTCGGGTACATCAATGACATCCAATTCTTGATCGAACACCGCTCGCTGGTAGTAGCCCGGAAGTGCCTCACGGATCGCTTCTTGGCGGCCATACTGATACCCCAGTTGCGCCTCAAGGACACGTCTTGGCGCTCGGCCTTTACGAAACCCCGGCACTCGCACATCTGCCGCGATGCGTCTGAAAGCCTGATCGATGGCTGTCTCTAGTTCTGTCTCGTCTACTTCAACGGTCAGTTTGACCTTGTTGTCTCCGAGAGCTTCAATGCCGCTTGTGGCCTCGCTGATTATCACCAGACAAAGCCTAACGGCAGGAATGGCAAGTTGGGTCGTTTGCTTCGGGTGAGTCGGTTGCCTCGGGTGAGTCGTTTGCTTCGGGTGAGTCGATTGCCTCGGGTGAGTCGGTTGCCTCGGGTGATAAGATCACGGTCTCCATGGGATAGGAGCGCCATGAACAAAGTCGCCGAGATCGTTTCCAACGACCTGTGTATTGGGTGCGGGCTCTGTGAAGCGGTGACGGAGGGGCGGGCGACAATGGCGATGACCCCCGACGGTTCTCTGCGCCCGACTCCAGTGGACGCGTTCAGCGCAGCGGAGGAAGCAAGGATCATCGCTGCCTGCCCTGGTGTCGTGGCCGAGGCCCGATCTGCACCGCACCTGCCGCTGGACCCGGTGTGGGGGCATCACGGCACCATGCGACTGGCGGCCCGCTACGAGGGTATGGCCGACGCTGGGGTTGATCCCATCACCACCCACGGGCTGCGGGTTGCCGAACTGGGCGACCGCTTGGGCCCAGCCGAGTCTGCGGCTCAGCGCACCGGTGCCGCAACCCGGATGCGGAGGGCACGAGCATGAGGATTGAACGGATCAACGTCTGGGCTCGATTGGCGACGATCGTGCTCACTTCTCGCACTGGTCACGAGCATGAGGATTGAGCGGATCAACGTCTGGGCTCTGGGGTTGCCTCTGGCGCGCCCTATTCGCTTTCGGGCGGCCGGTTGCACTTTGATCGTCTGGACTCCACCTTGGTGAGGCTCGACACCGACGAGGGTCTCAGCGGTTGGGGTGAGGCCTGCCCGTGGGGCTCCACCTGTCTGCCAGTCTTCGCCTGAAGGAATTGTGCGGGCATTGAGGAACTGGCACCGGTGATCCTGTGCCAGTACCCTCGCCGCACCGAGGTCGTCTATCAGGCCATGAAAAGCGCGCTGCCGGGTCACCCCTACGTCAAGTCGGCGATCGATATGTCCCGCTGCGGTGACCACAGCAACGAACAACCCAACGGACTGCTACGACGCTGGCTACCCAAAGGTACCAACCTCGACGTAAACCCCACACACGTCGCGCTCATCCAAGATGCCCTCAACCAAATGCCCCGCAAACTCCACAACTCGAAAGCAGCACAACACATCTACACTACGCTCTGTTGCAACCGCCGATGGAGTTTGCTCACCCAACAACTCGAACGCGCCCGCAACCACCACAACACGGTGCGGCTCCACGAACACGTCGGTTACGTCACCCCCTACGACGAAAACACGGGACAAGGCGACCAGATCCGCCAAGCACGCCAACACGGACTCCAACAAGCCGACGCGCAACGACGCCCCCACCACCGAAACCAACCGCTAACACGACAAACCAACCAACGCCATCCGCCAACCGATGCGACTTGAAAAAACCACCGATCTGTCGCGCAGAGTCAGATACACCTCACGACGCGCCGGCTGGCGCGTTCAATACCGTCTCCACCGGCACCTCGTACTCTTGTGGGCTAAGGGCTGACAGCACCATCGTCTGCTGGGGTCTCCGGTCGAGGAGTTTGGTGACAGCGAACCAACGGCGGTTGCGGCCCGACCGTTGCTCTCGACACCGACGCTGGATACAACACCGCACGACGCAAGTGCCGACAACACGGTACGCCCGCCGTGCTCGCTTACTCCGAGCCGTTCGGCCACATAAGCGGCACGCAAAACCAGGATCGCCAGCAAATGGACGAGCAGGTCCCGCACGGTGTGGTCTTCACGGTCAGCCGGCAGGAGCCCGACCACATCTACTGCTTGGCTTGAACTGCCACTTTATTGGCTGATGAACAGCCACTTTATTGGCGTATCATGTGCCATATGAACGATCTGTCGATGGCCTCGAACGACCTGACACCTCAAGAGTACCTGCCCCGCGTGGTCGACGCCGAGATGCACAGGGTCCTTCGAGCGCTGCCTGCGGTCGTCATTGAAGGCCCCCGCGGCTGCGGCAAGACCTGGACCGCCAGACGCTTCGCCGCCAGCGCGGTCTACCTTGACGAGCGCGCCGGGGCCGCCTTGGACTCTGGCATGGACCCGGCATCGATCCTCGACGGCGCCCCACCGCGCTTGATCGATGAATGGCAACTCGCACCGTCGATCTGGAATCCCATGCGGCGGGCTTGCGACGCTCGGGGGCTCAGAGGACAGTTCATCCTCACCGGTTCAGCCGACCCACCCGACGACATTACCCGGCACTCGGGTGCGGGGCGCATCAGCCGCGTACGGATGAACCCGATGAGCCTGTATGAGAGCGGAGAATCAGACGGGGCCGTTTCACTGGCAGCGCTGCTCGACGGCGGCGACTGTGCCGCACCAGACACGGGATCCACGCTTGGAGACGTCCTAGCCCTAGCCTGCCGTGGAGGGTGGCCCCAGATGCTGGGAGTCGACCCGGCGACCGCAGCAGAGGCGTCCAGGGCCTACCTCGAAGAGATCAGCCGCACCGACGTGTCACGAGTCGACGGTGTGGAACGTGATCCGCGGCGGGTGCGCCGACTGTTGGCATCAATCGCCCGCAACGCGGCAACTGAGGTCAGACACACAGTCCTTGCCGCCGACACCGCCGCTGCTGGAGACACACCGCTTGAGCGCCGAACCGTGGCGGACTACTTGGCAGCACTGTCACGGCTGTTCGTAGTCGAGGAAGTGCCCGCATGGCGAACACACATCGCATCGCGTGCCCAGGCTCGGCGTTCCCCGAAGATCCACCTCGTCGATCCGTCGCTCACCGCAGCGGCACTCGCGGTCGGGGTCGACGGTCTTTTGCGCGACCTCAGTTTCGCGGGCCGCTTGTTCGAGTCGATGGCGCTGCGCGACCTGCAAATCTACGCACGGGCGAGTCGCTGCTCCGTCTCGCATTTCCGCGACAGTGACAACCTCGAAGTCGATGCCGTCATCGAGCAACCGGACCGAAGATGGGTTGCGCTGGAAGTCAAACTCGGCGGCCGCGAGGCCATCGACAAGGGGGCTGCTTCGCTGCTGCGGCTACGCAACAAACTTGATCTCGAACGCACCGGTGAACCTGCGAAGTTGGTGGTTGTCACCGCTACCGGATACGGCTACCAACGCCCAGACGGTGTCTGCGTGGCTCCGCTGACATCAATCGGCCCATAGGCCGCGGACTGGCAGCACCCACTCGACCTCCCATCCCGGGACTCTTTCAGTCGGCGGCATGCTCCGCGGTGATCTTGCCCTCAGCCAACAACTCGGCCAACTTGGGCATCTCAACAAACCCAGCAACAGTCTTGGCGACCCTGTTAGCCGCGCGGGTGGCGAGCGCGGTGAACGGTGAGTTGTAAACGCGGCCAGCAACAGTCTTGGCGACCCTGTTTGCCGCGCGGGTCGACATACGCCCCACCTCAACCAACGCCACCTTGGAGCCTCGGCGGCCTCCATCATCCAGCGCCTCGATTTCAGTAGCGCACCGTGTCTGCAGCGCATTCATAGCCGCCACAACACGCCTCGTACCCGCAACAAGACCCTCCATCTCGCCGTAGACCCAATACCCGCTAATTTCCGAAGAGCCCCCAATCCAAGGTCTGCTGCGGCCTGAGATCACCCCAGCCTTAGAAATCCCCGACCGAGCTCGCCCCGGGGTGGCCGTGGCGGTGGTTGGGCGCGGCGGGTTCAGATAATTCTGGTCGGGAGACAGGTGCTGTCGGATGCCGGGCGTCCGGTCAGATTGACAGGTGCGAGTCGTTCGGTGCGAGCCGTGGCGGCCTAGTTATGTTTCTGCTTGGGGATCTGCCGGTCTGGAACCTCATCAATTTCATGCAGTGTCACACCCTGTCAGTAAGGTGTGGTCATGTTCCATTCGATGATCCAAAAGGTTCGGGGCGTGACGGTTGCTGGGCTCTCGCGTGCCGAGTTGGAAGACCTAGTCGCCGGCGCCGGGCGAGTGATCGCCACAACAGCAGCGTCACGACACACCCGTGGTTCAGCATGCGGATCTGCCGGTCTGGAACCTCATCAATTTCATGCAGTGTCATACCCTGTCAGTAAGGTGTGGTCATGTTCGATTCAATGATCCAAAAGGTTCGGGGCGTGACGGTTGCTGGGCTCTCGCGTGCCGAGTTGGAAGACCTAGTCGCCGGCGCCGGGCGGGTGGTGGCGGCGATGGGGGCGTTGCAGACACGGTGCGCGACCGAGATCGAGGCTCTTGATGACGGCGGGATGAACTCCAAGACGGTGTTGCGCGAGGCGGGTCGCATGTCGACCCGGGCGGCGAACAAGGTCGCCAAGACCGCTGCGGGGCTTGTTGAGTTGCCCAAGCTCGCGGAGTCGTTGGCTCAAGGCAAGATCACCACAGAGCATGCTGAGGTGGCTGTGAGCGCGGCTGCGAAGACTTCGCCTCAACAAGTCAACGATCAACTGTCGGGTCTTGCTGAGGAATCGTCGGTTGATACCTTTACAGAGCAGTCACGGCAATGGGTGAACCGCAACCAGCCCGACAACGGCGCCGGACGCTATGAACGGCAGCGCCGCAACCGGTCGTTGAAGCATTGGGTCAACGACGAGGGCATGGGCGTTCTGCTCGCGGAGCTCGATCCGGTCAGCTACCAACAAGTACGCAAGGCCGTCGACGTCGAGTATGACCGCCTGTGGCGCGGCGACGGCGGCCGCGACGGCTCCCCCGACGATGTTCGTACATTCCCGCAACGTATGGCCGACGCGTTCGTGGCTTTGTTGACCAACCCGGCGCGTCGTGGGCCGGGCAGCACTAGGCACCAGCTCATCGCCATAGCCGACATAGAACGCCTCCGCGGCGACAACCCCACCGGTGTCGCTGAGATTGTTGGTGGTGAAGCGTTACCGCAGACTGTGCTGGAACGGCTCATCTGCACCGCGGCTGTTACCGGCATCGTGTTCGACGGCAAGGGACAACCCCTCTGGGTGGGACGCACCCACCGACACGCCACCGAAGCCCAAATCAAAGCCATCATCGCCCGCGACCGGCACTGCCGAGGCAAACACTGCACCTCCGGACCCGAACGCTGCGAAATACATCACATCGTCCCCTGGGAACAAGGCGGACGAACAGACATCGACGAAATGTGCCTTGCCTGCCCGCTGTGCCACCACAACATCCACGACCGCGGCTACACCGTCATCAAAACCAACACCGGCTACCAAATCATCAACCCCAACAACCCACCCAACGGCCCCTAACCCACCCATCCGAAAAGGAGTCGTTGGATCGTTGTCAGAAGGCAAGCCTACGCTCTGCCACTAGAAGCACGACACGAACGGCACCGCGCTGGTTCACCCTCAAACGGCGAATCTCAACATGCCAAACAGATCAAGCGCCTTGCAACGTGGGGTGAAACGCCCCCAAACCCACCCCAGCGACAAGGAGTCGTTGGGTCGCTGTCAGAGGGCAACTGGATAATCTACCACTGGAGGTATTGACATGGACAGCGCCGCGCTGGCTCACCATGAATCGGCGAATCTCAACTTGTCAGATGGATGGGGCGTCTTGTTGCGCGGGGCGCCACGCTCCCCCGACAGGAGTCGTCGGGTCGCTGTCAGAGGGCAACTGTATAATCTACCACTGGAGGTATTGACATGGACAGCGCCGCGCTGGCTCACCATGAATCGGCGAATCTCAACTTGTCAGATGGATGGGGCGTCTTGTTGCGCGGGGTGAAGATGCGGACGAACTCGGAGCCGGCAGGTGTCAAGACATCGTTGTGTGCGGCTTTCCGGGATACCCAGAGCAGCAAGCCGTGACGAGCGTGGGCGATTCGGCCAGCGGTACCGAGGCGCTTGGGGCTACGGATCCCCAGGCGGATGGCGCGATCGTTGGGACGATCGTCCAACAGAATCTGGATGTCTACCGGGTGTCCCCATCGAGGCTCCAAGAGGACGTCAGCCAGGAGGCCCAGGTAGCGAGCGACTATCGGGGCCGTCTGGTCTATGAGCTTCTCCAGAATGCTGATGACGCCATGGAATCGTCGGAATCGGACACGGATCGCGTTGTCTTCGTCATAACCGACGATGCCTTCTGGATGGCGAACTCTGGTCGACCATTGACCGAGGCTGATGTCCAGGGTCTCTGCGGCCTGGGCGCAAGCTCAAAAGTCGATCCGGCGGGAACCAAGAGGGCATCGATCGGTCACAAGGGCCTTGGTTTCAAGAGCGTCCTTGAGATCACGGACGCTCCGGCGATCTATTCGCGCACACACTCATTTCGGCTTGGTGAGCGCGAAGCACGACCTCATGTCGAAGAACTCTGGGAAGGACTGGACAGCACTCCGCCGCAGGCCGTGCCAGCGATGCGCTTCCCGTCCGTGATCGGAGAAGAGGGCGACGAAGATCGGTGGCCAGCACTGCGCGACAGCGGACTCAACGCGGCCTTTCAGTTCCCCTTCCGTGAGGATTTCGCGTCCGACCAGCGTGAGGGCTTGACCGACCTCCTGCTGAACCTTCCACTCACCACGGTCCTTTTCCTCAAGCACCTTGAATCGGTAGAAGTCCGGGGTGATCAGACGAGACGATCAGAGCATCGAGTGTGGAAGATCAGCCGAACGATCCAACGAGAAGGTGAGTGGGTTCCCGTACCAGGTTTGGGAGACTCAGGCCTCTACAGGGTAACCGTCTCGAATTCGGCCGGTGAGTCCGCCGCCTTCTATATCGCCCACAATGCGAAGGTTCCGATTGGCCCCAACAGAGAAGGACTGAGTGGGCCCGCCTGGCAGGGCGTCGACCTCACCGAAGTGTCGATTGCAGTGCTGGAAAACGACCCTGACGATGGTATGCCGAAGGAATGGAGGCGCTTCCACGTGTTCCTTCCAACTGAAGAGCCTTGTCCGTATCCGATGTTGGTGAACGGAGCGTTTTCCACGGATATGTCTCGTCAACGCATCCGAGTTCGTCCCGAGCGTGGAGACTACAACTCGCACCTCGTCAGGGAAGCAGCTCGTCTGTTCGTGAACCAGATTCTGCCCGAACTCCAAAGAGACGGTGCGAGCCGAGTGCTTGCAGCGTTGGACCGTGGAGACGACCCTGACGGAGGAGAAGCAGCAAATCTCCTCCATGACTGCCTCGTCGAGTTACTCGCGGCCGAGCCCCTGATTCCAACGGAGTCCGGCCACCGGCGGCAGATTGGTGCATGCGCACTTCCTCCATCCCTGTTGGAGAAGGAAGGGGAACTGTTCCGGAAGATGCTGGCGGCGAACGCGAAGTGGCGCGAAGCAGAGTTTCCGGACGCCGAGTTCTGTCGTGGCCGCTGGGCCCGAGTTGCTGCTGACCATGGCGCGGCACAGCTCACGCCTGCCGAGTGCTTGGCGGCCCTGGGCACGCTCACAGACCCAGAGCGAGCATCGATACGGGAGCACGAATCGGGCTTCTACGAGGTGGATCCCGTTCTTGAGTTGAGCGCACTGCTCTGGGAGCGATCTGACTTTGCTGAACGATCAGAAATCGAGACTGCTGCACGTCGTGAGCAGGTATTTCCTATCCACCGCAACGACGACGGCAGCGTCCAACGTGTGACGCTGGGCGACGACACGGCGTTCTATCCGCCGCAGTCCGCCAAGCGTGACTTTCCGCTTCGAGGGCTGCAATTCCTCTGCCACTCCATCTGCTGGGGTGCGCTGAACAGGAACGAACGCAACGAGAGGCTGGGCGAGCAGATGAAGACCTGGTCGGCTCTGTTCGATATCAAAGAATTCCGATTCCAAGAAGTCATGCAAGCATCCGTGCTGCCAGCCCTTGGTTTGACCCCCTCACCGGAGCAACTCTCGTGGCGAGATGAGCTGCGCAGCACAGAGTCTCTTGCGGCGATATGCCAGTTGGCGGGCGCATTTGTGAAACCCGACAGACCGCTTCGATACCAAAGGCTGCAGAGTGACAGGGCCATCTTCAATCTCAGCCGATTGCCGGTGCCGTGCGTGGATCACGAGGGCACGGAGCGATGGGTGCCCGCGTACCAAGCCTACTTCGGTCGGGCGTGGTTGGAGGATGCGTCGTTCGAGCATGTTGTTGATGCCTTGCCGGAGGACGCTCCGATCGGTGCGTGCTTTCTCGTGTCTCCTGATAAGTTCGTCGGTTTGCTTGATTCGGCCCAGGAGGACCACGAGGTCACGACTGATGGTGATGACGACGAAGTAGACCTCGATGAGGACGTTGATCGCGCTCTCGAGACGACCGAGTTTGAGCGTTGGCTCAACTTCCTGTCCTGGATCGGTGTGAATCGTTCGCTGAGGTTGGTTCACTTCCACGATGTCGAAGACCGCGACTCAGGGTGGTTGACGACAAAAGATCTGCAACAACCCAAGGGATGGGCCTTCCGCGACCTGGGCGAGACTTGGAGCGAATACTGCGCGGACCTTACGGCCAGGCTCGCTGAACGCTCAGAACGCAACAAAGTCGTGCCATACCTGTACGAAGTGCATGACCTTGAATTCGCGCTCCAACTCATCGAGGCCGCTCAGCGGGATGCGACAGCAGAGATTGCGACCCGACTGTTCGACCACCTCACTATGAACTGGAAGACGTATGCTCCGCTAGCCGATGCCCAGGTCGCCTTGGTTGATGTTCGTAAGTGGCCGGCTGGTCGGAGCAAACCGCAGCGAGCCACGCCCGAAGAGATCACATCAGTCGGTGACAACCTATGGTTGTATCGGTTGCGCACCAGCAGTGCCTGCCCGACATCCCGAGGACCCCGTCGCCCAGAGGCCACATGGCGCCTCACACCAGAACTGGAGCGACGGTTCACCTTTTCTAGAGGACACCGCGATGCGAGCGATTTGGTACCCGTGCTCAAGCAATCGTCAGATTTATCGGAGAACGACCTCCGAGCATTCTGCGAGCGCCTCGGTATCCACTCCGAAGTCAGCCCCACGACCTTCACGATTGAGGATGCCAGGCTTCTTTGTGTGCAGATCGAACGGTTATATGGCGACAAAGCGGTTGATGCATCCGATCTACGTAACGTCATCAGGCCTGCATACCGGTCGATGTTCGAATTGTTGAGCGGTAAGGCGGGATCCGACGCCAGCATTCCTTTGGCGGATTCTCGACTATTGGCCGAAGAGGCTGGCCATCACAAGTTCCTGCCCGCCGTGGAAGTGCTGTTCGCTTCCACTCCTGGGATCAGGGAGCGCAGTGGCCTGGCCGGAAGCGTTCCTCTCTTTGTCCTTGAAGCCGAACCTGCAGCCTTGGCTCCGCTCGCATCCGTGTTCGGCTGCCGAGAACTCGAGATGGTCCTGGAATGGCACCCCAACCCCGGAGGCCCGGTTGGATGTTCCGAACTCGGCGAGATACGACGGGGGATGAGTCGATTGGTTCCACCGTTGGCGGCGCGCATCCGTGCCGAACGAAATAATACGCAAGACCTACGGAATCTCCTTGAGTTCGCAGAACAGGTCGAACCGGTGGAAGAGCTTGAGGTCACCTGCACGCTCGACGGAGAGCCACTCGATCGACATTCGAACCCGGGCTATTACGTGCGTCCTCGGACCCGAGCGAAGAAGTTTCAAGGCTTCATTGTGTGGACGGGAGCGGGTTGGCCGCCTGACCCAGACACTGCCCAGAGTCTCGCCATGGCCATTGCAGACACGTTAGGGATCAATCTTGTCGAGACCATTCTCGCGTTCATCACCAGTGACGACAGGCATCGGGTGCAGTTGCTCAACATTGCTGGAGCGTCCGGTCACTACCAGGACGTACTTGTTGAACTCTCCGAGGATTCGGATGTTCAGGTGGAACTCAAGGCACCGGTCGCTGAACCGACGGCGGCACCTAAGTCGCAGCAACCCCGCGAGGAGGGAATCCCGAGCGGACCCGATGTCCCACGCCCGGCAACGCCGCCCGTTCCGCTCCACAGTTTCAATTCTCTTCTGCTTGATGGGGAACCTCTGATTGTGACGGGTGAGCAGGCCAGCGGGGATGGTCGATTAGAGCGATCTGGAGGCCCGGACGGTTCCCCAAGTGCTGCGACGCCAAACAGGGCACCCGCCGGAACCGACCTTTTGGCCCTAGATGCTCTCGGGATGCAGATCGCTATCGCCTACGAGGCACGGCGTCTCGAGGGGGTTCGCCACTCGGTGACGATTGTCTCGGGAGACATCTTGCAGGGGGGCGATGGCTCGCTTGCCGATGACACACTTGTTGTGGCTGTCCATACTCCCGACGCAGTTGCTCGCGCCGAGAAACTGAGCGACGTGGTCAAGCGCGTAATGGAGGACTTGGAGGCCACTGGTGTGAGCCGTGTTCATCCCGGGTTTGACCTGCTGTCAATTCGCGGCGGTGAGATTGACCGCCTGATCGAACTCAAGTCTTCGGGGGTTGATGCGCGGGTGCAAGCGATGACGTGGAATGAGTGGAAGAGCGCATCACGCAGTGACCTCCGCTCAAGGTTCTGGCTGTATCTGGTCGGCAACCTTCGTGCCGACCTTGATCATGCATCTCCTTACGTTCGGGCAATCAACGATCCCTTCGGGAGCCTCGTAGGTGAGACGGTCGAGGACCAGCAAGTGAAACGCGCCGTGCAGATACGCGTGCGGGAGTTTACAACCGCCGAGCATCTCGACCTCACGGTGACTCGCAAATCTTGATCGTTCACGATTTTCGAGCCTGCGCGTAAAGGTGGCGTGGGGGTGATTGTGGGTACCTGACTGGGGTTTGGGTCCGAGTGCGGCGATGCAAACGGCCTGCTTTTTCCTGATCGCAGTGTTCGGGGTTTGCGGTTTGGGTTGGGTTGTGCTATTGTCTGGTTGATGACTTTTGATTTGTCTGCGACACTAACCCTTTTGGAAGGATTACGTAATGATGTTCGTTGCCCATCACAGGATAGCCCGCAGCGGCTCGGGCGTTACTTCCTCGGGCGTTGACTTAGT
>JAHQYM010000231.1 GCA_024421095.1 Acidimicrobiia bacterium
TAGACCCTGGTTGTGGGGTGGCTTTTGAACTTGAAGGCACCAGCAACAAAATCGGTGCGGTTGGTATCACCGGTCTACAAATCAACGATGATTCTCGCTGGTTAGTGCAAGGCTTGCAAGGCAACCGCGGTTATAGGATGATGGCAGTGCTAGAAAACTCTCAAGCAGCCACCACCTACACCGTCAAACTAAAACTAGACGACGGTATCACCGTGGAAAGTTTAGCTAACGGCGGAGCAGTGTTCATAAAAAATGGTTTTGTCAACGGTTCGATCCTCGCCCCCTGGGCGTTAGACGCAAAAGGCCAAACAGTGCCGATAACCCAAACAGTAACCAGCACCCAAATCACCATCAACGTAGACACCACCAACATCACAAACTGGCCCGTCATCGCAGACCCCGAATACCACACACTCAACTGCACTGGCCGCACCACCACAAACACAGGCACAGCCGCAGATTACGTTCTCGGCATCAAATGCCCTCTAGCGAAAGACATCGTAAAACGCGGTTACTCCCCAGTCTGGATAGAACACTTCAACCAATGGCGAGTAGGCAAACAAAACGGCGACTGCAGCGGCGGGCTTCCAGAACGACTAGACACATGGAATCCCCAAGACGTAAAAGATATCATAATTACTGTCGGACTCCAAGTCAGCCAATTCAATGGTATCCCTTTAGGTGTCATATATGACTTCACCCAAGCATGCAAAACACACGACTACTGCTACGACCTCGGACACACGCAGCGACTAAACTACGCAAGAGTAACGCGCAATGGATGTGATTTCATCTTTACGTTGGATGCTTCGTTTGATTGCAGCAACCGAAGTCGAAATAATCGCTCTAGTTGCGCGTTGATTGCTGGAGCTGCACTCATTGTGATACGAGCAGCTGGATGGGGCGGTTGGGGTCTCAAGGGGTGGCGCTGAGTGCTATGCGCTTGAGGAACATGGTTTATTTCTATCTTGCTGCTTTGGTGGCTGGTGGATTGGGTGAACTCGAAGTTCGCCGTGTTGGCAATCACGGCGATATCTTAGACGCAGGTATTCTTTACCTTGTAGCTTCAATAGTGTTCATGATTCTGTTGACGTGTACACCCGG
>JAHQYM010000008.1 GCA_024421095.1 Acidimicrobiia bacterium
CCGCAACGTTGTCCATCAACTCGCCCAACCTCGCTGGCAAAGCATCAATAGCCTGCGCCACGATTCGTTGAAAACGCCAATCGTCGAGCGGTTCCACCACTAAAGGTTACCCCAAGCATCGCCGCAACGAGCCCTGCAATGGCAAGCGGCGAATTGGAACCTAATTTGAGTTGTTGGCTGTGCCGTCCAGTGGCCCGTAATGTTGATCCCATGCCCAGCGAACCGCGTCGGCGGCGATAGAGGGATGGAAACGCCACTGACCCAGTTGCATCTCGGCGTTGTCTATAGGGTCGCCACATTCAACTAAACCGAGAGCCAAACGCCGCGCCCGATGCCGTATCGCCTCGTTAGTCAAAGAAAGTTGTCCGTCCAAAAACAAGGCGTGCTCGTGTTGACGCAAAGCCGACAGTCGACTTATCTGAGCTTGGCTGAGCGGTGGCAAACGCCGCCTTACCTCCAGAGCCATAGGTGACAGCGAACGAACCGCTTTGAAGCGGCAGGCTCGTTCGAGGCTCCGCGACAATGGGCTCGCTCGTCCGACGCGCCGCCCTAAACCAAGAGCCCCGGCGACAGCCCGAAAGTTGAGTTCAAACCCGTCGGGCGCTTCTTCAAGCGCTTGCGCACAATGTCGCAGCAAAAGTATCGTGGTTGGACCCAAGACTCCTAACCAGAACTTCTCTACGTAATGCGACCTAGGGTCGTGCCCAAGCCGATCAACAATTGGGTCGGTCCAAGCTGTGATATACAGTTGTTTGACTTTCGGTGCCAACACAAGGGTCGGTGCTTCCATGTTTTTCTCCCGCCGGTTTTTCGCCAATTACGAGCATAGCGACTTTGAGCTGAATGTCAAGTTGAATAATTTAAATTTTTCTGCCACGCGTGAAGCAATTCCCGACTTACTTGGTAGGGTTTATACATGGCCAGTTTCCGTCAACTATTACAACAAGCAAAAGCGTCCATTACTGAGGTAGACACCGCTACCAGCCAGCAACTCCTAAACCAGGGTTACCAACTATTAGATGTGCGCGAACCAGACGAATTCGAGCAGGGAGCGATACCTGATTCGATCCATATTCCCCGAGGTCAAATCGAGTCGAGCATTGAGAACCGTGTGCCAGACCGTCAAAGCAAACTTGTGGTGATGTGCGCTGGCGGGGTGCGTTCGGCGTTTGCAGTGCAGACCCTAGAACAACTCGGTTATATGAACACGGTGTCAATGGACGGGGGTTTCAACAAATGGAAAGACGAAGATCGCCCTTGGAGTCGACCAAAAACGCTCACGGCAGATCAACGCAACCGTTACCAACGACACCTATTGGTTCCTGAGATTGGGGAAGAAGGCCAACTCAAACTGCTCAACGCCAAAGTGTTGCTGCTTGGAGCCGGGGGGCTTGGTTCCCCCGCAGCGCTGTATTTAGCGGCGGCGGGTGTCGGCACTGTCGGCATCATCGACATGGATGTGGTAGACGAATCAAACTTACAGCGTCAGATACTCCACAACACCGACCGAATAGGCGAACGCAAAGTCGACTCGGCCAAGAAAACTCTGGTCGGCATTAATCCCGATGTTGATGTGGTGACATACGATGTGCGCCTCGGAGCCAACAACATCATGGAAATCTTGGACGGTTATGATGTGGTGATAGACGGTGCCGATAACTTCCCGAGCCGTTATCTCCTCAATGATGCCAGTGTCAAATTGGGCATTCCGGTGGTTCACGGATCAATTTTCCGTTTTGAAGGCCAAGTAACCGTGTTCGACCCTCGCCAAGGCCCGACCTATAGAGACATGTTGCCTGAAGCGCCGCCACCCGAGTTGGCCCCGTCATGCGCGGAGGCGGGCGTGCTTGGCGTTTTGCCGGGCATTGTGGGGAGTATTCAAGCTCTTGAAGCCATCAAACTTTTGTTAGGCGTGGGCGACCCGCTTCGTGGTCGTTTAGTGGCGTTCGATGCGCTAGAGATGAGCTTTCGTGAGTTCAAACTTCGTATCGATCCCAGTAATGAAGTCACTTGGGAAAATCGAGAGCGTATTGTGGTCACCGAACTTGAAGGTTTATGTATGCCCACACTTAACTGATTGTGTGGGTACGCTAGGCAGCGCCGTTATGCCGCGCGCTTAGTTCAGGAGACTCTTATCCGACAGTTCTTTGTGAGCCTTCGGGGCCACAATCCGCTTCCCGAAGGTGCAACAGCAATTGGGTTCGGTTTGGTGGTAAACGGGGTCGCCACCTATGCATTTTTAGTTATTGCCCGGCGTGCACTTGGTGATGCCGCATATGGCGGTCTAGCTGTGCTTTGGGGCTTGGTTTACATCTTGGGGCCGGGTTTGTTTCAACCCCTTGAGCAAGAGATAGCGCGAGCAACAGCAAACCGGGCAAGTCGCAATCAAGGTAGTGCTCCGCTACTACGTCAAGCTGTGCGTGTTGGATTGGTGCAACTTGGATTGGTGGAAGCTGCGGTTCTTGTGGCTTGGCCTTTGGGGCTGAATGGTCTGCTAGGTGGACGGATTTCGTTTTTGGTTGCTTTGATGATGGCGTTGGCGTGCTTCATGGGGGCTGAATGCGTCCGCGGGGTGCTGTCGGGTCGCCATGAGTTCAATCGTTATCGCACCTATTTTGCGGTTGAGGGCACCACACGTTTAGTCTTGGCGATCATCTTGGCGATCGTCGGCGTTGGCGCGGTTGGTGCCTACGCTACGGCGATTGCGCTTGCTTTCGCGGTTGCTTCGTTGGTGGCTGTCGCCACTCTGCGCCCTTTTGTGAAACCTGGTCCGCCGGCCCCGCTTGGTGAGGTGACACCGGCTTTGGGGTTGTTGTTGGCGACTTCGTTGTCTGAAGCGTTTTTGCTTAACGTTGGCCCGGTGGCGTTAGGAATAGTTGCTAAGGACCTTGGTGCTGAGCTACCTGGGGTGTTTCTCAACGGTCTTATTGTTGCGCGTGTGCCGCTGTTCTTCTTTCAGGCGGTGCGAGCGGCTTTGTTACCGAAACTAGCGAGCCTTGCTAGCGATGACGATCTAAACGGTTTTCGTGACCTGCAGTTGCGCTTGGTAGCGGCGGTGATTACTTTGGCTGGGTTTACCGTGGCGCTAATGGCCGTGATTGGGCCTTGGTTGGTGAGTTTTTTGTTTGGTGACGAGATTTCTTCGCGGGATATGGCTTTGCTTTCGGCGAGTGGTGGCGGTTTGATGATTTTGTTGTCGCTTTCGTTGGGGTTGGTGGCGCTTGACCGTTCTCTCTTGGCGGCTATTGGATTTGTGTTGGGCGTAGTGGTGTTTCCGGTGGCTCTGGTATTCGCTCAGGATCCTTTTTTGAAGGTTGAGGTGGCTTTGGTTTCGGCAGTTGTCGCTGGTGCGATCGTTACTGCGCTGTTGTTGCGTGGCGAGTACGCGGCGCATGCTCGCGCCGGTCGGTTGCCAACCGCAGATTCCAATGTTTCGCCAATGGACTGAGAGGATTGTGGCACGTATGAAGGGGTTGATACTCAGTGGAGGAAGCGGCAAGCGCCTACGTCCGCTCACGCACACTCGAGCGAAACAGTTGGTGCCGATAGCCAACAAACCAATCTTGTTTTACGGTATTGAACAAATGGCCGCTGCCGGCATAAAGGAGGTTGGTATTATTATCGCGCCCACTACCGGCGAAGAGGTTACAGAATCTGTTGGTGACGGTTCCGATTTTGGTGTGCGGGTTACACCGATTTTGCAACAGGAACCGGCAGGTTTAGCGCATTGCGTTTATTTGGCGCGAGACTTTCTCGGTGAAGACGATTTTGTCATGTATCTGGGTGACAATATGTTGGAATCGGGTTTGGTTGGTTTTGTGGAGAGGTTCGCAGCAGCGAAGCAGCACCACGGAGTTGATACAACGGCAGAGCCGGTGGCGCAAATCCTCTTGGCCCCGGTTGAAAATCCGACTGCATTTGGTGTCGCCGAGATTGATGCTGATGGCCGTATTTGTCGGCTCGTTGAGAAACCTGATAAGCCACCATCAAATCTGGCTCTGGTAGGAGTTTATATGTTTGATCGGACAATCCATGAAGCGGTACAGCAGATCAAGCCTTCACCGAGAGGCGAGCTTGAAATCACCGATGCAATTTGTTGGTTAATCACGCAGGGATACCGGGTCGACCATTGTGAAATTGACGGGTGGTGGATTGATACAGGCAAAAAAGATCCATTATTGGAATGTAATCGGTTGGTTTTAAATACTTTCAAGAAGCAGCTATCTGGATATATTGATGATGTGTCTATGGTTAGTGGGCAGGTAGTCCTCAACGAGGGCGCGAAGATTATCGACTCCGAGGTGCGAGGCCCAGCGGTCATCGGCGATGGTACAACTATCCGAAACAGCAAGATCGGGCCCTACGTATCGATTGCCGATGGTTGTTCGGTTAGCAATAGCGAGATCGACAATTCGGTTGTGTTGCGGGGTGGTTCGATTTCCGACTTGGCGCGGTTAACCGACTCGCTTGTTGGCCGTGACGCTGAAATATCGGTGGTTGGCAAAAACCGCCAAGACAGCCAAAAGCAGCCTGCTATGGCAGTGCGTTTGATGGTGGGTGACCATTGTCGTGTGGAAATAGAATCATGACCAAGGTATGTTGTTAGGGGACATTTATGGCGCACCTTATCCCTTCTGAAACTATCGCAGGTGTGGTTGTGGTGGAACCCGATGTGCGTTGTGATTCACGCGGAATATTCATTGAAACGTACCGAAGTTCTTGGTTCCCAGGACAACGAGAAATGCTTCAAGCGAATCGCGCTGATCGCTGTGCCGACACTGTAGTGGGGCTTCACTATCACCTACACCAAAGCGATTATTGGTATGTGCCAAGCGGTGAAGTGCGCGTGGTGTTGCATGACCTTCGCTTAGGAAGTTCTACAGATGGTGCCACACTAATGTTGGACTTGGGGGCAAATGACGATGGTTCCCACTGTCACCACGGTGTTTACATTCCCCCGGGTGTGGCTCATGGTTTCGCGGCGCTAACCGACTGCACGCTCAACTACTTGGTCGATGCGTATTACGATCCAGACGATGAGCTAGGGGTGCGTTGGGACGACCCAGCAATCGGCGCGCAGTGGCTTATCGACCAACCGCTATTGTCGCAACGAGACCGCAATAATCCACTGCGTTGCGACTTACCCGCAAACCGTCAGCCCGTTTACCAACAAGGCAGCCAAGGAAAGTAGTGACGAAGCTCTTTCTTAGTGGGGCCGCGGGATTTATTGGCAGCAACTATCTGCGTCATCTCCTCACCACAAGCGATTGCGATGTGGTGGCATTTGACGCTTTGACCTATGCCGGAAACTTCCAATCAATTAGAGACTTGTTGGGAGAACGGGTGCACTTCGTGCATGGCACCATTACTGACCGTGCCTTAGTTCGTTCAGCGATGGAGAACTGCGATCAAGTTGTGCATCTAGCAGCTGAATCCCACGTTGATCGTTCAATCTGTTCAGCGGATGCTTTCGTGACGACGAATTGTTTCGGAACCAACGTTTTGTGTGACATCGCCCGCCAAGTCGGTATCGAACGTTTCGTGCATGTATCTACTGATGAGGTTTACGGATCCATTGAGGCGGGCTCGTCAGCCGAAACCGACACGCTTGCGCCTCGGTCTGCGTATGCTGCTTCAAAGGCGGGTTCCGATCTGATCGCGTTGAGTTATTACGCCACGCACGGGTTGCCAGTTATCGTCACCCGCGCCTCAAACAACTATGGCCCGTATCAGTATCCAGAGAAAATCATCCCGCTCTTTATCACCAACCTCTTGGACGGACTTGGCGTTCCCCTATACGGAGATGGACACAACGTTCGTGATTGGCTCCATGTTGCCGATCATTGCATAGCCATCGACACGCTCCTTGTGAACGGCCGGATTGGCGAGGTGTACAATATTGGGGGTGGTAATGAGATCACCAATCTGGACCTGACGAAACGTTTAGTGGAATTGTGTGGTGCGGACACTTCAGCGATCAATTATGTGGTCGACCGACCTGGCCACGACCACCGCTATTCCCTAGATAGCACCAAAATCCACTCACTAGGATGGCAGCCGTCGCGAGACTTCACCTTGGGGCTTGAACGGACTGTGCAATGGTATCGCCGAAACCGCAGTTGGTGGGCATCACTCAAGCAGTCTCACAAGTCCCGAACATGAAAATCTTTGTGACTGGTGCGAGTGGACAACTAGGCATGGACTTAGTTCCATTGCTCGAACCGCATCAAGTGATTGCCCCGAACCGAGCCAAACTCGACGTTACCCAGCGCTCCGCGGTGCTTGAGGCGATGCACGACACCCGCCCCGATTTGGTTATCAACTGTGCTGCCATGACCCAGGTAGACAACTGCGAAACACAGGTAGAACGTGCTTTCGCGGTGAACACAAGCGCGCTGCGACACCTAGTAGAGGGCTGCGCTGCGGTAGGTGCCCATCTGACAACGATCTCAACCGACTATGTGTTTGACGGAACCAAAAAAAGCCCCTACATAGAAACCGATCCGCTTTCTCCCAAAACCGTATACGGCAAATCCAAAGCGGCGGCGGAGCGCCTCGTTGGCAGCGATGCAACCATTGTGCGCACTTCCTGGCTAAACGGCGCACACGGTTCCAATATCGTCAAGACGGTCCTTAGGTTGCTTGGCGAAGGCGGTCCGCTGCGTTTCGTTGACGACCAGATCGGCCAACCGACATTCGCTGCCGACCTCGCTTTAGTAGTGTGTGAGCTGACCCTAGAGCGCTGTTCTGGAGTGTTTCATGTGACCAATCAGGGGGTGGTTAGCTGGTTCGAGTTCGCAGGCTCGGTTGCGGCCGCGGCCGGGGTCAATCCACAGCGGATATCGCCTTGTTCCACGGCTGACTTGAGCCCGCCGCGTCGTGCCAAACGCCCTGCCAACTCGGTGCTGGACAACGCTGCTTTGCGGGTGGCGGGACATCAACCAACACGAGATTTCCGCGCACCGCTAAAAGAACTTGTTAGTCGCCTTCGCTGAGTAACGCTTGATTGCTGCGCCAAGCAAACAACGCCAAGACTGCGCTAGCAACCGCCAAGAAACTAAGCCAAATCAACCGATCGATGGATCCGAGCAACACGCCGATGTCGAACTGTAATCCGATGAGCGGACTCAACGCCGCGAGCAACGCTTCGCGTAGTCCGAGCCCTCCAGGAAAGAAACCAATGGCAACTGTTAGCGCCCCGGCAACTGAGAGGGCCACCGCTTGGGTGGGGTTTAGGGCCCTTCGAAAATTAATCACCTTGCATCTCTATACCGGGGAGTCGGTAGGGATTGCGGGCGTGCGCATGTTTTTTGACAGGAACTTTTGGATGCCGGGTGCGAAGGCTTGGGGAAGGTCTGCGAGCCGCCACACGAAGGTGATAACCTCGGCGCGGGTGAGAACATCGTGTGGTGCGAAGGTAGTTTCGGAAGTGCCAGTGGTAATACCGTGTTCAAGCATCCAAGCCACAGCATCGGTGTAGTAGGTTCCTTCGGCTACGTCGGTAAATGTTTGTGGTGTCGTTGGCTTGGGTCTGTCTGCGTAGCGCCACAAAATAGCCGACGCTTGCGCTCTTGTGAGGGTCAGGTCTGGCGAAAAGGTTGTGGGTGATGTCCCAGAAATAGCCTCGTATGTGTTGGAGTAGAGCCCGGCGACTGCTTCTCGGTATGTGGCATCGTCTGGAATATCCTCAAAAGGGTAGGAAATTCGCCGTACCGGTGAAGCGCCTTCAAATTTCCAGACGATGTCTACAAATTCTGCTCGTGTGATTTCTTCGTGTGGCGCAAAGTAGCCGATTCTTGCAGGTTCGGTGATCTGCGTCTCTAATGACCAGCTAGCCGCTTCGTAAAAGTAATCTCCAGCGGTAATATCGTTGAAGTTGAATACTGGGGTTTCTGTTTCAGGTGCAGTTGGTTGGGGCGTTTGGGTCGCTAACTCTTCTGCAACCTCTCGGTCTTCAACCGCAACATCGGCGGGCCATTCAATCGTGAATTTGGAACTTCGGGGTGGGTTACATTGGCTCTCCGATCGGCAACCATTGTAGATGGCTTGCAGTAACCAATAGCCGTAGAGTTCACCTTGGCGAGTGAGCGTGATTGATTTGTCGCGGTCTGTTACCGTAACTTTTGCGAAGACAGTCCGTCCTGATGGTGGTGTTTGCTCAATTTCGATTCGTTGCAGAGCGGCAAGGTTCAGTGGTCGTTCTCCGGCGACCGTAAAGTTGTTCAACCAGCGGTTGAGTTGCGCTACTGTGTAATTTCGAGTCCAAGTGGCCCGAGGATTGCGCACGGTTTGTTCGTCTGGATCGTAAGCCCGATCGTAGGGGTCTGCTTTCGACAATAAGAAAGGTAAGTCAACGCCATCGCTCCACACATCCGATGGTTTGACCGTATGGCCACCATTGCTTGATGAATAAAACGCTTGTGCAATCCGCGTTTCCAAACGTGTTTCGATTGGTTCCGACTCTTCGCTAGCGTCTTGCCCTATCAACTCTGAGTCATCGGTTGGATCCGAATCTTCTAGTGGCACCTCGGCCTCATAGGTTATGACCTCACCTGCAGTTTGGTCAACAGCTTCACACCACTCGTGCTTATCACAACCCGATTCTCTGTACCAACCCGCAAAGACTTGGTCTGAGGTTGAGGCGTAGAGATTGAATGGTTCATCAATCCAGTCGCTTGCCGCAATGCGATTGTAGATCGTTGCCGCGGCGTAACTGCGTGCTGCGACCGCTTGCGCCTTCATTGATTCGAGGGGCCACTCTGGCGGCACTTCGGCTAGACCGTAAAGGTATTTCTCCATGTCTAATTCGGCAACCACCACACAGAAATTCACGCCGCGACCGCAACGGTCGGGTTTGCTGCCGTTTAACTCAACGCTCGCCGGTTGCAGTAGGTAACGAGCGCTTGCGTAGGAACCGAGGTTTGGGCCGTCTTCGTGTTCTTCTACCACTGTTCTGATGCCCACGGTCTGCACCACTTGCAACGCGGTGTTCGCACAGCGAGCATCCCCAGCGCACAAGTCGGTAGTAGTCTGCGTGACAGAATCGGTGTATTCAGCGTGCCAACGCTCTCCGTCGTAGTAGGTAGTCAGCGGCAAAGTGCTAATGCCAATGACAGAGTCATCAACCTCAACGGAAAGTTGCCACTCTCCCGGGCCGAGTTCATTTAGAGGCGTGGAAATCGCCACCCGCTCGCGCACACCGATAAGCACGTTGAGGTTGCCTAATTTTGCTCGCTGTTGGCGAGAGTGGGTTACGCAAAACTCGGTTGGGTTGCCGCAATCTTTTTGGCTGACTCCGTCAACAGCAACGCTGGAGGGTTGCAGAACGTAGCGACCGCCGTAAAAAGAAGCGATGTTCGGGCCGTCCTCGAATTCTTCAATCACGGCTCTTTTGCCGATGCTGTGAACCACCTCAAGCACCGTATTTTCGCAGCGCGTGTCATCAGCGCACAAATCGGTGGTGATACCCGCGGTTTTGTCTGTGTATTCGGCGTGCCAGCGCAGGCCGTCATAGTAGGTTGTGAGTGGCAAACTGCTCGTACCGATTATCTCGCCGTGTACCTCAACTGAGAGTTCCCAAGCACCCGGAGCTAATTCATCTAGCGGTGTGGAGATGGCGATCGTGTCTCGCACTGCGACTTCAACCTCAATGGTTTCTGGTGTTGAAGACAGATTGAACTCTTCGAAATCACTGATTTGGCGAATTTCGGTGTTGTCGTAGTAGAACTTCAGAATTTCGTTGTAGGTGTGGCCATCGAGGGCGCGCCCGAGCGATCCGTATTGGCTCAAACCGATTCCGTGACCCCATCCACCACCGTGCAATAGCACTGGCCTTGTGTCGCCACTCGTGGGTATGGTTTCGTCGGTATCGTGGGCAAACGTTGGCGCTGCTGTCAAACTCAAGACAAGCAAACTACACAGCAGCGTGCGTGAGAATTTCAATTTTTTCTCTCGATGTGATGGCTTACTTGGGCGCGCTCTCTTGAACGCCAAGCTATTCTAACGCCGTATCTTTACAATTTGGTTTCGACGAGTTTGCAAACCATATTTCACTATAATGCCGAGCGCGGCGACCCCATCACGCCAGTTAATTTTCTTGCCTTCGGCGTATGTACGCCCCGAGTATGAGATGCCGACTTCCCAGATGCGCCAGCCACCTGCTGCCACTTTGGCGGTGATCTCCGGTTCAATGCCGAAACGGTTCTCGCGCAGTTCAAGGCTTTGCAGTACCTCGCGGCGGAAGGCTTTGTAGCAGGTCTCCATGTCGGTCAGGTTCAAATCGGTAAACATGTTTGAGACAAGCGTTAGCAAACGGTTACCAACCGAGTGCCAGAAATACAAGACCCGCCGGGGCCTTCCCGACTGAAAACGACTGCCATAAACCACATCAGCAACCCCGTTGAGCAGCGGTTCAAGGATCATGGCGTAATCTCTCGGGTCGTATTCAAGGTCGGCATCTTGAACAATCACGAACTCAGCACTCGCAAGCAAAAAACCACGCCGTAGCGCCGCCCCTTTGCCCAAGTTCAGAGGTTGACGCACGACTTGCACGCGGTCATCGTCAAGGAGTTCTAATAATTCTGCGGTGCCGTCGGTGGAACCATCATCAACGATTACCAACTGTGCGGTGTACGGGCTCGCAAGCACCCGATTAGCCATTTCAACAACGGTTGCTGCCTCGTCATAGCAGGGCATCACCACGCTGAGGCATGGTTGAACTGTTTCTTGCATGGACGAATAATGCTAGCGGTGGCGCTATTGTCCCCAACATGAACTGCGGTGACAGCAAAGCGAGCGCGCCTAAGATCGCGCCGAGGATTTTGGTGTGTGGTTGGTCGGGTGCTGACAACATAGGTGATGAGTTGTTGACGAAAGCTGTTGTGCAGATGTTGCGAGCCAACGGAGCGGTGCCGCTAGTGGTGTCTCGTGACCCAAAAATTACCGCAGCTTTACACGACGTTGAAACGCTGGCCTGGGGGCCGCGTGGGTGGCCAAGGATTTTACTGAATCGCACCAGGTTTGGGGTTGGTGTGGATGGCGTTTGTGTGGGGCCAGGTGGCATCATTCAGGACTCGAGCAGCGTTTGGAGTTTGCCGGGGCACTTCGTGGCTCCGTTGCTTTTGCGGAAGTTGGGTAGGCCGCTAGTTGGCGTGGGTTTGGGTGCCGATACTCTCAAACGTAAAGCGTCTCGCTGGTTGCTGCGCGCGGTGTTGCACGATACTGAATTAGTAGCGCGAGATCCGCGTTCAGTGGCGGCACTAGCCGATGCCAATTTGATAGCGACCGACGCTGCCGATTTAGTTTTTGGTCTTGAAACTGCGCCTAAAGCACGCAGCAGCGAGATCCTAGTTGCCCTTGGCCCGGTGGCGACCCCGAGACGTTTCTTGCCGACGCGTGGCACGCTGCGGGTACGGGTTCCCACTCGGTTGCCTGAGTTGTTGAATTCACTAGCCGGACGCTTAGACGCATCCATTGCATTCGCCACGTTTCGTGGCCCAAGAGACCGGCGTTTCGCAGAACTGCTCGCCGCAAACATCACCCGGGATTGGGCAATCTTGCCCCACGACATCAACGAACAAGTCGGACGCATTGCTTCAGCACGGTTATTGCTGACGAATCGTTATCACCCGTTAGTGATAGCGGCTCGTTGCGGCACGCCGACGATTGTCTGTTCCCCAGAAACAAAACTGCTGTCACTAGTGGAGCAGTTGCCTAGCTCGCCAATAATCAAACTCAACGATTGGTCGAAACTGCTAGATTGTGAGGTGCCTGAGCCGGGTTTTGGATTGTCACTGAATTCGCTAGAAGCGCACCAAGAGGCTCTAAGGCACCTAGTTGCAAACTGTGCTTCTAGTTAGAACGGGGCTTCTAGGTAGAGCGTGTTTGCAGTGTGTTGGGGGTCGTGTCAACCATCTGCAGGTACGCCGCAATTACTTCATCGGGGGCTCCAACCTTTAGAAGATTGCCGTGGTCAAGCCACCCAACTTGGTGACAGTTAGCCATCAAATCGGTGCTGTGCGACACCAACACGATGGTTGTTCCATCGCTGCGCAATCCGTCCATGTACTTGCGGCACCGACGCTGAAACTCTTCGTCTCCTACTGCTATCACTTCGTCTACCAACAAAATATCAGGTTTCACATTTACCGCTACCGCAAAGCCCAATCGCACGTACATTCCGCTAGAGTAGATCTTTACCGGTTCATCAACAAAATCTCCGATACCGCTAAAATCAATAATGTCGTCCATCAACATGGTCATTTGCCGTCGGGTGAGCCCGAGCATCGAACCATTGAGGTAAACGTTCTCGCGACCGGTTAGGTCAGGGTGAAAACCAGACCCCAATTCCAACAGAGCCGATAAACGTCCCTGCGCTTTGACTGAACCAGTAGTCGGGCGATGTATCCCAGCAATCAGGCGCAACAGAGTAGATTTGCCGCTGCCGTTGTGTCCGATAAGGCCGAAATAGGAACCCGCTTGAATATTCAGACTGACATCTTTCAGCACCCAGAAGTCGTCGGTGTCGCGCTTACGCCCTAATCGCAGGATCGCCTCTTTCAGCGAACTCGGACGGTTGCGTTCGAGTCGGAAGCGTTTCGAAACACTCCTAACTGAGATATCTCCATTATTCATGGTTCTTCACTAATCGACATACTCTGACGACGAAAGAAAACCCAACCGATTACGCTGCGCTTATAGCGCACCTTTGATTCGCGCTCGGCGAAGTGATAAATCAGTGTGAGGTTCTTGTGCAGCGTAGGAGACAGCGACGAAGGCGAAAGAGAATACCGCACAATATCTATTGAGCCTACCTACCGAGTTACGCTAACCCCACGAAGTAGCGCAGCTAATTCACTCGCAACATCAACAAGGCGCTCCTCATTGTTTACCAAGCGGTCGGCGAAAATACGGCAAGGCTGCACGTATTGGTCATGCATGGGCGCAACGGTGTCCCGAAACTGTCGACGGACATTGGCTTCGTTACGCCCTCGTAAAGCAACATCGCGTTTGATGCGGCGTTGCAGGCGTACCGCTTCAACGACATCAATGAAGACCGCCAAATCCAGCAGTTCCCTTATCGCGGGGAAATGCAACAACAAAATGCCATCAAGCACGACCACTTCTCGGGGTTCCACGCAGAGTGGTTCAGGGTTGCGTGTGTGGCTAGCAAAGTCGTAACCCGGCACCGCGACTCGATGGCCTCCCCGCAACGCGTGAAGCTGTTCAACGAACAATTCATGGTCAAGCGAATCAGGGTGATCAAAATTGACCTGCGCCCGTTCTTGCAGCGTCAGATGAGACAGGTCACGGTAATACGCATCAAATGCAATCGTGCTCACCGCGTTCACGCCGAGAAGACGCACCAACAACTGCACCAGTGTTGTCTTCCCCGCTCCTGAACCCCCCGCAATACCAACGACAAATGCCACGACCGTAAACTATGGCTTCACCTGCACCCGCCCGCCTCGAGCGAGTTTTAGGCACCGAGCCTTTTTCTCGCCGCTGAACTCATGTCAAGCAACCTTTGTGGGATGGTCACACCATTGACTTGAACCAGACCAGTGGCACCTGAACCAACTGCCGCAGAATCCGTAGGTGTTGCGTCTTGAGCCTCGGCTAGGGCGGCTTCAGCAACTTTGGTGGCTTCAACCTCTTCACGTCCGCGAGCCAAAACAAAAGCGTCATAATCACCACGTTTGACTAAAGCGTGATGGTCTATATGGCCGACTGCTTTGCCGTCATCAAATCGAACCCAATAGCGTTTCCAAGTGAAACCGTTTGCTACCGCGATCTTGCCACAACTCCCCGCACGGTAACCGGCTATGTCTTCAACGAGCCGTACTTTGGTTCCGCGCACGAACGGTTTCGCTTGAAGTTCAGTAGTGCTAGACACAAGTGCTTAAACTAGCAATTTTCGCGGCGTTCGCGAACGGCAAAGGGTAGCTATCTTCAAAACGATGTGCCATGCTTAGTTACCAGCAATCCAACTAGTTAGGAGCGTGCCTATGCGCAGCCACGAAATTGATTATCAGATACATGGCGATGACCTGCAATTTGTGGAGATTGAACTTGACCCCGGCGAAATAGTGATCGCCGAAGCGGGAGCCATGATGTATATCGAAGAGGGCATCACCTTTGAATCCAAAATGGGTGACGGCTCCAGCCCCGATGCTGGCGCTTGGTCGAAACTCAAGTCTGCCGCTAAACGTGGTATTACGGGAGAATCGGTGTTCCTTACCCATTTCTCCAATGCTGCTCCGCTGGGCCGTCAGAAGGTGGCAATGGCCGCGCCCTACCCCGGCAAGGTATTACCAATTGACCTTGCTGCCGTCGGCGGGCGGATTTTGGCCCAAAAGGATGCCTTCCTGTGCGCCGCTTCAGGTACAAAGCTAGACATCGCTTTCAATAGGAAACTGGGTACTGGTTTGTTTGGCGGCGAAGGTTTCATTCTGCAAGACATTTCAGGAGATGGGCTAGCTTTTTTGCACGCTGGTGGAACTATTGTGCGTAAACGTTTACAAGGCGAAACCCTGCGCGTCGACACTGGTTGCCTAGTGGCTTTCCAACCACAAATAGAATATTCGATAGAGCGCGCCGGCAACCTCAAGTCCATGGTCTTTGGCGGTGAAGGTCTGTTTTTGGCAACGCTTAGCGGTGTGGGAGACGTTTGGTTGCAGTCCTTGCCGTTCAACCGTTTGGCCGACCGCGTACTAGCCAACCTGACACCGGGTGGTTCAGACGGTGAAGGTTCGCTGATTGGCGGTTTGTCAAATATTTTTGAGAGGCGTTAGCACTACGGTTGGCGGGCAACCGTAGTGAGGCGAATCTGCCCGCTACCCTGATGCGTAACACCGATTCGCGCGGCTTGGTGACCAGATTTCAGTAGCGCAGACAGCGCCTTTGCTGCTTGCGTCCGATCAATACCAAACACTAAACCTCCCGAGGTTTGTGCATCGGCGAGGAGCGTGACATCTAACTCGCCAACGCCTGCGTCTCGGTCAACTCGATCGTTGATCCAAGCCAAGTTCCGGCCTGTGCCAGATGGCACTACTCCAGCCGCCGCGAGTTCTCTCGCACCGTCGATAATAGGCACATTGCCAACAACGATCTCAACGTCAACCGCTGATTCTTCAGCGGCTCGCCCGAGATGGCCTAGCAAACCGAAGCCGGTCACATCCGTTGCTCCGCTCGCACCGTGTGTCACGGCAATCTCGGCTGCTTTGGCGTTGGTAGAAACCATTGAACTGATTGCTTTGGCTACGTCCGCGGTGTTGGCTCGCCCCCATTTGAGGCCAGTGGTGATGATGCCAATACCCAATGGTTTGGTGAGGATCAACTCTTGGTCGGCCCGCAAACCGGCGTTGGTCAACATTTTATTTGGATCGACTTCGCCAATCACCGCCATTCCGTATTTGGGTTCAGGGTCGTCCACCGTGTGCCCACCAGCTATCACCATGCCACATTGCCGGGCAATGTCGTGACCTCCGTTCAGCACTTCTTGAAGCTGTTCGTTGGATAACTCCGCAGTGTTCCAACAAAGCAAGTTCAATGCCAAAAGTGGCTTACCACCCATCGCAAAAACATCAGATATGGCGTTGGCTGCGGCCACTTGCCCCCAACTGTAGGGGTCATCAACAACTGGAGTTATGAAGTCGGCGGTAACCACGAGCGCTCGATTGTCGGTTAAGCGCCAGACTGCGGCATCGTCGCCGCTCAGTGCGCCGACCAAAAGATCGGGGCTTTCAGTTTCTGGTAGTGAGCGCACGACCTGCGCTAACTCGCCGGGGGCGAGCTTGCAACCTCAACCCGCGCCGTGGCTAAACTCGGTAAGTCGTCGAGCCATTGATGATCCCCTCTCTACACAAGGTCGCTTTGAGCATAGCTTGGTGTCACGCAGATGTTGGGTTGTCTTGCTGAGCGCATTTGGCGTTGCTTGTCGTTTTGGGGCTCTAAAGTGACGCGGTGACTCGATTTTTGGCGACTAGCAAATGAAGGCGATTTCGATCGTCGGGTTGTCGGTCCGCTTGGGGCGAAAAAAGGTGTTGACTGGTGTCGACCTCGAACTAAATAAGGGTGAGTGGCTAAATCTTGTTGGAGCCAATGGTGCCGGCAAGACCACCCTCATGCGATCCGTACTCGGTTCGGTGAGTTATCGCGGGCAGATCCACATTAACGGCCAAGCAGTACTCAACGCCACCCAACGAGCGCGCTTGGTTGCTTATGTGCCGCAGGTGCCGGTGGTGCCAGGCACCATGTTGGTGGTTGACTATGTGCTCCTCGGACGCACACCGCACCGAGGCGTGTTCGCTGCCGATAGCGAAACAGACTTAGCGATAGCCGCGGCGGTGCTGAAGAGGTTGGACTTAGGCGGCTTTGCCGGACGGGAACTCCACACTTTGTCGGGAGGTGAACGTCAACGCGCGGTTCTGGCGCGAGCCTTGGTTCAAGAAACGCCGATTTTGTTGTTGGATGAACCAACTACTGCGCTAGACCTTGGGCATCAACAAGATGTGCTTGAGTTGATCGATTCGTTGCGTCACGAACGCGCCTTGACGGTCTTGGCGACCTTGCACGACTTGACCTTGGCAGCTCGATACGGTGAGCGCATCGCGGTGTTGTCTGCTGGTCGCGTGGCGGTGCAAGGCAAGCCCTCGGAGGTCCTCACCGAAGCGTTAATCGCCGAACATTTTCAAGCCAAAGTCCGCATCGTTGATGACCCCGCGGGGCCGGTTATCGTTCCGCTAGCGAACCCCAAGCAACCTAAGGAGATGTCATGACCGATCAAGTGAACGAGCAGCCAATCCAAGAGGCTCCAGTCCCAACCTTGCAGGCACCGCCAAGCGACGATCCCCGTCCCCACGGTTTGCGCCTCGCCAAGAGTCTCATTTTGCTCAACACTGGTGACGGGAAAGGCAAATCGACTGCTGCCTTTGGTGTGGCCTTGCGTGCCCGGGCTAGGCAGTGGCCAGTTGCGGTTATCCAGTTTCTTAAATCCGCTGATTGGGTAACCGGCGAAGCGCTAATGGCTGAACCACTTGGTATCGACTTCTGGTCGCTCGGTGAGGGCTTCACTTGGGATAGTGATGATCTGAGCAAAGACGAAGCCGAAGCGCAAGAGGCCTGGCGACACGGTAAAGAGCTCGTGGATTCCGGCCGCTACCGTCTAGTGCTTTTTGATGAGATCACTTATCCCCTGAATTGGGGCTGGATTGACGCTAGCGAGGTCGCAGCAACGTTCAAGAACCGTCCAGCCGAGGTGTCATTGGTGCTCACTGGCCGTGATGCACCGCCGTGGTTGATTGACTTGGCAGACACGGTCACCGACATGTCCAAAGTCAAACACGCATATGACTTAGGCATCACCGCCAAGAAAGGCATCGACTATTAGCGAAGAGCACACTTTGTCAACCGCTAAACCGGCGCAGACACCAAAGGCTTGCTACAAAGACCTAACCTTGACGTATCCAACGCACACACGGCACCGAGAACAACTCCGCAAAGTCGACAAAGCGCACTGTACAGGCGCCGACTTTCGTGGCGACCACCGGATTCATGCGCGCCGGGGATGCCAAACGTTCGTTGCCGCTAGCTCAGCCCGGCCCTCCTTGGAGTTACGAGCAAGCCGATGCGGCTGCCCATGAGTTTCTGATCGCTGTAGCCGGTGAACGTGACATTTACGAATATGTTGAGGATCCGGTGGAGCACGCTCGCGTCAACGCATTGATGTTGCTTTTTAACGAAGAGGTGACCTCAGCCTTTGCTACTTATTTGGCGAGAATGCCCCCTCCTCGAGCGCAGGCATGGCGTGACCTAATTTCCGGTGGGGTCAGCGCCGAGGTGTTCGGCCCGCTTACCTTGCAAGAAAAGATTGATGAACGCCGCTTTGAAGCGCATCTGCGAGCGGCTCGCCGAAAACGCATTGTCGCGGGTTTGCTAGCCGGGATTGCAATGTTGGGAATAGTCGTTGGGGGGTATTTGCTTTGGGGTGCGCGGACCAATGAAGAACTGCGCGAAACCGGGGCCTTGAATTTCGGCGCGTTGAGCGAACCAACCAACCAAGCGGCACTTGGTGGTGGCCCACCGATTGTAGAACCCGCACTTACGGCAAAGCTCACTGAAAGCTTCGCGGTCACAGCCGGCGATGCTCAACTTGCCCTGCGAATCGGTAGCATTCCGGCTGGCGCAATACCCTATCCCCAAGGTGCCTTGCAAGCCACCCTGTTCCAATACGCGGGAAGCGGACATGTGCTCTTTGTTGGCCCTAGTGGGTTCGTGGAGCGTAGTTGTTTGCGTGCGAGTGTGGTGACTGAAGATTTGCGCCCACTAGACGTGGTGACCTCGGGGCCGTGCTCAAACCCGGTGGGCCGTAGTGGCACCATTGGTTGCGTGGGGCCGACCGCGCTGCTGCTCGATTTGCGAGTGGCGAGCGGTGTCGTAGAGTTGCCGGAAGGTGGTAGCGGGATCGCAAGTGCCGTGAGGGTGCAGTTAGTCGGTGAAGATGCGCGTTACCAAATGCTTTCGCTGCGCGCAACGATTGAGGTGCGCTCCGGTGAAGATGTTGCGGTACCGCGGTTCGGTGCCGCGCCGGGTGAGGAGTTGACTTTCGATTTGGGTGACGGCGTGGTCGGCAGTTGTATTGTTACTGGAGACTTACCGAGTTAATCCAGCCCAGCGGCACCTAGCGCTTGAGTCAGTTGTGTGCATAGTGCGTCTAGATCTTGTGGGTCTGGTGAGGTATCTGCTAACGCAAAATTGAGGTCGGCCATGGAGTTGATCGGCACTACATGCAGATGCACATGCGGGACTTCAAAACCAGCAATCATGAGCCCGATGCGTTTAGGTTGCAGCAACTGTTTTTGGGCGTTCCCGATGGCGTGGGCCACTTTTGTGAGATGCGCCGCGTCCGTGCTAGACAGTTCTGTCCATTGATCAATTTCTTGGCGGGGGACCACTAGGCAATGGCCGCGCGCCAACGGGCGAACATCGAGAAACGCCACGCAGTGGTCGTCCTGATAAACGAAACGAGCCGGAATTTCTCCATGGATGATGCGAGTGAATATCGTGGACATGCCACAATCTTAGGCATAATACGCATAAGCAATGGATGATATGCACGAAAGCGACCAGGTTGAACCGCACCTCGGCGTGTTCAACGACCGTATTTTCACGGTGCCAAACCTGATTTCGTTGTTGCGTCTCGCTTGTATCCCGTTCTTTTTGTGGTTGTTGTTTAGCGCCGACGATCGCTGGGCGGCTGCCTGGCTGTGGGGTGCCATCGGCGCTACCGACTGGGTAGACGGTTGGTGGGCCCGCACCTTTGATGCGGTCAGCGAGCTTGGAAAGATTCTTGATCCAGTGACCGATCGCGCGGTCTTGATCGTGGGTATTTTGGCCGTGGGGGTTGACGGTGCGGTCCCTTGGGCGCTGGTCATTTTGACGCTTAGCCGCGAGTTGCTCGTAACCTTGGCTGGCTTGGCGTTAGCGGCACTTGGTGCGGCACGGATTGATGTCACCTGGTGGGGCAAATGCGCCACGTTTGGGCTTTACTTCGCGTTTCCGCTGCTCTTGGCTGGTGCTTCTGAGGTGATCGTGGCCGACTGGTTTTGGTGGGCGGGTTGGATTTGTGCGGTGCCTTCGTTGGTTTATAGCTACCTTTCAGCGGCGCAATATATCCCCTTGGGGCTTGCAGCTTTGCGGCGTGGTCGCAGCATTTAGTGCCGTGAGTTTTCAACCTGTGGCTTTTTTCGGGTAGGTTTAAGGTATGAACATTCCAGAACAACTTTTGTATTCGTCAGACCATGAGTGGGTTGCTTTGCAAGGCGATACCGCGCGCGTGGGGATCACTGATTTCGCGCAAGACCAACTTGGAGATGTGGTTTATGTTGACCTGCCTCAGGTTGGAGATCAGGTTGAGGCAGGTTCGTCCTTCTCAGAGGTTGAATCAACTAAGTCTGTAGCAGATTTGTATGCTCCTCTTTCGGGCACGATCACGGCGGTAAATGATCAACTTGAGGGCGCGCCTGAAAGGGTTAATGAAGACCCTTATGGTGAGGGTTGGGTGATTGAGGTAGCGGTTGCAGACAAAGATGAATCGGCTGTACTTCTTGATGCCGAGGCTTACGGTGCGCTGATTGAGAGTTGAGGAACCATGACTGACCAGACGTGCGCGAAATGTGGCCATCGCAATACTACCGATGCACGTTTCTGCTCGTCTTGTGGTGATGCTCTGTCTCAAAACGAAACGACCACAACCCATGACCTGATTGACCTAGATAATATTGCTGCCCACTTTGATCGGTCGGCGTTCGGCGTTCATGACGGTTTGTTGTTTGTATTACGAGGCCAGAAAGCTGGTGCTCGGTATGCCTTAGATGCAGATCTGGTTACTTTGGGGCGGCATCCTCAGAGTGACATTTTTTTGGACGATATTTCGGTTTCACGTCACCATGCTGAAGTGTGCCGAGAGGGGTTTCGATATTTGGTGCGTGATGCCGGTTCGTTGAATGGCACCTACGTGGAGCGTCAACGTGTTGATGAACATGAGTTGCATGACGGAGAGGTGCTGCAGATAGGTAGATACAAAATGGTGTTTGTACATGGAACGCAAACGAGTTAGGGGAGCGCAATGGGCACACAACCGCATCACTCAATCGGCGAAGTGCTTAGTTTGTTACAGGCTGAACACAGTGATGTGACAATATCAAAGATTCGCTTTTTGGAGAGTCAAGGGCTGATCGCACCCGAACGGACTCCCTCGGGATATCGGAAGTTCTATGCCAGCGACATTGTGCGCTTGCGCTGGATCCTCGGTCAGCAACGTGATCATTATCTTCCACTAAAAGAGATCAAGAAACGGCTTGACGAACCAGGATTTGCAGTTGAAGATGAACTGCCTGATGGTTTGCTGCCTGATCTGGAGCTTGAGACAGAACCGGCCTTAGAGTATGAACCTGAGCGTGAACTTGAGCCTGCCCCCGAAACAGCGACCAACCCGTTAGCTCAAGTTGCTGTTGAGGTTGAAGCCAAAATCGAACCCCTCAAGCCGCAGGGATCCGAATCGGCTGAGGGCGTTTCAGCTTTAGCCCTCGCCGAGCGTTGTGGAATCGACATTAGTGTGGTTCGCGAACTCGACCGTCTGGGGCTAATCGAATCAGTTGAAGGCACTGCTGGTACGGGCTATGACAGTGAGGCATTAGTGGTAGCGCGCGCGGCCGCGGTCTTCGCACAGCACGGTCTTGAACCTCGGCACATGCGCATGTTCAAGGTCTCCGCGCAACGCCAAGCGGGTGTGTTTGAACAAATATTTTCGGCGCGCTTAGCTAAGGGTGGCGAAACAGCACGAGTGGCTCGCCGAGAACTTAATGAACTTGTGGGGTTAGGTGAGGCTCTGCAGCGGTTAGTCTTAGCGAGAAGTTTCGGCGAGAGCCTTGACCTTCAAGAATGAACCCGTCGATCACGCGAATGGTTTAGGTTAACAGCATGCAAGAAATGGATCTCATCGGTGTGCGAGTCGAAATGCCGACCAACGCTCCGATGGTGTTGTTGCGGGAACGCAATGGCTCACAGCGGATAGTGCCGATTTATATTGGCGCGCAGGAAGCCACCGCTATCGCTTTAGCCCTTGATGGGGTGGATACGCCGCGGCCGATGACCCACGATTTGATGCGAGACCTGCTCAACGTGTTGGCGGTTGATATGTTGCGTGTCGTTATCACCAGTTTGCGTGACAAAACATTTTTTGCCGAGTTGCACCTCCAAATTGGGGAACAAAGACACCTAGTTTCTTGCAGACCTTCCGACGCCATCGCGTTAGCAGTGCGCACCAGCTCAGATATTTACGCCGCTGATGAGGTACTCGACGAAGTCGGCTTTCGCGAATCCGACATTGGGCCATCTGAACAGTCTGAAGAAGTGGTTGAGGAGTTCAAAGAGTTTCTCGACAACATCTCACCAGAAGATTTTGAGGATCGCAGTTAGAGTGTCACCATCAAACAGAAAGGTACCAATAGATGTCTGAGCAAGGTTTTAGTTCAAAGCGCACCGCTGAAATCGCCGGAATTACTTACCGCCAGCTTGATTACTGGGCTCGCGAGGGAATTGTGTGTCCATCGCTCACGCCGGCAAGTGGTTCGGGCAGCCGACGAAAATATAGTTACCGAGACTTGCTTGAACTGCGAGTGATAAAGACCTTACTCGACTCCGGGATTCGCCTTGAACAAATCCGCCGCGGGCTTGATTATTTGCGCCACCAACTTGGTGAGGATGTGACCTCAGCAAATCTGGTAATCAACGGTTCAAACTCAATCGTGGTCAACACTGGCGAGGAACTAGTAGACCTTTTACGTGCTGGACAGGGTGTGCTGAATGTGTTGCCTTTGGGAAATGTCAAGGAATCTCTTGACGCACGAATCGTTGACCTCTTTGGCGAGCGAGCGAGCGGCAAGGTAAGTGTGAGCGATTTCGGTGTCGCAGCCGCAAGTGGTTAGCCACTGAACACTGCTCAGTCTATGGATTATCGGCGTTCACCTTTACATGACGCGCATCTAGCCCTTGGTGCCAAGATGGTGCCTTTTGGTGGTTGGGAAATGCCTCTAGCGTATGCACAAGGCACGTTGGCGGAGCATTTGGCGTGCCGCAACGACAGCGCTGTGTTTGATGTTTCGCATCTCGGCACTGTGCGGGTGAGCGGCCCTAAGGCGTTTGCCGCGTTGCAATGGGCGTTCACCAACGACTTGTCACGGATCAGACCTGGTAAAGCGCAATACACGCACCTACTTGATGCCGCAGACGGTTCAGTCTTAGACGACATCATTATTTGGTGGGTCAGTGATGAGCGTTTTGATGTGATGCCGAACGCTTCAAATACCAGTGAGGTTGAACTGGCGCTTGGTGAACAACCGTCGCCTCCGCAGATACACAATGTGACTTCACAACGTGCGGTGTTGGCCGTGCAGGGGCCGAAGACACGTGCACGGCTCGCGACGGTTTCGCCTGAGGCGGCGGCGGTCGCTCGCTTTGCGGTCGCGCAGGTGGATTGCATGGGATGCGAAGCGCTGGTTGCCGGCACCGGCTACAGCGGTGAGGACGGTGTCGAAATTGCTGTCGATGCGGATGCGGCACCGCAAATTTGGGAGTTGATTGTTGGGGCGGGGGTTGCGCCGGCGGGGCTTGGTGCTCGTGACACGCTGCGTCTTGAGGCTGGTTTACCGCTGCATGGGCACGAGTTAGGTGCTGGTATTTCACCTTTGCAAGCCAATATGGGGTGGGTCGTGGCTTTCGAAAAGGGCAACTTTAGAGGCAAAGATGCGTTGCTGGCAGAAATTGGGCGTGGGTCACGGCGATATTTGAAAGGACTACTCGTTGAGGGTCGTCGTCCGCCTCGTGAAGGTCAGACGGTGCTCTGTGATGGCAAAAAGGTCGGGTTTGTTTCTAGCGGCAATTTCTCGCCAGTCTTGCGGCGTGGTATCGCCTTGGCGTTCTTGGCACCCGCATTGGGAATCGGCGATCAGGTGACGATTGCCGTTCGTAATATCGAAGTGAAAGCGGAAGTGGTGCCGTTGCCCTTCGTGTGAAATAATTTTTAAGATATTTCATGATTTTATGTTGCTAACTGGTTTATTCGTGCTAAGGTCTTAATATGGACTTCAACTCTTTCGTTCCCGTTATCGGCCTCTTCGCCACTTTGGCTTTGTTTGTATGGCATCAACAACACAATTTCAATCGCTTATGGGACGAACTCCGAAGCATGCGCAAGGACACCGAGGGGTCGTTGCGTGAGTTGCGTCAGGAGTTTCGGGAGGCGCATCGTGAGGCGAAGGAGTCGACTGAGAATGCGTTGCGTGAAATGCGCCACGATAATCGGGAGTTGCGTCAGGAGAATCGGGAGGCGCACCGTGAGGCACGCGTCGATCGTGCGAAGTTGTGGAATGCGATCGTTAGTTTAGGCCAACGGTTGGCTCGCATTGAAGGAAAGCTCGACATAGTAGACACGACTGAAGCAGAGCCGGGTACGCAAATCGACCCGCTTTACTGAAGAACCGACCTACGGAAGTTGATCGAGGGTAGGCAGCACGTCGACTGCTCGCTGGCGCAGCCAATGGTCGGCCAAACTCAACAAGACCATCGCCTCCACCAAAGGCACTGCCCGTGGCAAAACGCAAGGATCATGGCGTCCCTTGGCTTCAAGCGTGGCAGCGGTTCCTTCCCGGGTGACGGTAGTTTGCTCACCAGCAACTGTGGCGGTTGGTTTGAACGCCACCCGCGCCAAGATGTTCTCGCCGTTAGATATACCGCCTTGGATACCACCTGAGTGGTTGGTGACGGTGCGAATCCGCTGGTTAAACTCAAAGGGGTCGTTGTGGGTCAGACCACTGCACAAAGTGCCTGCAAATCCGCTACCGATTTCCACTCCTTTGGCGGCGGGCAGCGACATCAAAGCGGCGGCTAGGTCGGCATCAAGTTTATCGAAAACAGGTTCGCCCAAACCCGCGGGAACGTTGCGGGCCAAACACATCACTGTGCCGCCCAGAGAATCGCCGTCACGCCGTGCTTCCTCAATCGCTTCGGTCATCAACTCTGCTGCTGCCGGGTCTGGGCAGCGGGTTGGGCTGCTTTCAACAGCGTCATAGGTGACATCGGTATCTTCAACGTCCGCCTCAATATCAGCAACCCGCTGCACCCAGGCGATCACCTCAACACCAGCCACTTCAGTTAGCAAACGCCGAGCTATGGCACCAGCAGCCACCCGACCGATGGTTTCGCGAGCTGAAGCCCGTCCACCGCCTCGCCAATCCCGAAAACCGTATTTGGCATCGTAGGTGAAATCGGCATGCGACGGCCGATAAACGTCACGCAAATGTTCGTATGCACCAGGATTATGATCGGCATTACGGACTAGTACCGCTATCGGCGTGCCGGTGGTATAGCCGCCGAACACCCCAGAAAGCACCTCTGCTTGGTCGGCTTCATTGCGTTGGGTGACGAGTCGGCTCTGGCCAGGGCGACGCCGGTCTAAATCATGCTGTATATGTTCAACCTCAAGCGCTAAGCGCGGTGGGCAACCGTCCACCACCACGCCCACGCCAACGCCGTGAGATTCGCCAAAGGTAGTGAGCCTAAAGAGTGTGCCAAAGGAACTAGACATTAGCCGCGAGTGTAGGCCAGTGAAAGGGCATCAACTGAGGAAACAACGTAACTCAGAGTTTGAGCAGCGCTTGTTCGATTACTTCGGGCAAGGCGGGATGAATGTAATACTGCTTGCGAGCAATGTCGTCGACACTGAGATCAAAAACCATCGCTTGAATGAGTTGTTGGATAAGTGTGGAGGCTTGGGGGCCCAAAATGTGCGCCCCCAACAACCGCCGTGTCTCGGTGTTGACAATAAGTTTGACGAAACTAGCGGTGTCTTCCATTGCCCATCCGTAAGCCGTGACCCCGTAATCATTGAACGCTACGCGGTGGGGGAGTTGAGCTTCAACGCATTGCTGCTCAGTGAGCCCCACGCGTGCTACTTGGGGCAACCCGAAAACGGCAGCAGGAATATACCGATGGTCTACTTCAATGGGGTCGTCAGGATGCAACAAGTTGTGTGAAACTACCCGGGCTTCGTGATTGGCAACGTGTTTGAGTTGCACCGGGTTGGTGATGTCTCCGAGTGCCCAGATACCTTCAATGTTGGTTCGTTTCTGCGGATCGGTAATGACGTAACTTTTGTGGTCTGTTGCGACATTAGTTTCGGTAACTTGAAGTTGGTCACCGTTCGGTACACGTCCAGTGGCCACCAACAACTCGTCGCTGCGCTGTTCACCATGGTTGGTGCTAACCACAATCTCCTCACCGTCTCGGTAAATTCGTTTTATTGCGGTGCCGGTTTGCAGGTTGTGCTTACGGGCGTAGGTTTCGGTAAAACTTTTTGAAATGTCAAGATCTTGGGTTCGCAGCATCAGATCGCTGCGCAATAGGAAGGTCACTTCGCTACCAAGCGAACCGAACACATTGCCAAGTTCAGCGGCGATGTAACCACCACCAATCACCGTCAGACGTGGCGGTAGCGCATCAATACGCATGATGGTGTCTGAGGTATGAAAACCAGTTTCGGCAAGGCCAGCAATGTTGGGCACAAAGGGTCTTGCGCCGGCTGCCAAAACAATTTTTTCTGCGGTAATGATTTCCTCGCCGACTTGCAATTGTTTATGCCCCACGAACTGGGCATCTGCTTTGTAGACGGTGATATTGGCTAGGTCTTCGCGGTATTGCTCACCACTTGCGGCTATCGGATCAATGCGCTCAAAGACCCGCGCACGGATCGCTTTCCAGTCGGCACCAACGAAGTTCGTGTTGATGCCGTAACGCCAACCGTGTGTGGCGGTTTCAGCCAACTCTGCGGTGTAGACGAACATTTTGGAGGGAATGCAGCCAACGTTTAGGCAAGTTCCACCAAATAGTTCTCGTTCCACGATGGCTACATCCCAGTTGTCATAGGCCGAGTCAATGATTGCGTTGCCGGAACCAGTACCGATAATGATCAAATCGAACTTCCGCATAAGCGAAGGCTAGCGGTGTGCGTCCGAATAGTGGTTGGCACCAAGTTCAATGAGGCGTTGACGGAAACGTTCCACGTTGGCGAGTTTTACCGACTCGAAGCCACGCACCAGATCAGCAGTTTCGGCCACTTGTTGGGTGTGATTTAGGTCTTGCGCTTCAAGCGAAGCGAACAATGCACGCAAATATTCTTGAGGTAACACCCTTTCGATGCGGCGAATTTTCGCCCACCCAAACACGTCAAATGGTGTGCCCCGTAAGTGTTTAGCGTGTTTCAATAAGTGAAACAGGGGGCTCCAACGAGTCGAGAAAGCGGTTTTCTTGGATTTGCCAGCGGCTCGCAGGGTTGGTGGATGCAACAGCCAAGCAACCTTATCAGCGGTTTTCGCCACACTTTGCGCCGCTTGGTTGCCGTCAGCATCAAGCATGAGCCGGGCGACTTCGTATTCGTCTTTATAAGCCATCAGTTTGAACAGCCCTGCTGCTGCGGTCGCAACTAGGTGAGGTGTGTGCTTGGGGTCAATCAAAGTAGCCGCTTCAGCTAACTTTGCTAGGTGACTTAGATAGTCGCGAGCAACTTTTTGGTTCTGAAAGGCGATCAGTTCGCTACAGAAACGTTGTAGATCTTGGTTGAGTTGTTTGTCTTCGCCGCTAAGTATTTGAATCTGTTCTGTGAATGCCGGCACCCTTCTGGGCGGGTCGTGGCGCGGATTTTGATTGCTTACCGTTGCGGCAACCAAGTCTGGATCAGCGATCTGCCAACGTCCCCACCGAAAAGCCGCAAGGTTAAGTTCAACGGCCACTCCGTTCAGTTCAATGGCTTGTTCAAGCGCTTGGGGTGAGATCGGCAACAACTGAGTTTGTACGGCCATACCGACAAGAAAAATGTTGGTTGCTACACGGTCGCCCACTAGAGCCTCAGTCAAAGCACCGGCAGCCGCCCAATGGCAACCATCAGGGCGTGCCGTTTCGGCGATGCGCGCCAAGAGTTCGCTTTGTGTGGGCATCACAGTTTCGGGGCGCGCGGTTTTGGCACCGGGAGGCGTGAGTTCTAGCGAACCGACTACCGCAGTGCGTGCCGGGTCAGTTGCGCTAAGCCCGGTCCATGAAGCGGCGACCAGCAAATCGAAAGCCAACAGCAAATCGGCTTGCCCACTCGCCACGCGGTTGCTGCCAGCATGGTCGTTCACACAGATGCGGAGGTCGCTTACCACTGGCCCGGCCTTCTGTGACAAACCGGTTTGGTCAAGCCCGGCGACTTGATACCCCTCAAGCATCGCTGCAGTGCCGATGATTTGTGAAACGGTCACCACGCCAGTTCCACCAATGCCGGTGATATGCACATTGAGGTTGATCGGTTCGTTTTCGCCGTTGCGGATCGGTTCGCCGATACCGCTCGGCACTTGTCGAAGAGTTGAGGGCAATGCGTTGTGAGCACGCCGCCAAGGGCGTTGCGGTTTGGTGGTGATGCGCATGAACGCTGGGCAGTCGCCATCTAAACAGGAATAGTCAAGGTTGCAACTGTGCTGGTCGATCGTGGTCTTGCGTCCAAAAAAGGTGTCTATCGGTTGCACCGACAAACAGTTCGATTTTGCTGCACAATCGCCGCAGCCTTCGCAGATGCGATGATTGATCACAACCCTTGCAGGAGGACTTTTGATGCGCCCCCTTTTGCGGTCACGGCGCAATTCCGCAGCGCATCGCTGATCGTGAATCAACACGGTGACACCGGAAATTGTGCTGAGAACTTGCTGAGCTTCGATGAGGCGGTCTCGATGCCAAACCTCAACTTCGACAGGCAAAGCTAAAGCGCGTGCCCGAGAGGGGTCTTCAGAAGTGATAATCAACCGCCGAACGCCCAAAGCGAGCAGTTGATGACAGACGCGCCCCAAATCTATCTGCCCGGTTGGGTCTTGCCCGCCGGTCATCGCTACGGCAGCGTTCCATAGGAGCTTATAGGTGATGTTGACGCCACTAGCGATAGCCGCGCTGATAGCCAACTGACCAGAATGAAAGAAGGTTCCGTCCCCCAGGTTTTGGATTAGGTGCTCGGTGTCTACAAAAGGTGACATACCTATCCACTGGGTGCCTTCACTGCCCATGCAGGTCACACCGCAGATATCGCCGTAGCGCTCTTCGCCGGACATCATTACCATGGCGTGACAACCGATGCCGGCCCCCACTGCGCTGCCCTCGGGCACCACCGTGCTGCGGTTATGCGGGCAACCAGAGCAAAAGTATGGCGTTCGGCTCACCCCGAGTGCGATCCGCTGGCGTTCAGGTTTGGGTGGGAGCAAGTGTTCAGCTAAACGGGGTTCTAAACGGGAGCGCAATGCCGCCACGATGTTTTCGGCAACCAAGGTGCCGTGGCTCGGCACCAACGGAACGCCGTATTCGTCTTTGCGTCCAACAACTAAGGGATGTGCGCTGGCGTTGTAAAGCGCATCCTTGACTTGCAACTCGACGGCCGGGCTTTTCTCTTCAACTACCAAGACCTGCTCAAGTCCCGATGCGAAACCGCGAACCGTTGAGGCATTGAAGGGGACTGGCATGTTGAGTTTCAGCAAGCGAATTCCCGCCGACTTGACATCTTGGTCGGAGGTTAATCCAAGCACCCCCAAAGCCTCACGAAGCTCGCGGTAAGTGCTGCCCGCGGAGACGATGCCGAACCAAGCTTTTGCCGGGTCGACAGTCACTTCGTTGAGACGGTTGAGCGCTGCGTATTCAAGCGCCAATGGTTTGCGAACGTCTAGTATTTCTCGCTCAATCTTGAGGGTATGCGGGGTGAGCAGGTTACCGTCGGGTCGATGAGCGTACGGTTGGCCATCAAGTTGAGGAAGGATCGGTTCAATACGGAAAGGGTTCAGGTTGACGGTACCTGAACCGTCTGCCACGTCAACGACGATCTTCAAACCTACCCACAGACCCGTGGCCCGGCTTAGTGCGATGGCGTGTCGTCCGAGGTCAAGCGCCTCGGCGGGGCTGCTGGGGAACAACACCGGCATGTTCAAATCGGCGAGGATGCCCGTCGATGAGCACGGAATTGTTGAAGATTTGGCTGCTGGGTCATCGCCAGCGAGCGCTACGGCACCGCCTTGAGGGTCGGTTCCGGCGAACACCGCGTGTCGTAAGGCATCTGCGGCTCGGTCTACGCCTGGGGCTTTGCCATACCAGATGCCGACCACTCCGTGGTAGCGCGCATCGGTTCGTGTGGTGGCTAGTTGGCTGCCCATTACTGCTGTTGCCGCGTATTCTTCGTTGACTGAAGGCCGTAGCTCGATTGGCAGATCGGGAGCTACGCTCACGGCTTGCTGCAACGCCCCGTCTATGCCTGCTAAGGGCGAACCCGGGTAACCAGCGGCGAACGCGGCGGTGTTGAGACCCTTGGCCCGGTCGACTCGCAGTTGTTCGATTGGTAGGCGGGCCAGGGCTTGGATCCCAGTCATGAAGACGGTGCCGTCGTCTAACTTGTAACGGTCCGATAGACGGTATGTGTCTGTTGGCACCATCTACGCCTCCACTTGTTGAGTTGGTCTTATCGATAGTACCTTAGTTGACGTGAGCGGTAGCGTGCAGGTTGGTCGCCGCGGTTCACAGGTCAATAGGTTAACGGTCAATCGGTTAAAGGTCAATCGGCTAGCAGGTCAATCGGCGGGCACGAACACACCAAGTTGCGGTCACCGTAGACACCATCAATGCGGCTCACTGGCGGCCAATATTTATTTTCGCGCCCCGAACCTTTAGGGAAAGCCGCTTCCTCACGCGAATAAGCGTGCTTCCAAGATTGCGCGGTGACTTCGTTTGCGGTGTGTGGCGCGTTCACGAGCGGGTTGTCGTCGATTGGCCAATCGCCAGCGATTAATCGTTGCGCTTCGGCGTGGATCGCGATCATGGCATCGCAGAACCGGTCAAGTTCGCCAAGACTTTCAGATTCGGTGGGTTCAACCATAAGCGTTCCGGCAACCGGAAAAGACATCGTGGGAGCGTGAAAACCGAAATCAATGAGACGTTTGGCGATATCCTCCACGCTGATGTTGGCTTCGGCACAAATTACCCGCGTGTCCAAAATGCATTCATGCGCGACCCAACCGTTGGCACCAGAGTAAAGCACCGGATAATAATTTTCTAAGCGTTTAGCGATGTAGTTGGCGTTCAAAATCGCGGTTTCGGTTGCTTGGCGCAATCCCTTTTCGCCCATCATGCGAATATACATCCAAGGAATTGCGAGAATGCCAGCGGACCCCCAAGGCGCTGCCGCCACCGGGCCAGGACCAGTGGGCGGACCAGCAACTGCGGTCAGCGGGTGATTAGGCAAGAACCCGATTAGGTGCTCCCCAACCCCAATCGGCCCTACTCCAGGGCCACCGCCGCCATGCGGGATACAAAAGGTCTTATGCAAGTTGAGATGCGAAACATCGGCCCCGAACTTGCCGGGTTGCGCCAACCCGACCATGGCATTGAGGTTGGCGCCGTCGAGATATACCTGCCCGCCAGCATCGTGCACCATTTCACAAATATGGCGTACCTCAACCTCAAACACGCCGTGGGTAGACGGATAGGTGATCATCAAAGCGGCGAGTTCGTTGCGGTATTCGCTCACGAGTTTGTCTAGATGGGCAACCTCAACATTGCCTTCGTCATCACAATTCACCACCGACACGCGCATCCCGGCCATCACCGCGCTGGCCGCGTTTGTGCCATGAGCAGAAGCTGGGATCAGGCAAACATCACGTTGCGGTTCGCCACGACTTTGGTGATACGCACGAATCGCTAGCAAACCTGCGAGCTCGCCCTGTGCACCAGAGTTGGGTTGCAATGACACCGCCGCATAACCAGTGATCTCCGTTAACCAACCTTCAAGATCGTCGATCATGCGTTGATAGCCGACGGTTTGACCGACTGGCGCGAATGGATGAATGCGTGCAAATTCGGGCCAACTAATTGGTTCCATCTCGGTGGCTGCATTCAGTTTCATGGTGCAGCTACCTAACGGAATCATGGAACGATCTAAGGCGATGTCTCGGTTCACTAACCGGCGCATGTAGCGCACTAGATCGGTTTCGCTGTGGTAGGCGGTGAAAATCGGGTGTTCTAATGCCGGGGTATCGCGCCGATACTTCACCGGGCGTGGGTCACGAACATGGGCATCTAGGTAACCCACGTCGCCTTCCACCCCAAACGCAGCCCAAACAGTCTCTACCACTTTGCGGTTGGTGGTTTCGTCGAGTGAAATGGCCACGCTGTCGGCATCGACGCGGCGTAGGTTGATCCCTAATGACAAGGCAATGGCCAACACTTTGTCGGCACGGCCACGAACACGCACACAGACAGTGTCGAAAAACTCATCGTGTGCCACCTCCACACCACCGCGTCGCAAACCCTCAGCGAGCAGCGAAGCCAGACGGTTGACCCGCAAAGCGATACGGCGCAATCCGTCGGGGCCGTGGTGGATGGCATACATTGAAGCCATCACGGCCAACAAGACCTGCGAGGTGCAAATGTTGGAAGTGGCCTTCTCCCGGCGGATGTGTTGCTCACGGGTCTGCAAAGCCAAACGCGCCGCGGCGCGACCTTCACTATCTCTCGACAACCCCACAAGACGGCCTGGAAGTGATCGCTGATGTGCTGAACGAACCGCGAAATAGGCTGCGTGCGGGCCGCCGAAACCCATCGGAATACCGAAACGTTGAGTGCTGCCAACCACCACATCAGCATCAAGTTCGCCTGGTGGTGTGAGCACCGTTAAAGCCAACGGATCCGCAGCAACGGCAACGAGAGTTCCGTGGGCGTGAGCCCGCTCAATAATCTCTGCGAGGTCTGGGATCGCTCCGCACGTGCCGGGATATTGCACAACCATCGCAAACACTCCGTTGAGGTCTGCTGTTGCGGGGTCGGTGGTTATGGTGCTCAGCCCGATAGGTTCAGCACGTGTGGCCACCACCGCCTTGGTCTGGGGATGGCATTGGTCATCAATCAAGAAACGGTCACCCTGTTTACCTCGCGTCACACGATGCAGCATGGTCATGGCTTCAGCCACAGCCGTGCCCTCATCAAGTAGCGAAGCGTTTGCTAAGTCCATGCCGCTGAGTTCGCTAACCATGGTCTGGAAGTTCAATAACGCTTCAAGGCGGCCTTGCGATATTTCCGGTTGGTAAGGCGTGTAGGCGGTGTACCAACCCGGGTTTTCCATCACATTGCGCCTAATTACTGGAGGAGTGAAAGTGTCGTGGTAACCCATACCAATCAGTGAGGTGTGTATCTGGTTGGCTGAGGCGATGGCCCGCAATTCGTCTTGGGCGGCGGTTTGGCCGACACCCGAGAGCAACTCCAATGGTGCCGACATCTTGATGTCGTCGGGCAGCGTCACATCAATCAATTCTTGGATTGAAGTGACTCCGAGCGTGGCAAGCATCTTTTCTTGCTCTGCTTGGGGTGGCCCAATGTGGCGACCAACGAACGCGGCGCGCCCCTCCAAATCAATAAGCGATGGCCGATGGTCTTGTGCGGTCATGACACCTCAAATGGTCAGCTAGGCAAACGTAGACTTCGGGTGTTTAGTTTACCGCCGAACCGAAACTGCGCGATTGTCTTGCGGTTTGGTGTGGGAACTAGAGGTTGAGCCTGTAGTTTCTAGTGCTGTCGCGAAAGTCGCGGTCACAGGAAACCAAAACGGAGCAAACATGAACAAGGGCGAACTCGTTGCAGCCATAGCCGACAAGGCTGGGGTCAGCCAAAAAGACGCGGGTAACTGCGTTGATGCCATGATGAGTACCATTGAAGCTGAAATCAGCAATGGGGGCGAAGTTGCTATCACTGGCTATCTCAAGTTTGAACGAGCCGACACTAGCGCTCGCTCTGCGCGGAACCCACAAACCGGTGAAACGATTGAAGTACCCGCGGGTACTCGCTGTAAAATCACCGCCGGTTCAAAGCTGAAGAACGCTGGCAAGAGCTGATCCATCGGGTCTAGCCGCTGTGGCTTTTCGGTAATCAACGTTCGTGGGGACTCAGTGACTCTGCTGAAACCAGAAGAGGTTTTGCCGCACCGGCCTCCCTTTCTATTCGTAGATGAGATACTAGAAATCGTCCCCGGCGAATCTGCAACTGCTATCTGGCGTTTGAGCGGCTCTGAGGCCTTTTTTACTGGTCATTTTCCAAACCGTCCAACGCTCCCAGGCGTGTTAATGTGTGAGGCAATCGCGCAAGTGGGAGCGTTGGCGGTATTGACCGACGAACGCTATGAGGGTAAACTGCCCTTGTTCGGTGGGATTAACCGCGCTCGTTTTCGCCGCCAAGTGGTACCCGGCGATACGCTCACCATCGAAGTGCAGATGACACGCTTGTCAGCGCGTGCCGGCAAAGGCGAAGGTCAAGCTAGTGTGGGCAACGAATTGGCAGCAAGTTGTGAGTTGATGTTCGTGATTGTTGACGGTGCCTGAAATGACGGTGCCTGAAACTCGCCAGCACCCACCAACCTAAACCGCGCCGATTACGAGGGTTCCGTTGTGTCCACCGAATCCAAAGCTGTTGGAAAGCGTCGGGCCGGGTGTCCAAGCGCGTGGTTCGCCAACCACTAAATCAATTTTTGGCAGGGTTGGATCAAGAGTTTCGTGCCCGGCGGTTGGTGGAATCAACTGCTTTTGCATCGCCAAAAGCACGGCTGCTGCTTCCAGCGCGCCGGCACCCCCTAAAGCGTGCCCGGTCACACCTTTTGTTGAGGTAACAATCGGCCCCGGTGTACCAAAGATCTCCGCTATGGCGGTTGCCTCCGCGGCATCATTCTTGTCGGTTGAAGTGCCATGCGCGTTGATGTGGGCAACGTCTGAAGCAGCAACACCAGCGTCATCTAACGCCAAACGCATACAAGAAATCGCGCCCCTACCGCCCGGTGCGGGCGCGGTGATGTGGTGAGCATCTGCGGTGGATGCCGACCCCAAAATCTCACCCCAAATAGTGGCACCACGGGCTTGGGCTAAATCCCACTCTTCAAGCACCAACACGGCGCAACCTTCAGCCATCACAAAACCGTCACGGCGTGGGTCGAAAGGGCGGCTCACGCCGCTAGTTGACAATGCCGTCATATTAGAAAAACCAGCCACAGAAGTGGGTGTAAATGGTGCTTCACTGCCTCCCGCAAGCACCGCATCGCAATAACCGTTGCTCACGAGCCTGGCCGCGTTGCCGATGGCATGGGTGCCAGCAGCGCACGCGGTTACCGTGTTTTCGCACGGGCCGCGCCAGCCATGACGCATCGACAAGGTGGCGGCCGCGGCGTTAGTCATCATCATCGGCACCAAAAATGGCGACACCCGGCGTTCGCCCTTCGTGAGACGAACCTCAATCTGTGTTTCAAGCGTTTCAATGCCACCTACCCCGGTACCAATGAACGTGCCAAGACGAGACGGGTCTATCGCTAGGTCGCCAGCCTGAGCTAAGGCCTCGTCTGCTGCCGCCACTGCCAACTGCGTGAAACGGTCGGTGCGTCGCATCTCTTTGGGATTCTCAAAATAGGCGGACGCATCCCATCGGTGGATTTGGCGCGGGCCTATCGGCGCGGGCGCACAAAGGCCCTCCCAGAATGCTTCAACACCAACACCGCAAGGAGCGACCACACCAAGGCCGGTTACCGCGACACGGCGACCCTGCATTAGATTTTGGAGACGATCAGGTCGTAGGCACCTTGGATTGTGGTTATCCCGTCAAGTTCTTCTTCTTCAACATTGACATCAAATTCCTCTTCAAGTGCCATGACCAACTCGACTAGGTCGAGACTGTCGGCATCAAGAGACTCAAAGGTTGCTTCCATGACTACTTGGTCGGCATCCACCGACAGCACATCAACTGCACAATTCTTGAATCGTTCAAAATTGTCACTCATTTGTTCCCTCCGTTGTTTAGGAAATATTACGAAACTGTCTTAACCGCTGCGGTCAACCCATCGCCAAGCCACCGTCAACCGCAAGCACCGTACCGGTTACGAACCCGGCTTCCTCGGAAGCTAGGTAGGCAATCGCCGCAGCCACCTCAGCGGGTTTGCCGAGCCGTGCTAAGGGCACCGCATCGGTCATTGCTGCTCGTTGAGCATCGCTTAGCGCGGCTAGCATATCGGTTTCGATTGGCCCTGGTGCCACCAGATTAACGGTAACATTTCGAGCCGCGAATTCTTTGGCCAGCGAACGGGCCAAACCGGTTAACCCGGCTTTGGACGCGGCGTAGTTGGCTTGCCCGGCTTGCCCACCAAGGCCCACTACCGAAGATACAAAAACTATGCGTCCCCAACGTTTCCGCATCATATTTTTCACCACCCGCTTCGCTACCCGAAAACCGCCGGTCAGGTTGGTGTCAAGAACTTCCGTGAAGTCGGCATCACGCATCCGCAGCACGAGGCCGTCTCGGGTTATTCCGGCATTACTGACTAGCACCTCAACAGCACCAAGCGTTGCCTCTACTTCGCTGACCGCGTTGTCTACCGACACGCTGTCGGTCACGTCACATTGAACTACGCAGATGTCTTTGGGTGGCTTGTCTTGGGGCGCACGAGCAGTCACTGCGACGCGGTAGCCAGTGGCTTGGAAGCGTTCGGCGGTGGCAAGACCGATCCCACGGTTGCCCCCGGTAATCAGCACCACTCGGCTCACCAGCGCACCACCAAAGTTGCCCAAGTCATACCTGCGCCGAAACCAGACATCAAAACTATTTTGTTGGGTTCCAAAACGCCTTGGTTAGCGGCGTGCTGCATGGCTAGGGGGATCGAAGCGGTTGACGTGTTGCCAGTGGTTTCGATCACGTTGAACGTCTTGGACATCGGTAGCGAGGTACGTGTACACACAGATTCAATAATCCTAATGTTGGCTTGGTGAAGTAACACCACGTCAACGTCTGCCGGGGTTAATTTGGCGCGTTTGAGGGTGGCTTCGATTGAGCCAGCGACCGCACGGACCGCTTTTTTGAACACTTCTCGACCGGCCATCTTTATTGTGCCGCCGTGCCTGCAATAAAGGATCGGCGCTAGGTCGCCATCAGCTCCAAGGTCGAACGCCAACAATTCACCTTGTTCATGGCGTTCCATCACGCAGGCACCAGCACCATCGCCAAACAGGATCGCGGTTGATCGGTCGTCGTAATCCACCAGGGTTGAAAGCGCGTCGCTGCCGATATTGAGAACCCGTTTGGGGCCACCAGCCAGCATCATCATGGCGTAGGCAGCCACGTACCCGTAGGCAAAACCGGCGCAAGCCGCGTTCACATCGAATGCCCCGCAATTTAGGCCAAGCCCGGCGTGGATTTGCGCTGAGGTACCGGGAAATCTTTGGTCGGGGGAACTGGTGCTGAGCAGCAATAGGTCGATGTCGTCTGCGCTTATGTTGGCGGCTTTTATGGCATCGTTGCCGGCCTCAATGCCTAGCTGTGAAGTGATTCCACCCACATGGCGGGTGACGATTCCGGCACGCTCACGTATCCACGCATCACTGGTGTCGAGGGTTGCTTCTAGGTCTTGATTGCTGAGCACCTTGGCTGGTAGCGAAGTGCCGATACCGGCGATGCGTACGGCCATTACGGAACTCGCAACCAAGCTATGGGTTGGCGGGACATCACCCGTTCTCCTTTTAGCGCTAGCACTCCAATGATTTCACCAGCAAAGGAACTTAGCACTGCTTGTTCGCCGACGGTGCCTAAGATGTCACCAACAGCTACTTGTTGGCCCGGTTCGCAACCCGCTGCCAAGCTAAAGATGCCAGCGGCTGGCGAAACCACTAAACGTTCAGTGGCGAAAAGGTGCTCACCTTCAAGCGTGGTTGGTTCGTTGCGGATCTTCGTGGCTAGAGATTCCAAGAGATTGTCGAGGTCCGCGGGTGTGGCCACCTTGGCGCGGTTCACGCTTTTGAGTGTTCGTTTGACAAGACCGCTTAGCACATTCCCTGGGCCAAGTTCAATAAAGGTGTTGAAACCGTCATTGCCGAGTTGGTTGAGAGTTTGACACCAACGCACCGGCGAACATAGTTGCGCTCCCAACAATTCGGGCCACTCGGCACGGTTTTGGTGCGCGGTTGCGTCTACGTTGGCATAAACGGGTTGTTCTGGTGGACGGAACTCAACTTGGTCGATAGCTTTACGTAGACGGTTCTTTGCGGGCGCCATGAGCGGCGTGTGGAACGCCCCGCCGACTTCTAAGCGCATGGCACGTTTAGCGCCAGCGGCTTTGGCGATAGCGATTGCTTGGTCGATGTCTTGGGGCACGCCGGCTATGACGACTTGGCCTGGGGCATTGTAATTGGCGATCCAAACATCGCCGGCGGTGCGCCGACAAGCTATGTCTGCCTGCTCATCGCTAAGGCCCAACAGCGCGGCCATGGTGCCAGTTTGTTCGTCTGCTGCGGCTTGCATGGCATCGCCGCGTTCGTTGACTAAACGCACCGCATCACCGAACTCCAGCGCACCAGCAGCAGTCAACGCCGAGTACTCGCCGAGGCTGTGTCCCGCGTGAGCGACCGCTTCAACACCCAAACGACTAACCGCATCAAGCACCACCATTGACATCACGAAGGTGGCCAATTGGGCGTTGCTGGTCTTGGTTAGCTCGGCTGTGTCGGCATCGAGAAGTAAAGCCGCAACGTCACGATCCGCGGCTTGTGAGGCTTCGTCCACCAGTTCCCAAGACGGGTGTTGTGCCCAAGATGCACCCATCTGCGGGCGTTGCGATCCTTGTCCTGGATAGGTAAAGACGATCATGTGTGGCTCCTGCGGTGCCCAAAACTCGTAGGCTCACCGCCGTTGTGTCAAGAGGGCTAAATGTTATAGGTCTTGTGGAGTTTCTGACTCACATGAGCACATCGGGGTTTCATACTTGTTGTTTTCTTGTGAATTGCCGTAAAGTAGAGGCAACCATCTAGCCCGGGTGGTGGAATTGGCAGACACGGCGGACTCAAAATCCGTTGCTTTAATCGAGCGTGCGGGTTCAAGTCCCGCCCCGGGCACAGGATCTCTGCGGTTTTGTGGTTCTTATGAGCGGGCATGTTGGGCGCGGAATTGGTGTTGGGTAGTTAAGCTAGGCGGGTGATTTCAGACAACAACACGGAGTACACGCCCGCAGGCGCTGTGCTCATGGACGGAAACCGCCTGCGAGACGAAATTGTTGCAAGTCTGCGCCAAGAGATCGAAGCTGCTTCGCAGGCGGCTGTGTGTCTCGCAACAGTGCTTGTAGGCAACGACAAACCCAGCCAGATTTATGTGCGGAACAAACACCGTAAAGCGCAAGAAGCGGGGATGGTCTCACGCCATGTCGAACTGGCGCAGAACGCAACTCAAACCGAGGTGCAAAGCGCGGTCAGGGAACTAGCCGATGACGATTCGGTACATGGAATTTTGGTTCAGTTGCCGTTGCCAGCGGGTGTTGATGTTGAGGCGGTGCTGGATTTGATTCCACCCGAAAAGGATGTTGACGGTTTAACTGAGCGGTCCATGGGTCGGCTCCTGCGAGGACGCGTCGGCCATGTGCCCTGCACACCGTTGGGTGTGATGGAACTTCTCAACCGTTACGGCATCGAAACCTCCGGCAGGCGGGCAGTGGTTATCGGGCGTTCAACACTCGTGGGTTTACCTCAAGTGTTGTTGCTCGGGCGCAAAGGCTGCGATGCTACTGTCACACTCGCCCATAGTCGCACTAAAGACCTTGCGGCGCTTTGCCGCAAAGCCGACATTATCATTGCCGCGGCGGGTATGGCCGGGTTGGTGACAGCCGATTTTGTGAGCCCTCAAGCGACCGTGGTTGACGTAGGCATCTCCCGTACCGCTGCGGGAATTGTCGGCGATGTGGATTTTGATAGTGTGCAAGAGGTGGCCGGCGCGATCACACCGATGCCTGGTGGCACTGGACCAATGACCATCGGTTGCCTACTGAAAAACACGCTTGCCGCGGCGCGGATGTTGGGCGCGTTCCCGCGTTGATTAACTTGCTGCGAGGTTTTTTGTGGCACCCACGCCAAGCGTGCGCAAAAATACACCTGAAGGTGGTTTCGGATTTAGGTAGCTTGACTTCGGGGGCATGAGTTCACCGGCAGCGGCCACAGCCATCAGATCGTTGATATCGGTTGGGTATAGCACCAATCCGACATAGCCGTCTAGGTCGCAGCGTCGCACCAATTCAGCCACCCCAACCGGTTGCGGTATGTAGTCAACACTGTTGCCGGCAGTTTCGTCAACCCCAAGAACCGCGCCAATGATTTCACAGCGAACCCGTTCAACGTCAAGAGCTTGTAATGGCGTGGACTGCGCCACAGGATCGAACACTAACTGAAGCCAACGTTTTTGCAGATACACGACGACCTCACCACGAGCTGAAGGTTGTGGCAGCAGCGCGGTGTCTCCAGGCAATTCAGTCACCGTGCCTAGATGTCGCAAATCGCGGAGCAATGCCTCAAACGAACGTTCCGCCTGGTTTGGCACACGGCGGTGAAACGCCTCCACGACGAGCTGGTCATGTGGAAACAACACCGCTAAGGTGCGCGCATAAGCGCGTTCATTAAGGTGAGCATCTCGCGCTGCCAAAGATGCCGCACAACGATGGTGCCCATCAGTCACAAAAACTTTGGTGTCGGAAAGGAGAGGTTGAATGTTGTCTGTCTCACGTTCGTTCAAGCCCCAAACTTGGTTCCTGATACCGTCAACCAAAACATCAACCTCAGGTATACGTTTAACCACGGATGCGAGGATTTCGGTGAACTCAGGAGCCGCCACATGAGTTAGCGCAATCGGTGATGAACTAGCACCGACTTGACTAAGATGCTCAGTTATCAAAGATGCTCGCTCGGCGCGAATATTCTCATGGGTCAACACTCGGCCGTCACGCAAGCCATCAACGTCTAGCGCGCCAACAATCCCCAGTTGATCAAACACACGATCATTTGGGTGGGCAGTGGAACTCGAATTCGCTGAACTCAAGCGGTATGCATAATACGTAGGCTGTGCAGATTGTACAAATGCCTCAACCTCAATGAGCCGTTGGAAAGCAGTAATGCAAAACTGCAAAAGGTCGGCTTCAGAACAACCATCTAGCAGATCTTCACGTGAACGGGTTATCCCCAAATAGCTGTATGGATTCTTCTCAACAAAAATGCGACGCTGCTCTGCCGACATAGAATCATAAGCTGCGGCGGCCACTTGCTCAGCCCACTGTGGCCGCACCAACCAACCTTGGAACGGAGCGAAAAGCGGAGCGCCCATAAGCCAATTCCGCTAACGGAGCTTGGTTTGTTGCCAGCGTTCGGTTGCCTCAACCTGGTTGAAGGTAAACACATGCAAACCCTCAATCCCCAAAGTATCAAAATCAGACGCTAGGGGGAAAATCAAATCACTTGGGTCGTAGCCAACCGAGGAAAAAAGCTGCAACAGGCCGGTACGGTTTTTTTGCAGGTAACGCAACGAAGCGCCCACGCCTAACCGCATTCCCATGGTCAACAACTTCGCACGGTCGACCACACCAGCCACACCGAGATGGATTGGCATCGTCAAACCCTCGGTACGCAAGTCAGTCAACCAAGTGCGGATCGTCTCTGTAGAAAAGCACATTTGCGTGGAAGCGTGTCCTTTGATGTCGGCTTCGGTGAACAGTTCCTGCTTATCGAGTAGTGCTTGGCGTAGAGCCGAGTTGTCTATGAAAGCGTGGCCATCTGGATAAGACGACACACCCACCGAAGTAATCGCACCAGTAGTCATCTCAAGCAAAGGACGCAACAAAGCCATGGCATCGGGATATTCTCCGGCATTTTCGGCATCGCCGGCGATACAGAAAATCTCGCTGATGCCGAGGTCGGTGACCCGCTTGGCCAACGATCGCAGATGCGCTGCGTCAGAAACTTTTCGGGCAGCCAAATGAGGGATCGGGCGATGGCCCAACTCCAAAAGTTCAGCGCAAATGTCGAGTGTTTCTTCTAAAGGTTTCACCGGCGAAGCGGTCACGCTGACCCGTGCGTTGGCAGGTAGTTGGGTGATCGCTTCAGGCAGGCTCTTTAGTGGAATGACCTCATAGGTCATATCGGAAATAAGCTCCCGAGCGGCGGATGAGTTTGCCACGGTGGGGCTCGCACACAAGAGTTTGGCAAGTGACTTCATAGGGACTCCGATTCGTTCGTTGCGTAGCTGTGGTTAGGACAGTCCGACGACATTTCCGTCAGCATCAATGTCTATAGATGCCGCAGCCGGCACCTTGCCCAACCCGGGCATCGTGCGCATATCGCCAACTATCGGATACACAAATCCAGCACCCACGCTGGCACGCACCTCGCGCACCGGCAAAGTCCAACCGGTGGGCGCACCTTTTAGGGCTGGGTTTGAGCTTATGGACAGGTGGGTTTTGGCGATACAGACAGGCAAGTCCGCGAAACCGGCATCGGTATAGGTAGCTAATTGTTTGTTGGCCAACGCCGAATACTCCACGCCGTCTGCGCCATAAACTTTTGTTGCGACGGCATGGATCTTGTCTTTCAATGGCGCTTCGGCTGGATACAGCAACTTGAACTCACTTGGTTCAGCCGCAGCTTCCGCCACGGCCTCGGCGAGTTCGGTAGCTCCGCGTCCGCCGTCAGAGAAATGCGTGGACACCGCCGCACGTGCGCCGTATTCTGCTGCTATTTCGCCAATCGCGGCGATGTCAGCGGGGTGATCTTCAGGGAAAACGTTGATAGCAACAACTGGGGTGGCGCCGTGCAACTGCATGTTTTCGAGTTGCTTGCGTAGGTTGTCGCCACCCATATGTACCTCATCGGGGTTTTCGGCGAGCAACGCTTCAGGTAGCGCTCGCCCAGCGACTATCTTGTGATTGCCGCTATGTGCTTTGAGGCCTCGCACCGTAGCGACGAGCACCGCAGCATCAGGAGCGAGCCCCGAATAACGGCATTTGATGTTGAAGAACCGTTCGGCGCCCATATCGGCACCAAAACCAGCTTCGGTGAGCAAGAAATCACTAGTATGCACGCCGATCTGATCGGCGATGATAGAACTGTTGCCGGTAGCGATGTTGCCGAACGGCCCGGTGTGAACCAAGGCTGGGGTGTTTTCCAACGTTTGCATCAGATTGGGTTTGATGGCCTCTTTGAGGATCACAGCCATCGACCCGGCTGCACCAATGTCCTCTGCGGTGATTGGCGTGCCGGCTTTGTTGTAACCCAGAACAATGCGTGCGAGGCGGCGGCGCAGGTCTTGCAGGGAGGTGCATAACGCTAGCGCTGCCATTACTTCAGAGGCAGCGGTGATATCAAATCCGGTCTCGCGAGGGATGCCGTCAAGTCGCCCGCCCAACCCGATAACTGCGTTTCGCAAAGCACGGTCGTTCACGTCCAATACCCTCCGCCAAGTAATATTGTGAATGTCAAAACCTGCGTCGTTGCCGTGATAAATGTGTGCATCAAGCATTGCCGAACAGAGATTATGCGCCGCGGTGACTGCATGCATGTCACCGGTGAGGTGCAAGTTGAAGAGTTCCATGGGCACCACTTGGCTGTAACCGCCGCCAGCGGCACCGCCCTTGATTCCGAAAGTTGGCCCCATGGAGGGTTGTCGAATAGCGATGGTGGCGCTGCGGCCGATGTGTTGGAAGGCTTGCCCAAGCCCTACCGTTGTGGTGGTTTTGCCTTCGCCTAATGGGGTTGGAGTGATGGCTGACACCACAACATAGGCTGCTTTGGGCCGGTGCTGCATTTTCGCTATGGCATCGAGTGAGATTTTGGCGGCACCCACTCCGTAGGGTTCAAGGCACTCTTGCGGGATGCCAGCTTTTTCTGCGATGTCTGTGAGCGGGGCGATGTTAGCCCCGTTTGCGATTTCGAGGTCGCTGGGAAATGCCATTGTTGCTCCTGCGCGGCGGGGCTGGTCGTTGCCGCCCCCTCTTCGGACTGTTCCGTATCACGGAACGATTCCGCGATGCGGTCGATTGTATAGGTTTCGTGGTAGTTGCGCGTGCAAACTGAACGATCGTCCAGTATTATTTTTGACATTCTTATCGTCTCAAGAACAAACCAGTTCAGAATTGAGTGTTACAAGTGAGTGAATTTCCAAACAAAGCCAATGTTGTTGTTATCGGCGCTGGGATCGTCGGAAACTGCCTAGTCGGACACCTCGCCCGGCTCGGCTGGAAAGACCTAGTGCTAGTTGAGAAAGGGCCGTTACCTAACCCTGGTGGTTCCACGGGCCACGCCTCGAACTTTATTTTCCCGGTTGACCACAACAAAGAAATGGCGCTACTTGGTGAGCAAAGCGCCAACCAATACCGAGACATGAACCTATCAGTCGACTCTGGGGGCATCGAAGTGGCCCGCACCCAAGAGCGTATGGATGAACTGCAACGGCGCATGACCTCAGCCAAGGCTTGGGGGATTGAAGCACACATGCTCACTTCCGCACAAGTCAAAGAACGCGTGCCGTTCGTCAACACCGAGATCATCAAAGGCGGATTTTATTGTCCCACAGTTTCAGTGGTCGATTCGCTCGAAACCGGTACTGTCATGCGCAAAGAAGCCATTGAGAAGGCTGACTGCAAGGTATTCGCCAACACCGAAGTGCTTGACCTCATCACCGATGATGCCCCAACCCCCAACGGGCGCCGCAAAATCAAAGCAGTCGTCACCGACAAAGGCACCATCGAAGCCGACCATGTGGTGGTGGCCTGCGGCGTATGGTCAAACCGCATCGCCGCGATGGCCGATACGTATATCCCGCTCGTGCCCGCTGTTCACCAAATGGCAGATGTCGGGCCCATAGACATCTTGGCCGAAACCAACAAAGAAATCGGCTACCCAATCGTGCGTGACATGGACACCTTCTGCTATGAACGGCAATCCGCCGGCTCAATGGAAGTCGGCTCATATGGCCACCGACCCATCCTGCATCACCCAGACGAAATCCCCTCCAACGAAGAAGCCGCGCTGTCGCCGACAGAAATGCCTTTCACCCCAGACGACTTCGACCAACAAATGGAAGAAGCAATCGAACTAATGGACATGTTGGGGGATGCCGAAATCAAGTATGCGATCAATGGGTTGCTGTCGTTCACCCCAGACACCATGCCCTGCCTCGGCGAAATCCCCGATGTGGATGGTCTCTGGTCGGCTGCCGCAGTCTGGGTCAAAGAAGGCCCGGGCATGGCACAGGTAGTCGCCGAATGGATGACCTATGGCTACCCACGAGTGATTGATGTTCACGGTGCAGACATCGCCCGTTTCTATCACGAAGAAAAAAGCGATGAACACATCTGGGCAAGAGCCAACGAAGGCTTCAACAAGACCTATGGAATCGTGCATCCGGCTGAGCAATGGGAATCTCGCCGTCACCTTGTTGAAACTCCATACCGTTCCCGTCAAGAAGCGCTTGATGCCGAGTTCTTTCAAGCCCGCGTTTGGGAACGCCCGCAATGGTACAACTCCAACGCTGACCTCTGTGCACGCTACCAACTCGCACCCCGCGAAGTTGAGTGGGATAACCGCTGGTGGAGCCCAATAACCATCGGTGAACACTTAAACCTGCGTGAGAACTGCGGAGTGGTTGACCTTTCCGCGTTTCAGATATATGAAATGAGCGGCCCGGGCGCGCTTGAATACGCCGAACGGCTCGCGGTCAACAAATTAGACGTAGCAGTGGGGCGTTCCATCTACACCCCGTGGCTCAACGCAGACGGCGGCTTTCACTCCGACCTCACCATGATGCGCATGGCAGACGACCGAGTGCGGATCGTGACCGGAGTGTTTGATGGCGGACGTGACGAATTTTGGACACGTAAACATATGCCCAACGACGGTTCGGTCACCTTCACCAACCTCACCAAGAAGATAACCACACTCGGATTGTGGGGGCCCAATGCACCCGCAGTGCTTGGGCAACTCTGCGGCCACGACCTGAGCCAAAACGGTTCGCCTTACGGTTCGATCATCCCGGTTGAACTTGATTGTGGCGTGGACGGGTTGCCGAACCGCACCATCACCGCGCACCTTTTCCGTATCTCCTATGTTGGCGACACCGGTTGGGAAATCTACACCGATTGGGGTAACGGCCCCGCCCTTTGGGATGCCTTGTTTGAGGCGGGGCGAGACTTGGGCATCCGTGCCACTGGTGGCGGTGTTTATGGAACCTCGGGCCGCCTCGAAAAGGGCTATCGGCTCATGGGTGCCGAACTTGAAAGCGAATACAACCCCCTTGAAGCGGGGCTCGCTCGCCCGAAAGTCAAGGCCGCCAACTTCATTGGCAAAGAACCCTACCTTGCGGCACGCCAAGCCGGCGCGGAGGTTGCTTGCGTCACCCTCACTGTGGAAGACCAAACCGATAGCGCTGGCCGTCAACGCCATATGCAGGGAGGCAACGAACCTATTTTGGATCACAACGGTGCGCGTATCGTTGATTCTCACGGGCGGGTGTCTCGTGTGACCTCAGCAGGTTATGGCCCTTCGGTTGGTAAACACCTGCTCATGGGTTACGTGCCCAACGAACTCGCAACCCCAGGCACCGCATTGCAGGTCATGTACATGAACGAAATCTTTCCAGTTACTGTGGTAGGTTCCGGTTCAGCCTTCGACCCCGGCGACACCCGCCTGAAAAGCTGAAACTGGTTTGTGATGAAAATACTCTGTTGCGTAAAACGGGTTCCCGCACCGGGAGCCAAAATCAATGTCACCGCCGACGGTTCTCAAGTGGATGCCGCTCATCTGGGTTTCACAACGAGCCCGCATGAAGAATGCGCTGTGGAGGGAGCCGTGCAACTCCGTGAGCAACACGGTGGTGAGGTTACGGTGCTCACGGTCGGCCCAACGGAGGCGAGCGAACAACTTCGTTATGCTGCGTCGGTAGGTGCCGATCATGGGGTCTTGATTCCTGACGATGGCTCTGCGTGGGACCCGCAACGAACGGCTGCAGCTATCGGAGATGCCATCGAAACGCTAGAAGCACAAAACGGTTCGGCATTCGACCTCATCTTGTTCGGCAACGAATCCGCTGACACGGGTGGGTTTCAGGTCGGCATCCGAGTGGCATATCGGCTGCGGCGGCCCATCGTCAACGGGATCAAAGGGATTGAGGTTTCTGGTGACGGCACTGGTGCGGGCACGGTCACAGCACGCCGCGAGATTGACGGAGGGTTCGAGGTTTATGAACTGCCTCGGCCTTGCGTGTTGGGTGTGAAGGAAGGGCTCAACCTGCCTCGTTACCCGACAATGAAAGGCCGCTTGAACTCCAAAAAGCTGGAAATACAGTCTCTGGACATTGATGCTGCTGCCGGTGGTCAACGCCGAGTGCGGTTGCATCGCCCCGCTGAGCAAGTTTCTGAAACGGTGATTTTGGGCGAAGGGCCGGAAGCGGCTGTCGCGGTGGTGGACGTGTTAGAAGAGTTAGGAGTGCTCTGATGCTGTTAGTGGTGCTTGAACATGAGCGTGGCGAGTTGACTGAAGCGGCTCGTGAGGCTCTCACCTTCGGCCGTTCATTGGCAGACAAGATGGACGAAGGCATTGAAGCTGCCCTTATCGGTAGTGATGCTGAACCTTGCGTCAACCAAGCAGGCGAGTTTGGTGCCGAAGTTGTGCATACATGCACGCACGAGTTGCTAAGCGATTATGGGCCAGATGCTTATGGAGCGGTTATCGCCGAGATGGTCGCCGAACTTGAGCCCGCGGCGGTGCTTGCTTGTGGTTCTGAACGTGGTAATGAGATTATGGCGCAAGCTGCGGCTCGTTTGGATGCTCCGTTTGTGGCCAATTGTGTTGATATCACTCCGGGGTATCCGTGGAGTATGACGCGGGTGCAGTGGGGTGGTTCATTGCTTGAAGATTCGATTTTGGATGCTGACGTGGCTTTGTTTACATGTGGTTTGCACGCGGTAGCGGCGCAACCCGATGACGGCGCTGATGCGAGTGTGGAAGAGTTTGATGCGGAGTTTGACGAAAGCCACTGTGTGACGATGGTCAAAGACCGCACGGTGCAGGAGGCAGGTGTGACTTTGCCTACCGCCCGGGTTGTGTGTGGCGGTGGTCGTGGTGTTGGTTCCGCTGATGGTTTCGCGAAACTTGAGGAGTTGGCCGATTTGCTTAATGGTCGGGTTGGCTGTTCTCGGGCGGTCACTAATCTTGGTTGGCGTCCGCATTCTGATCAGGTCGGCCAGACCGGGACGCGCATCGCCCCAGAGATTTATATCGCTTCGGGTGTGTCTGGTGCTATCCAGCATTGGGTTGGGGCGATGGCCAGTAAACACATTTTGGCGATCAATACCGACCGTGAAGCCAACATGGTCGTAAAGGCTGATTGGGCCGTGATTGCAGACCTTCACCAAGTAATCCCCGCGATCACCGCCGAAGTCCAACGCCGCAAGGGCTAACCGTTGGGCGACACTGCACTCTGTCGCAATCAGCGATGGCGCTTACCTCCGCACCAATATTTCGTGGTCTACGAAACATTGACTACTTAACTGGGCTGCTAAGTCTCGCAATTATCTCATTCTTATATTGTTCGTCAAACTGAGTTGAAAGTTCAGCAATCACCGAGTCATGTATCTCGGTCAAACCAATATTGCAATCCACATGTGCTAACGCTGCAGCGATTTCGTATCTTTGGACGGACTGGATCTCTGGTAGACCTGAACTTTGGATTAGCATGGTTCGGATATTGTTTTGAAGTTCGTTAAGGTCGTTTACGTCAAATCCAGCTTGTTTCATGCATGAGGCCCATTTCGTATCCGCTTCAGTAACCCGCGGATCCGAGACATATGATTCCCAAACCTTTGCAAAGTCCTTGTGGTAATCCGCGAAAATACTAGAAAACGAGGTTTCGAGTTCTCTTGCTTGGTCAAAACAACCGCCCGCGTCATAAAGCGCGCCACGGTACTCCCGCGATTCGACCTTTCTCACAGGATCAACATCATTGTCCGTGGCCACATAAGCATCAAGAGAAATACCGAATCCAAACACAACCGCATCCTCTTCGGTTAGGTTTGTATCGTTTATGCGATTTGGGGGCGGATCTGGAACGTATTCAAAACCAGATTGCGCCATGCAAGCCCGAATTTTGTCTTGTGTACTGCTGTATAATTGCCTTTCATAATCTATAGCAGCATCAGAAAGATTATTTGGATCACCAAGGTAGAGTTCGTACAACAGTTCATAATCAGCAATCGGGTCGGAATCATCGTTCGGTTCGGCACTAGGGCTCGCTGCGCACGTCGACAAAATAAAGATTAAGAACAACGCAGCAAAGCGATTGCATCCACTAGACAACATAGTTAGGTTAGACGCGACTTTTCGCATTTGAGGGTGAAATGGAGATTGGGGCATTTAGTAGTTCCTCAATTTTAGCAAGACCGCACCTTTATTCAACGAAACTCAACCGTCACGCCACACGTTCACTCCCTAATCAAGATTCATGAACAAGGTAATATAATCAAGATATTGATTGCTTTGATCAAATTTGCAAATTATCAATAAGGGAACAACATGGCACATTGCCCGGGTGGGTGGCGTTCGTGCCCTCGCGTCGTCAGCCTGAACTGGTGGCAGGTTTTGCGGCCCGGCTTGCAAGTCGCCTCGGACTAGTCTTTGGGGACGTGGTCGTCAGGTCCGTGACTCCGAACCCCAGAAGTTCATGCAGAACAGCCAACAGCAGTATCGCAATGTGCAGAATGCCTTTGAGGTCAGAGGTCCGGTGCCGTCCGGTCCTGTGCTGTTGGTGGACGACATGGTTGACTCCCGTTGGACGGTCACCGTCGTTGGGGCGAGTCTCCGTGAGGTCGGGGCCGGTAGCGTCTTGCCGTTTGCGCTTGCGGACACGGCGGGGAGGTCGAGCGGATGAAACGCGATGATGACTCGTTGGCAACGATCCTTCTGGTGAGTCGACTCTGCGCCGACGGAGTGCGACCGCTCAAGGCTTCTGAGTTCTGGAGTCTGATGGAGCAAACCAGCCGCGGACCGGGGGACTTTCTGAACCTGAGCCAGGCCGAATTGATTAGTGGGCAAGGTCTGAGTGAGGACTTGGCGGTCCGGGTCGAGGAGCTCGTCGGGCGCGCAACCGCGTTGGCGTTCGAACTGGAACGATTGGAGCAATCGGGTATCAAGTCGGTGACGGCGTTCGACGAGCACTATCCCCGTCATTGGCTGCTTCGGTTGGGTGCCAAGGCTCCGCCTCTGATGCATGCCGCAGGCGCGATTGAGTTGCTTGATTCGCCCGGTCTGGGCGTGGTCGGCAGCCGTGACGTGTCCCAAGCTGGCGGAGACATCGCCAAGGACTTAGCGCGTACCGCTAGACGGCTAGGCTTGCCGCTTGTGTCGGGGGGAGCGCGGGGGGTCGACCAACTCGCCATGGACGCCGCCCACGAGACTGGGGGAGCGGTCATCGGGATCCTGGCCGATTCGCTGCTGCGCAAGCTCAAACGCCTCGAAGTTCGCAGAGCTGTCCATGCAGGGAACACTGTTATGTGTACGCCCTACGCTCCGAGTGCTCCGTTCAGCGCGGGCAACGCGATGGGGCGTAACAAGCTGATCTACGCGCAGGCAAAGTTGACGGTGGTTGTAGCCAGTGACAACGGTGCCGGAGGCACATGGTCTGGTGCTTCCGAAGCACTCAAGCGAGGTTTTGGATCGGTCGCGGTTTGGCGGGGACCCGGTGAAGGACTAGGCAACGCGCCTCTCCAAGAGCAGGGGGCGAGGCCGATATTGAAACGCGAAGATCTCGAATCCCTCCTGGACTCGTCTGGCTCCCAGGCGAATCTTCCTGACAGCCCGAAAATCAATACAACCATGCAACCGGCGTTGTTCGGCGGTGTTGTTTGACGCTATCCAGTTCGGTCTTTCTGGTGCCGCGTCCATCGTCGGAACAAGGCAGGCATCGTGCTAAGCAACCATATACCGAACGGTGTAAACGCTTTTTTCAGTGGGCTGAATCTCCCGTCTCAGGCATGGGAGTGTCGTTCATTGAGGTTCTTTTTGGTCGGCTGAAAGCGTTTCCATCGTTGATTGGAGTACCCATTTGTTCCAATCGGCTACCTTCTTGATGTGCAGTGCAACCCCGTCACATGGTCTGGGTTGCCTGGGGTGTTGGCCTAAAGCCTGAAAGGCAACGTAGCCGTTCCAAGCTTCAGCGAGCATTTCGTGAACGTCGGAGATGAAATCACGTTGGCCGGGTACATTGGCCGGTGGGGTTCGGGTTTGCTTGACTAGTTTGGGCGATCTGGTTTTGGTGATACTTAGGACTCTAGTGCAATTCAACCTCGTAAATTTCTTCCGCTGCTTCGAAATAACTGCATTCAACGTCTGCCTTAGCATGGTCACCCACCCGTGCGGGCTTTAGGAGGTATCGATGCCGTCTACCGGGTCGTGGTCGGTGATTCGGGCGGCGGGGTGTTGTTGTTTGGTGTGGGAGCTTGTCTGGTTCTTTCGCTGGGCCTGCTCTCCATGCGCGTGCCCGCGCGCGTTCTGACCAGTCGACTCTGTTGAGTCGCCGGCAACCGGTTGAGCGGAGTCTGCGCGGGTTCGAGCACGGTCTGCCCGATCCGTCGAGATAGTCGAGACCTCCCCTGACGAAACGGTCGAATTCTCACTCGGTTTGTGTGTTGAGGGTTTTCGGGCCGAAGCGGTCGGGTGCTCTTTGGGTTGGCGGGTTGGCGGTTCATCCGAAGAGACAAGCGAACGCTCACCCGACGGGGCGCTCAAGGGCTTCTCTGCTGGGCGGGTTGGAGGTTGGGTTGGGGGTTTGAGGAAGTATTTGCCTGTGTCGGGGTGTTTGTGGACTTGCCAGCCATCGTCGTGGATTTTGTGGTGGCAGTCGTTGCATACTAATACGAGGTTTTCTAGGTTGGTGGGTCCGTTGTTTGACCACCAAATAATGTGATGCGCTTGGCACCACAACGGGTTAGCGCCACATCCAATGCAGCATTGGTCTCGGGCGATTAACGCGATGCGTTGAGCTTCGGTGGCGGTGCGCACCCGACGACCGAGCCACATGTCTTGGGTTTTCGTATCGAAGATTGACGGCAACAAGTTCGCTTCCAACGCCAACTTGTGTAGTTCAGTGATTGGTATTGGTGACCCGTCAACCAACCGCGGGTTTTCGAGTTGTTGTTTGAGCACGTCGAAATCGGCGATTACCAACAAATCAGTACCCACAGACCGGCTGTCACTAGTGGGTTCGCTAATCAACTCGGCTAACGCGTCAGCCATGCGTTGTTGTGGTGTGGCACGGTTGTTGGGGTCCTCGCGATTCCAGAGTTGTCGTTCTTTGGCGGTCAACGCGGTGGCGATACGCGCTCCGGTGATCTGGTCGAACTCACCTGTCAACACAAACATACCAGAATCAGAAGATTCGAAGATGCGGGCTTTGCGTTTCTTG
>JAHQYM010000098.1 GCA_024421095.1 Acidimicrobiia bacterium
CACCCCCACCTCGAAACGCTCAACGATCCAGCCGATCTCACCAGAGAACTCGAACGCGTCCGGCACCACCACAACACAGTACGGCTCCACGAAGGCATCGGATACGTCACCCCCAACGACGAACACAACGGGCAAGGCAACCAGATCCGCCAAGCACGCCAACACGGACTCCAACAAGCCGACGCGCAACGACGCGCCCACCACCGAAACCAACCGCTAACATGACAAACCAACCACCACCAACCATCCACCGATGCGCCGTGAAAAAACCCGCGATTCGTCGCGAAGAGTCAGATACACCTCAGGGTTAGACAACACGCAAGCCAAGTCGACCGCTGTTTTTCTTAACGCAACGCCGGGTCGCATTATGCTCATGGGACGGGCGGGTAAGAAAATGACCTTCCCGTTCTACAACCCGGCAGCGTGGAGTTCCCTTCCGATACCGGATATCAACGACGAGCGCATCGTCTTGATGCTCGCAGATTCTTGGGAACAAACTCGATACGAAATCGTCCCCCAATTTCGCGACGGGTATACCGAAATACGCCAACAATGGGATCAAGCCGTCTGCAACGCATTGGATTGGGACCTTGACGAAATCACACACTTAGGCACACTCCTAGCAGACGAACCCCGAGTAAAAGGAGTGGCCAACGGCCATTGGAAACCCTAACCGAGCGTGGTTGAGCACGCTAGTCCAAAGTTGTGGGGGGAGGATAATTGTTTGTTAGCGGAATAATCAGAAGCAATCCAATTCGTTGAATACCTGATCTACTCCCGTTATGTTGAATGTTGCGTCGTTAGAATCATTGTCGTAAACGCGAGTGAAAGACATGTACAAGGTGCCCGTGTTGCCTTGCAAAATATCAAGAAACTTAGAAGCAGATTCCGGGAACACCGTTGAATCAATTTCCTCATCACTCCACCAAGTTTCACTCGTTGGGCCAGCATCTTTCGCTAAACGCCAAGAAACGATTGCTGAATTATCTCCTCCGTGCAGCAAATAGGGAGTGGTAACAAACACCCGACTATCCAAACCGCAGCGAAGCGCAAGTGCTGGATTAGTCTCCCACGAATAGCCCGAATGAGAGTCGGCCCGCAATGCATAACCCTCGTAATCTCCAGCGGTTGTCGAGCCGTTAAAGTACTCCCAACCTCCGAAACCTTTGACGGCAGTCGGGGCCGTGGCAGCAGGCGTGGATGTGGTGGTGGTAGTGGTGGTGGTGGGTGAAGTCGGAGAACGCGATGAATCGTTTGCGCTTGCTAACTCTGGCACCACCACATTGTCGTGGTAACGTTTCAGAAACGTCACCATCTGAGCGCGTGTGAGCGTTGAGTCTGGAGCGAAGAGGCCGTCGCCAATCCCCGCAGTGATCTCGTTGTCAACCGCCCAGTTGATGGATTCGATCGCCCACCCGTGTTTGTCTTGGGTCACATCACTGAAGCGACTACCTTGTGCGTAGGCGATTCCGCTTACTGCGACTAACAGCAACACTGCGCCCACAATGGTTAATATTTTGACTTTCATGGTTTTTCCTTTGATTGGCACATGCCGGTTGGCGTGTGCTTTGTTGATGGTGGATAGAGTAGGTTGGGGGTGTGACACAGAGGTTGACACCATATCCCGCGTGTCAGTTGACGACCCGAGTGGAGACTCGGAGGAAACCCTTACCAAGCGTTTTGGGCAGCGGGCTTATATCTTGTAAATCAGCAGTGAGAATGACGATTTGTACAGTAGGTGTTATGATGTAGGCATGATTATGCGGGAACTCAAGCCGCATCTATTGCGTTTGACAACCCAATATGCGTTCTTGGTACGGTTTCCCGAAACGCGAAAGGAGCAGCACTGATGCTTGGAGCCGTGGACTACATCGCCGACGTTGATGCGCGTGGCATATTTCCCGGTATGAAATCGTACGATAATTCAGACATGGTTGTCGAGGCTCTTGGCGAGAAAGTGATTCAGGCACTTGGGGCCGCGATCACGCGAACCAGGCTGGATCTCGACAGATACAGGCCACCGCCCCCGCCAAGCGGCCCGCTATAATCGTGTGCGCGCCGTCGAGCAGGCATCGCAGGAGCCGACGATGATCGGCCATCTGTGTCAACGCGGTCATGGCCTCGACGGCTCGGGTACGAAAAAAGCTCTCCGATGCGCGCACGAGCGCAGCGTCAGGAGTCAGCAGTCGCAGGCGATCGTCGTTCACCATCACTTCGGACCGATCAGGCTCGTTCTTCTGGGCCAAGTGGAACAGTGAAGTGTCGAAGGGCAGGTTGACAGAGTGGTGCGTCGCTAACGGCGAGTGGACGATCGCTTGGCTGGGAACCGCATGCACCCCAGCGTGATGCAGGAGCGAACCTTCCGCGGAGAGGTGCCACGACTCGCCGAAACGCTCTTCGCAGTAGCGGGCGCAGAACTCCCAGGAACAACTGTACCACACGGACGATTCTCCGGGCTGAACTCCGGGCTCGGCAGCGAAGAATCATCCCTTGGCGGCTCGCTGGACGAAACTGTTGGGTCCAAGCGCTCGCGATGGGTGCGCGAAAGTTCTGCGGAACGGAAGACGCACCGGTCGCCGAGCATACGCGACAACGCCTCAAGGGATGCGGCCAATTTCTCGTTCGGGGTGGCCAAGACTCCTCCAGTGCCGAAGTGCCTGTCGCACCGCTCGGCATCAAGGCTAGCCCTCGCCGCACTTAAATCCGCGAATCCTGTTGTGTTCCAACCCGCGGATTCTGTTGTACTCGTCAGAGCATGGTCTGAGCGGTGCACGCCAAGATGATGGCTACGCCCAGACCGGAATTTGGCGGGTGTCTTGTGCTTCCGCAGGTCAGAGGGGGCGCGGTGGTGGCGTGTTTCCACTACATTTGTGGTCTGGGCATCCGCGGGCGGGGGTCCGGTGATGTCGGCTTTATTTCAGGTGCGGGTGTCGGCCCCGACGGCGGCGATGAGCACGACGGTCATGTCTGTGAGGAAGATTGTTCAGCCGGTTGACGCACCAGAAGGACCTTGCCGGCCAACGAGCGGCTCTGGATCCAGGCCGTAAGCCTCGGCCGCGTCGGCCAGGTCGAGACAGGCGGAAACGCGAAAAGCCGCTCAAGTAACCCGCCCGACAGTTGCAAGACCACGCGGCGTTGTGTAGCCCGATTTCGGTGGACTCGGTTCACTGGAATGGTACCTCGCGAAGCCCGGAATCTGTTATTGCGTACATCCAAGGGCCTTGTGTTCGCTCCTGTACGGTACTTTCGATTCGCTTCCAGTGGTTTGCGAGAATGTCCAAACTCTGACCCGTAGTCTGGCTCGCTCGCCCAGTCAGCACGAACCCACGGACCCGATGTTCAATCCACACCCGCCGCTCGACGGGACGATAACGAATCCGACGGTCGCGGGTGATCACGACCAGTTCTTGTTGACCGACAACCTTCAACCAGACCTCATCTTGGCAACCCCGCGGAACATCGGGGATTGAGGGGTGGCCAGGAAATAGCACTTGCTTTTGCTTCTGAGACAACCGTCGTCCAAGTCCAAGATCGTTCTCGTCCACGAAGAACCAAAGAGACATGATGTGTCAAGCAGCAACGGACCGTTGATGTTCCTCATAGGAGACGCCGGCTCGTACAAGATTCTCCGCCATGTCGTAGTCGTTTGCTATCTCGTCTATTGATTCGCCGGCATCGTGCAACTCCCATAGTCGCTCTGTGGCGACACCTTCAACAGCCGGGCGGCCAAACCGAACAAAGGGGTCGATTACCACCGGCGAAGCCTTCCCTGCGGGATATATTCGACGGACACCTCCCGTTTCCTGGGGGTCGAACTCCACCTTCTTGACGAATCGATCTGCTTCAACGGCAAGAGTCACATACTGACCGGTTCGCACCACGATCGCGATCGCCGGATCGAGTCCCTCGCTCTCCTGCAACTCCCAGACGAGTTCTCGCCCGACAATGTACGGGTGCGCAGTTGCCAGAGGGTACGGCGTGGACAGTTCCTGCCGCAACGCGTCAATTACCGGGCGGAGTTGTTGTAGTGATACTCCTTTGCGCCGGTACTCACGAAGATAACCGAGTTCCACGAACTCCCCCCAAGCGACAATGTCGTCACCGGTCGAATCGACGCGAATGACCGGAGGATAGGTGATGCCTCCGCGTGTATACCCATCAAGCCACGCTCGAACGCGTTCGCGCCTCAGCCCGAGGTACCCTGCCGCCTCCGAAAGTCCATAAGCCGGGCGCTCCAGAATCGATAGCGATGCCGCATCCATGTCCGGCAGTCTATGAGCACGCATACGGATCGCGACGCGACCCCCGAACGGTTGATCACCGCCGCGCCGATGGCGCGCTTGATTCTCCAACCGTGAGGCACCTTCGAGGCCCCGTGGTGGACAGCGCTTCGTAGACACCGACTCCTATACATTAGGTGTTATGGTGTGGGTATGATTGTGCGGGAACTCAAGCCGCGTCTATTGCGTCTGACAACCGAATATGCGTTCTTGGCACAGTTTCCCGAAACGCGAAAGGAGCAGCACTGATGCTTGGAGCCGTGGACTACATCGCCGACGTTGATGCCGTCAGCCTCGGAACGTTGATCGTTCGGGTGGCCGTCGGCCTGACCCTCGCCGCGCATGGTTACGCGAAGTTATTCAAGGGCGGGAAAATTAAGGCCACCGCGGGTTGGTTCAACTCCATGGGAATGCGGCCGGGCAAATTCCACGCCATGCTCGCCGCTTCCACCGAGATCGGGGCCGGTCTCCTCTTTGCTGCGGGACTGCTCACGCCGTTAGCTGCGCTCGCTTTCGTGGCCCTGATGGTTGTGGCCGGATGGACCGTTCATCGCAGCAACGGCTTCTTCATCATTGCTGAGGGCTGGGAGTACAACTTCGTGTTGGCGATCATCGCCGTGGGCGTGGCCACAACCGGACCGGGACAGTACTCCCTCGACTACCAACTCGAACTGATCGAGAACCTCGACGGCACCATCGGACTGCTGATCAGCGCAATCGGCGGTGTCGCAGCAGCCATAGCCCAACTGGCCCTGTTCTACCACCCCCCCGCCAAAAAAGAGGATTGAGTTCACCGTTGACGATGAAAGCGAGGCGGAGGCTGACGCGAAGTGCGTTTGGGTGAGGCGGATCGCCACAGCGAGACGTGCCAAAGGTCTGACGCAGTCGGAATTGGCTGACCACCTAGGCATCACTCAAGCAGCACTTTCTCGGTATGAGAACGATCTGCGCCAGCCGACTGTCGGGTGCGGCGGATGCGTCCCAAGGCTAGTCAGTCGTTCACGGACGGTCAGGGTCTTGTGCGGCGGGTAGCACCCCTATGCGTGCGGCGACGAACTCGGCGAACGGCTCGATGGTCTGGCCTACGCTCGCCGACTCCAGTGCGCTCATGTACGCGTTTCGGTCGCCCACACCGAAGACGGTCCACGGGTATCGGCCCGACGCGAGCATGGCGTTCATACAGAAGCGGGCCAGGCGGCCGTTGCCGTCGGTGTAGGGATGGATGTACACGAAGAAGAAGTGCCCCAAGACGGCTCGAACCGACGGCTCCTCCTCTTCGTCGAGCAGTTCGAACAGCACTGCCATCGCCTCGGGAACGGCCTCCCAACGCGTCGGCACATGGCGCGAACCGCTCAGGAACACCGCATGCTGACGGTAACCGCCGAGATCGCCCGCCCCGGAGAGCCCCGATTCCACCGACGGCGCGAACAGTGAGCGGTGCCAGTCGCGGTGCCGGTGGCGCGCCAACTCGGCCGCGTCCGCTCCGTTGACTACCTCCGCCACGGAATCTCGTACCTGCTGAAACGTCTGCCAATAGCCTCGTGCCGCGAGCGCATCCCGACTGGACGCGTCGTTGGGGTCGGTATCGGGGGACCAGCCTCCCGAGCGGACCCGCTCAATGAGCTCGGGTGTCACCCGATAGCCCTCGATCGACAGCGAATGGTAGGCATCAGTTCGATAGCAGTCGTCGACCGCAGCGAGGTAGGCATCAACGTCAAAGAGCGCCGCCGGTACCTGGGGCATTGCCGCGGCGGCCACTCCGCGCAGGTCTTCCCACATCACTCGGATCCGCGTCGCCGCGGGCTGCTCTGTGGGCCTCGACTGCCGGCCGGGCGCTGCCTTTGCGAACGGCGAGGTCTCGCGAACGGTGTGACCTGCGCTGGTCATCGCTGCGAGCACCTCGTCGGCGATGTCTGTCCGTCCGACCGTCCTGAACGCCCCCGCTAGGCGCCCCGCTATGGTCGTGTGCGCGCCGTCGCGCAGGCATCGCAGGAGCCTACGATGATCGGCCATCTGTGTCAACACTGTCGTGGCCTCGACGGCTCGGGTACGAAAAAAGCTTTCGGACGTGCGCACGAGCGCAGCGTCGGGAGTCAGCAGTCGCAGGCCGCCGTCGTCCACCATCACCTCGGAGCGATCAGGCTCGTTCTTCTGGGCCAAGTGGAACAGTGACGTGTCGAAGGGCAGGTTGACACAGTGGTGCGTTGCTAACGGCGAGTGAACGATCGCCTGTTCGGGAATCGCATTCACCCCTGCGTGATACAGGAGGGAACCTTCCGCGGATAGGTGCCACGACTCGCCGAAACGCTCTTCGCAGTAGCGGGCGCAGAACTCCCAGAAGCAGCTGTACCACACGGACGTTGCTCCGGGCCGAACCCCAGGCTCGGCAACGAAGAACCATCCCTTGGCGGCCCGCTGGACGAAGCCGTTGCGTTCCAAACGCTCGCGATGAGTGCGCGACAGCTCTGCGGAACGGAAAACGCGCCGGTCGCCGAGCATGCGCGACAACGCCTCAAGGGATGCGGCTAGTTTCTCGTTCGGGGTGGCCAAGATGCCTCCAGTGCCGGAGTGCCTGTCACACTGCTCGCATCAAGTCTAACCCTCGCCGCACTCAAATCCGCGAATCCCGTTGCGCCCAAATCCGCGAATTCTGTTGTGCTCGAATCCGCCAATGACGACGTGCTGCGGGCGGCGAGCCGAAACAGTCATCTCCCGTAGCGACCGGTGCTGGCGAGTAAAGGGGCTTTTCGCGTTTGAGGTCGGGGTCGGTGGGGTGAGGGTACCCGGTTGAACGTGAGGGATGGCAAGTTCTATCGGTGTTTCAGGCGATTGATCAACTGGAGGATCTTTGTGGAAGGTGATCTTATATGTGTTTGTGATTTGTTGGTTCTTTTTCAACTGTTTGCGTAAATATTTCATGTCATGTGGGAGTTGACCCTATTTTGGTTTGTAAGGTGTTGGTGTGGTTGGGCGGTGTTGAGGTGGTTGATATCGCCGTTGATCAATCGGCTCTGCGCGTGAGTGTGGGATTTGGGTTGTTGGTGTTGGGTTGGTGGTCATGTTGTCAGGAGTCCTCGGGTTGGGTTGTGTCTGACTTTGCGAGAGAGGTGGTTGAGTTCTAATCGACACTCGCGGCGCCCGATCAATGTCGGTGGGGTTGTCACGGTTGACGCGTGGTTGGGTTCCGTGACGGCAGTCGGTTAGGTGTTGCGGTTTCGTTTGATGGGGTCAATGTGGCCCTGGTGTTCGTCTGTGCGATGGGTTTTGTGGGTTGGCTGGCTTTGTGCCATAAAAATATTTTGGATTATTTTATGTTTTGTCAGTAATCCACGGTGTCATTGTCACACGGGGTGGGTAAGGTGTGATCCATGAGTTTATTTTCACGATCAGAACTTTTTGAGGCGGGCACCACGAATGGTGATGGCACCGCCGGAGCGTTGCAGGCCGGTAGCGCTTCACCGGTTCGGCCCTCCTCCACGGCCAACGGCGATGGCACCGCTGGAGCATCGCCGACCGATAACCCTTCACCAGTGCAGCCGTCCTCTGACGCAACCGGAGGTAGCACCACCAGAACATCGCGGGCCGATAACCCGTCACCGTTGCGACCGGATACGGTGACCGCCCCCAACAACGACGTGCAAAGAACATCGCGGACCGATAGTGCTTCACGGATGCAGCGACTGAAAGCGCCCGCAGTGCCACGCTCGAGTCCAAGAACATCGCGGACCGATAGTGCTTCACGGATGCAACCCTCCTCCGCGGCCAACGATGAAGCCAACACC